>CAZYMF010000133.1:0-13307 GCA_964648215.1 uncultured Binatia bacterium (SeqCode) | reverse complement strand
AGAGCCTCGCCGGCGTGACCAACTACCTGCCGGCGCGGCCGCACGAGTCGAACGTGAATACGCTCATGCTCGGCACGGCGTTCGGGTTCTGATCTGCTATTTCCGAAAATCTGCGTGCGGCGCGAAGATTCTCGCGACCGACCACGCCCAACGCCCGACGCCAGACACCCGACATGGGTTGCGGGCGCAGCCCGCGCTGTGGGAAGGCGGCGCCGGGTTGCACTCTCGCCGCAAACCGGGCACAGGCAGTCGACCAGAGCGCGGGCATGCAGGAGCAACCGATCGTTGTGTTCACCGACGGCGCGGCCAAGGGCAACCCGGGGCCGGGGGGCTGGGGCGTGGTGATCGTCACCCCGAGCGGTCACGTCACCGAGCTCGGCGGCGGCGCCATCCACACCACCAACAACCAGATGGAGCTCACCGGCCCGATCGAGGCGCTGCGCCATCTCCGAGCGACACCCGGCCGGGTGGCGCTCTACACCGACTCGACCTATGTCATCCGCGGCATCCGCGAGTGGATCTTCGCCTGGCGCCGCCGTGGCTGGAAGACGGCCGAGGGCAACGACGTCCTCAACCGCCCACTGTGGGAGGCCCTCGCCGATCTCGTCGCGGCGCGCCCCAAGGGGGAGGTCGAGTGGCACTACGTGCGCGGGCACACCGGCATCCCGGGCAACGAGCGCGTCGACGAGATCGCCAACGACTTCGCCCTCCGCCGCCGCCCCGAGCTCTACGACGGCCCCCTGCTCCGTTACCCCGTCGCGGTGCTGGATCTGCCCGAGGACACCGGCGTTCCCCGGCGCACCGGCGGCGGTCCCACGGGTGGCAAGACCAAGGTACCGGCCTACTCCTACCTCAGCGTCGTCGACGACAAGCCCATGCGTCACGCGAGCTGGCCCGAGTGCGAGCGCCGCGTCAAGGGCCGCTCCGGCGCGCGTTTCAAGAAGGCGATGAGCGCCGACGACGAGGCGGCCATCCTGCGTGCCTGGGGCTTCGCGCCCCGGGACCTCTGAGGCGATGTCGGTGCGACCGCGGATCTCTCCGTGGGGCGGGCAGTGCCCGCCGCGGCGGGGCGCTCGCCGGCATACGGAGGCGGGCGGTGCCCGCCCTACGATTCGGCCTCTTTTCTTGCGGGAGGGTATTGATAATGACTTTCAAAATCCGTATAGTCCCCGGTGAGAGAACTTCCGGGGAGGCATCGACACCATGATCGTCTGTCACTGCTTCGGCGTCACGGACCGCGCGCTGGAAAAGCTCATCGTCGAGGAAGGCGTCCGCAGCGCCGCCGCCATCGCTAGCCGCACCGGCGCCGGGAGCTGTTGCGGCCCGTGCCGCGAGGAAGTCACCGCCCTCCTTTACAGCCTCTCGCCGGCCGCCCATAATCCTCCCGCAGAGCCGACGGCCACCGACGCCCCACCGAGCACCGGCGTCTGACCGGCCGCCATCCGTCGGGCCGCGGCGGAGGAGGAGAGACAATGAAGGGCAACGCCAAGGTGATCGAAGCGCTCAACGAGATCCTGACCGCCGAGCTGACCGGAATCAATCAGTACTTCATCCACGCCAAGATGTGCCAGAACTGGGGCTACCGCCGCCTGGCCGAGTTCGATCGCAAGGAAGCCATCGACGAGATGAAGCACGCCGACGAGCTGATCGAGCGCATCCTCTACCTCGACGGCGTGCCCAACGTGCAGCGGCTGGGCAAGGTCAAGGTCGGCGAGACCGTTCCGGAGCAGCTCAAGCTCGACCACGGCCTGGAGACCGAGGCGGTGGCGCGGCTGAACAAGGCCATCGCCCTCGCCGTCGAGGTCGGCGACAACGGCACGCGCGAGCTGCTCGAGGGAATCCTCACCTCGGAGGAGGAGCACGTCGACTGGCTCGAGGCGCAGTTCGATCTGCTCGCCCAGGTCGGCGAGCAGAACTACCTCGCCCAGCAGATTCACCAGAGCTGAGTCGTCGCCTCACTTCACCCGCGTCGGCCGCTTGCGCGCCGCCGGCCGGCCCGTCGCCCCCTTCAGCCGCTGCAGCTGTTGCTCGATGCGTCGGTCCGCCTGCGTCAGCAGCTTCCGGCTCTTGCCGTACTTCTCGATCATGTAGCTGAGATCCCCGAGGTCGTGGATCAGCGTCTGCACGGCGCGCTCGCGCTCGGTCTCGCCCTTGAGGAGCTGGAGCAGATCGAGGACCAGGTCCTCGATCTCCGAGCCCTCGATCTCGAGGGCGAGCTCGAAGGCGCGGGTGAGCGAGGGGCCGCGTTCCGCCTCGGCTTCGGCCTGCTCCAGCAGCTCGCGGAAGCGCACCACGTGCTCGCGGGTCAGGCTCGGCGCCGCCGGCAAGCGGCGCTGCGGCGCGCTGTCGAGCAGGCCCGCCACCAGAGCCAGGGCGCCGAAGTGCCGCGACTCGTGCTGCGCCATGTCGAACCAGAAGGCGCGCACCTCGTCGGGCTCGGGGAACAGCGTCTCGAAGCGACAGTACAGCTGCATCGTTCGGCGCTCGAGCTCCATCGCCACCTCGATCAGCTTGCGCAACAACTCCGGCGGTCGCGTCTTCACCGGTTTCGCCGGAGGCCCCTTCGCGCCTGCGATCGGCATGTCTTCCTCCTCGGTCGCTCGCTCAGCCGGCGAGCTGCTGGCGAAACAGCGCCAGCATGCGTTGCCACGCGTCCCGGGCTTCCTTCTCACGGTACACGTCCGGCCGCGTATCGTTGAAGAAGGCGTGCGGCGCGCCGGCGTAGATCTGCACCTCGGCCGTCTTGCCGTGACGTTTCAGGGTCTCGCGCAAACGATCGACGTCCTTGCGCTGGATCCAGCCGTCTTCCGTGCCGTAGACGTAGAGCAGCGGGCAGTGGAGCCGGGCCAGGGTGTCGTCGTCGGGGACCTCGCCGTAGAAGGCCGCCGCCGCCTTGACGTCGGCGCTGTGGCAGGCGAGCAACGTGGTGTAGCTGCCGCCCATGCAGTAGCCGGTAACGCCGATGCGATCGGCCTTCACCCCGGCCGCCGACTTCAGATGCTTCACCACCGCCAGCAGGTCCTCCACACCGTCCTTCTTCTCCAGGCTCATCATCAGCTGCCCGGCCTCGTTCGGGTCGGCGGTGACCTTGTTGCCGAGACGCGAGTAGAGGTCGGGCGCCAGCGCCACGTAGCCCTCGCGCGCGAAGCGCGCCGCCACGTCCTTGATGTGGTCGTTCAAGCCCCACCACTCCTGAATCACGATCACCGCCGGGTACGGTCCGCCCCCCTGCGGCCGCGCCGCGAAGGCGCGCACCGACCCCGCGGGCCCGGGAATCTCGATGATCCTGCTGTCGACGTCGGTTGCTGTCATGCGTCCTCCTCTCAGTTGACCTTCTTCTCTCGTCCCTGCCACTCGCGCTCGCGTAGGACGAACTTCTGGATCTTGCCCGTCGACGTCTTGGGAAGCTCGCCGAAGGCGATGGCCTTGGGGCACTTGAAATGGGCGATGCGCTCGCGGCAGAAGTCGATGATCTGCTCGGGCGACGCCGCGGCGCCGGGCTTGAGGGTGACGAACGCCTTCGGCACCTCGCCCCACTTCTCGTCCGGCACGCCGACGACCGCCACCTCCATCACCGCCGGGTGCTGGTAGAGCACCTGCTCCACCTCCACCGTGGAGATGTTCTCCCCGCCGCTGATGATGACGTCCTTCTTGCGGTCGCGAATCTCGATGTAGCCGTCTGGGTGCATGACCGCGATGTCGCCGCTGTGGAACCAGCCGCCACGAAAGGCCGACGCGGTGGCCCCCGGATCGTCGTAGTAGCCGGCCATCACGTTGTTGCCGCGCATGACGATCTCGCCGAGCGTCTCGCCGTCGCGGGGAACGTCGCGCATCTGCTCGTCGACGACGCGCACGTCGAGCGCGGTGATGCCGGCCACGCCCTGCCGCGCCTTCAGGCGCGCGCGGCCCTCCTCCGACTCCCCGTCCCAGCGCGGCTGCCGTTCGCAGAAGGTGTGCGGGCCGTAGGTCTCGGTCAAGCCGTAGAGGTGCACCAGGCGCGCGCCGAAGGCCTCGACGTTGCGGATCACCTGCGGCGCCGGCGGCGCGCCGCCGGTGGCGATGGTGAGCGGGCGCGACAGCCGCAGCGCCGCCGCGCGCGGGTCTTGCGCGAGCCCGATGAGCACGGTGGGCGCCGCGCACAGGTGGCTGACGGCGTGCTCCTCGATCATGTCGAAGACCACCGGCGCCTCCACCTTGCGCAGGCACAGGTGCGTGCCGCCCACCGCCGTGACCGCCCAGGGGAAGCACCAGCCGTTGCAGTGGAACATCGGCAGGGTCCACAGGTAGGTCGCGTCGAACCCGAGACCGACCTCGAGGCAGAGGCCGAGGGCGTTCAGGTAGGCGCCGCGGTGGGTGTACATCACCCCTTTGGGCGAGCCGGTGGTGCCGCTGGTGTAGTTGATCGACAGCAGCGCGCGCTCCTCGGCCGGCATCTCGTGCAGATCCGCCGGGGCCGCGCGCGCAATGACACTCTCGTACTCCTCGCCCGCGAACGGGTCGGGGGCCGCCGTCTCGCGCACGTGGATCACCGTGGCCAGCGCCCGCCGTGCGGCGCGCAGCGGCGCCAGCGGCGCGGCGAGCTCGGTATCGGCCACCAGCACCTTGGCGCCCGAATGATCGAGGATGTAGGCGATCTCGCGCGGCGACAGGCGGATGTTGATCGCCACCAGCACCGCGCCGGCCAGCGGCACGGCGAAGTGGGCCTCGAGCAGAGCCGGCACGTTGGGGCACAGGTAGGCGACGCGGTCGCCGGGGCGCACCCCCGCCGCCCGCAGGGCGCCGGCGGCGCGCCGCACGCGCTCGGCAAACTCGCGATAGGTCCAGCGCCGGTCGCCGTCCACCACGGCGACCTTGTCGGGATAGACCTCCGCCGTGCGGCGGAGAAAGCCGATCGGGCTCAAGCTCGTGTGCGATACGATCTCGTCCGCCATGACTCCCAATCTAGGAGAGTCGAAAGCCCGCTGTCGAGAGGCGGCTGCGGCCCCAGCGAGATGGGGGCGGCGCCCCACGCTCCCGTTGGTCGCTCCCCTCGGGCCTCGTCCAAACTTGACGCAAATCGAGCAAGGTCCAGGCTGCAAGAAACCTGGTCCGCCCCGCGGCCGCCACCGTCACGGCTTTCCCCCGCCATGGGTCACCGTCGGAGCCGGCTTCGATGGCGCGGGAGCGACGGGCGACGGGCGCGACGGCACCCGGGCCAGGGTGCGGACCTTCGCCAGCGCGTCGGCGATCTCCGCCTTCACCGCCTCGGGCAGACCATCCGCCTGCACCCCTTCACGCACGCCGGCGCGCCACTCGTCCGGCTTGACCGTGCGCACGGCCTCGTGCAGCTGGTGGATCAGGTGGTCGTCGACGTTGCCGATCGCCGCGCGCAGCTGCTCCAGCGGCGGCGCCGGCGCACGCGGATCGGTGCCGCTCTTGGTCTCGATCACCTTGGCCGCGTGGATCAGGGCGGCGAACAGGCGCGCCACCTCGGCGGGGCTGAGGCCGACCTGGCGGGCGAGCTTCCTGGCGCGCTCGAGCACGCGTTGCTCCTGGGCCGGCACGGAGATCGGCAGCTGCCGCGCGACCTTGGTCGCCGCCACCAGCGGCATCAGGCGGCAGCGCAGCTCGACGTCGGCGAGCACCGCCTCGCGGTCGGCGCCGGCGGCGGCGAACATCTCGTTGCCGAACCACTTCCGCCGCTGCTGCGGCAGCCAACGGTCGCGCTCGCGTTGCCGCAGCCAGCCGTCGATCGCCTGGAGCAGCTCGGGCGCGTCGCCGCGCACCAGCAACGCCTTGCGATCGCGGGTGAACGGGCCGACGGTGACCAGCTCCTTGCGCTCCCAGACCCGTGCCTCGGCGGTGTCGCTGAGCGCGGCATCGGCGGTGCCGAGCAGCACGCGCTCGACGAGCTTGGCGTTGTCGGCCAGCGGCTCGACGGTGGCGTGTCGGAACAAGTGGCGCGCCACCTGCTCCAGATGCCCGCCGCGGTTGACCACGATGCGCACCCCCTGGCGATCGAGCGCCGCGCGATCGGCGAGCCGGCTGCGATCTTCGCGCCGGATCAGCGCCACCGCGCCCGTCTCGGCGTAGGGTCGTGTGAAGCGACCCACCAGCGCGCGCTCGGGGCGCACGGTGATGCCGCTGGCCACGACGTCGAACTCGTCGGCGGCGAGATCCCCGATCAGATCGGGCCAGCGAAAGCGGACGTACTGCACCCGTACGCCGAGGTCGTGCGCCAATCGATCCATCACGTCGACGTCGAACCCGGAGAAGGCATCGCCCTTGGCGACGCTGAACGGCGCGTAGTCCCCGGTGGTGCCGACGCGCAGCACGCCGCGCTGGCGCAGCGCCGCCAGGTCGCCGGCGCGCGCCGGCCCGCTCGCCAGCAGGGTAAGCAGCGAGCCCACCACCGCCATTGTCCTCCACCCGTCTTGCATCGCCATCGCTCTCCTTGCACGCTTGAGTTGACAGCTCCAGGCGCGGCAGGCAAGAGACGCAACGAGGATTCCCATGGCTGAACTGACATCCGCAGAGTTTTCCCGCGCGATTACCGTGCTCGCCGACGAGATGGGGCTGCAGCGCCTGCGTGATCGCCTGGTCCGGCTCAACGCCCTGGTGACGCGCCGCAAGATCGCCTCGCCCGCGGTGCTGGCCGATCAGCTCTACATGCTCACCGCCGGCCTGCGGCGCCAGGTGCCGGCCACCTTCGCCTTCCACTCGCTGTGGACCGAACGGATCAACGGCAAGCTGGGCGAGGAAGGCGAGAAGGAGATCGAGAAGCTGGCCGAGCCGATCAACGCCTGCCTCGACGACAAGGACCAGATCATCGCCGACAAGGCCGCCGAGCTCGACGCCGCCCTGGCCACCTACCGGCAAGCGCTGGCCGCCGCCGTCGACGAGGAGACCGCGCGGCTGGACATGATCCTCAAGGCCGTGCCCGCGGTCGCCAAGAAGCTGCGGGAGGAGAAGACGGCAGACGGGTGATGGGCGACGGGAGATGGGTGAGCGGGCACCGTCGTCGCCCGGCGCCCGTCTCCCATCGCCCGACACCGTCCTCGCTCCGCCCATGCTCCTGCGCGCGCTGCTCGCCGACGTCGAGATCCTCGGCCACCACGGCCCGCTCGACGTCGAGGTGCGGCGCCTGAGCACCGACTCTCGCCTGGTCGAGCCCGGCGACGCGTTCGTCTGTCTGCCGGGCTATCGCACCGAGGGCGGGGAGACGCGCGCCGATCGACACGACTTCATCCCCGTGGCGCGCGAGCGCGGCGCCGTCGCCTTCGTCGTCGAGCGTGACGTCGCCCCGATCGCCGGCGCCACGGTGGTGCGCGTCGCCGACGCCTGGAGCGCCATCGCCGCCACCGCCTGCCGCCTCTACGACCATCCCTCACGCGCGCTGCGTCTGGTGGGCGTGACCGGGACCTCGGGCAAGACCTCGACCACGTACTTCGTCGAATCGGTGCTCGCCGCCGCCGGCCACCGCACCGGGCGCTTTGGCACCGTCGAGTACCGCATCGGCGCCGAGTCGTGGCCGGCGCTGCAGACCACGCCGGAGGCGCCGGAGCTGCAGCGACTCCTGCGCCAGGCCGTCGACAGCGGCGCCACCGCGGCGGTGATGGAGGTCTCGTCGCACGCGCTCGAGCTGCGCCGCGTCGCCGGCATCGCTTTCGACGTCGCCGTGTTCACCAACCTCAGCCAGGACCATCTCAACTTCCACCCCGACATGCACCACTACCTCCGCGCCAAGGGCCGGCTCTTCGAGGAGCTGGAGAGCGGCGGCAAGCCGGCCACGGCGGTGGTCAACGTCGACGATCCCGCCAGCGCCCACATCATCGCCGTCAACCGCGGCCGGCTGCTCACCTACGGCGCCGCACCGGCGGCGCAGGTGCGGGCACGGCACCTGGAGATGACGCTGCGGGGCGTGGCCTTCGCCGCCGACACCCCCGCCGGCTCGCTCGCGGTCGAGCTGCGCCACCTTGGCGAGTACAGCGTGTACAACGCCCTCGCCGCCGTCGGCACGGGCCTCGCCCTGGGCATCCCGCTGGCGCAGATTCGCGACGGGCTGGCCGCCGCGCCGCCGGTGCCGGGGCGCTTCGAGCTGATCGACTGCGGTCAGGACTTCGGCGTCGCGGTCGACTACGCGCACAAGCCCGATGCCCTGGAGCGCCTGCTCGGCAGCGCGCGCAAGCTGAACCCGCGCCGCCTCATCACCGTCTTCGGCTGCGGCGGCGATCGCGATCGCGGCAAGCGGCCGCTGATGGGACGAATTGCGGCGCGGCGGAGCGACGTCGTCATCGTCACCTCCGACAACCCCCGCTCGGAGGACCCCGAGGCGATCATCGCCGACATCGTCGCCGGGGTGAACGAGATCGACCCGGGGGCGCATCGCCATCACACCGAGCCCGATCGGGCCGCGGCCATCCGTCTGGCGATCACCCTCGCCCGCCCCGGTGACCTGGTGCTCATCGCCGGCAAGGGCCACGAGACCTATCAGCTCTTCGCCGACCGCCGCGTCCACTTCGACGACCGCGAGGTGGCGCGCGCGGCGGTAAGAGAAAGAGAGGTCAAAGGTTAAAGGTCAAAGGTCGGGCAACAAGAGCTTCTCTGGCTTTCCCCTTTGACCTTTGACCTTTTCCCTTTCACCTTCTTTTGATCAAACCCCCAGCAGCCGGCTCATCTCGTCGGCAACACCGGCGGCGGAGAACGTGCCCTTGTTGGCGAGGATCTTCGTGCCGCCGGACAGGAAGCTGGCGTCACGGCTGGAGGGTTCCTCGTCGATCAGCAGAATCACCGGCAGGCCCTCGCTGTGGGCGCGCAGGCCGGCGATGGTGCGGAAGATGTCGACGCAGCTCGGCGAAACGTGGAGCACCGCGGCGTCGGGCCGGACGCTCGGCAGCAGGTCGAGCGCCTGCTTGCCGTCGAGCATGACGGCGGCCGACAACCCGGCGCCGGTGAGCTGCTCGCGCACGCCGGCGACGACGTCGATGTCGGTGCTCATCGCCAGCACGCGCTTGGCGCGCGGCGCCAGACGGGCGAGGGCGTCGAGGAGGTTCTGCGGCGCGCTCGGCCACAGCACGCAGTCGGTGGGACCGAAGCAGAACCCCTTGCCCTCGGATGGCTTGCCGTAGAGCAGGAGCGGAACGGCGCGCAGCTCCTCTCGCTGCCGCAGCTCGCGGACCCGCTGCCAGCCGTGTTCCCCGGCCATGACGTTGAGGGCGATGCCGCTCAGGGTCTCCGGCTTCAGCCCGGCCACTGCCTCCGCCGTCGGCTCGCAGGCAATCGTCTCCCAGCCGGCGCTGCCCAGGGCTTCGAGCATCGGCGCTCCCAGCTCGCCGTCGACGACGGCGATGGTGTTGGCCGCGGCCTCGTCCTCGGTCCGCTCGATAGCCTCGATCACCAGGCTGTCGTCCAACGACGCCTCGTCGCCATCGCCGTCAACCTCGTCGGCGACGTCGTCGGCGCCGGGAATCGCGTGCCGCTCGATCTCCAGGGCCGGCTGGCTCTCGTCGGCGGCCAGGGCCTCGGCCAGGGCGCGGTGCTCCTGCTGTTCGCGTTCGAGCTCGCGCTGCAGCTCCTCGGCGCGCGCCTCCAGGGCGGAGCGCTCGCCGTTCCACTCGCCGACCAGCCGCTCCAGCTCGTCGCGGTGTGCGGCGCGATCCTGATCCACGGTGGCCGACAGCTCGTCGAGCTGCGCCTGCAGCGCCGCCAGCTCACGGTTGCGCTCGGCGATCTGCTGCTGGCCGGCGGCGATCTCGCGCTGGGCGGCCTCGGTCTCCGTGCGCCGCTCGGCCTCGGCGGCCTCGGCGGCTTCGCTGGCGGCGCGATGCTGCGCCAGGCTCTCGCCCGCGGCGGCGAGCTCGGCGCGCAGCTGGGCGACGTCGCGCTCCAGCCGCTCGGCCGCCTCGCTGGCGGCGGCGCGTTCCCCCACCACCTCGGCCCGGTTGCGATGCAGCTCCTCGATCGCCCGCTGCGCCTCGGCCACCTGGCGTCGCAGCTCGCCGACCTCTTGCTGATGGCGCGCCCCGGCATCGGCCAGGTCGCCGCGCACGCCGTTCTGCAGCGCGACCGCCTCCGCCAGCTCCGCCTCGAGCCGCTGCACCCGCTCGCTCCGTTCGGCCAGGGCCTGCTCGAGCTCGCGCCGCGCCGCGGTCAACGCGTCGCGCTCCTTGGCCAGCTTCTTGGTGTGCGAGGAGCGCTCGCCGTTGTCCTGCTCGAAGCGCGCCACCGCGTCGGCGAGCTGGGCCTGCAAATCCTCGATCTGCCGCTCGCGCGTCGCCACCGCCTGGTCGTGCTCGGCGCTCGCCTTCTCCTGCTCGGTGCGCAGCGCGCCGCAGAGCGCGTCGAGCTGATCGCGGTCGCTCTGCAAGGCGGCGTGCGCGGCCTCGATGCTCCGGTAGCGTTCGTGCAGATCGGCGAGCTGCCCGTTGATGCCCTCGATCGTCTGCTCGAGCGCCTCCTTCTGCTGGCGCGCCCCGTCCTTGGCCTGCTCCAACGACTTGGTCAGGCGCGTACGCTCGGCCTCGGCGGCCTCGGCCCGGGAGGAGATTTCGGCGAGCTGAGCCGCCCAGGAAGGCTCGCGCTCACCCCACAGGCGGAGCTCGGCCGCCAGCCGGTCGCGTTCGCGTTGCAGATCACCGACGGCGGCCGCGTGCTCGGCTTGTAGCTCGGCCAGAGTCTCCTCCACCTGAGAGAGCCGTTTGGCACTCTGCTTGGCGGCGGCGGCGCTGCCGTCGCGCTCCTCGTGGGCGGCGGCGAGCGCCTGCGTGAGCTCGTCGGCACGTCCCAGGGCGCCGGTCAACTTCTGGCGCAGCTCGTCGCGCTCCCCGGCCAGCGCGGCCGTCTGCTCGTCGAGCTGGCGCTGCAGGTCGGTCGAGGCACCCTCCGCCGCGGCGGCGCTCTGCATCAGGGCCTCGTAGGAAGCCCGCAGCTCGGCGTGCTGAGCCTGCAGCACGTCGTGCGCCGTCGTGCGGTCGGCGAGCTGATCGCGCAGCCCGGCTGCCTCCGCGGTCACCGTGGCCAGCTGTGCCGCTGCCTGCTCGTGCGTCGCCCGCAGCTCCGCGGTCACCCGGCGCAGGCTGTCGTGCTCGCTCTCCAGCGCGGCGACCCGCTCGCGCAGGGTCGCAATGGTCTCGGCATCCTGCCGGCGCGCGTTCGCGTCCTTCTCGCCCTGCTCCGCCTGTTGCTGCGCCGCCCGCTCGTGCTCCACCACCAGCTCGGCGTGGGTTTGCCGCAGCGCCGCGAGCTGCTCGGAGGTACGCGTCGCTTCCGCCGTCACCGTGTCGAGCGCTTCCTGCAAGCGCCGCGTCTCCTGCGTTCGCTGCTCGACCGCGGTCCGGGTGTCGGCCAGCGTGGCCAGCTCGCCGCGCGCCTTCGAAAGGTCGGTCGCCAGGCGATCGCGTTCCTGCTCCAGCGAGGCGAGGACGGACTGCACCTCGGCGTTGCGTGCGCGCTCGGCCTCGAGCGCTTCGGCGGCGGTGCGCCGGGTCTCGGCCAGCTCCTTGGCGTGCTGCCACAGCGACTCGTCGAACGCCGTGCGCAGGCGCGCCAGCTCCTGCGCGTCGGCGGCGCGGCGCTGGTCGGAGACGCCGGATACCACCGGGGCGCCATCGCTGCTCGGCGCGGGCGCCGCCGGAGCGCCCCCACCCGTGTGCGTCAACGGCGCGCGCGGCAGCTCGGCAAAGGCGAGGGCACACACCTTCAGCGCCTGCCCCACCGCCTGCAGCTGCGAGTCGGTGAAGCCGCGCGGCTTGTTGGCGAACAGGACCAGCACGCCCGAGGGGGCGTAGCCGTGGAAGAAGGGCAAGGTGGCGATGGTCAGCCGCCGCGGGCTGAGCTCGACCAGGGGGCGCGGGACGAACGGATTCTGATGCGCCGACTCGATCACGCTGATGCGCCGGGTCTGCAAGCCGCGCAAGGGGATGTCCCAGCCCGGTCCGTCCACGCCGCTCAGGGTCTGGGCGGCGGCTTCGCCGAGACCGACCTGGCCGACGAGGAAGAGGCGCTCGCGGCGCTTCTCGTAGCTCAGGAAGGCGGCGGCGCTGCAGCCAATGCCGTTGACGATCAGGTCCGCTGCTTGCCGGGCAAAATCGTCGCGGGAAACGCGCTGCCCGTACAGATCGAGCAGCTTCTGTCGCAGAGTGTTGACGTTGCTGCCGGCCGGCCGTGGCGCCGGCGCGGCGGGCGGGCGGGCGGGTGGACGCTGGGTGGCCTCTGCCGGCGGCTCAGTCTTCGGCGGCTCCGTCTTGGGAGGTTCCTGGGGCGCCGTGCCTTTCGAGCGTGCTAAGCGAAGCCCCCACGCCATCACTCCGCTCCCTGGTACGCCGCGAAGACCGCGGGCCAATTCGTTGCGCCGGCGGCGTCAATGATGAGCTCGAGCTCATCATCGCCGCCCTCCCCCAGCTCCGACCAGACGAGCTGAGCCGTGAGCGCAATCGACTGCCCGCCGAACCGCGCGGTGAAACGGAGCGGACGGCCCTCGCCACTGCGCATGAGGTCCGACGGGTCGAGCAGCGGGGGCTCATTCTTCAGCATCAATACGGCCAATCCGGAGCCGGACAGAGAGGAGATCGTGAGCGGAATCGGGCCACGGCGACACAGCTGCTCGTCGTCGAGACACAGCTGGAACGAAGGCACCGGGGCCACGTGTGGACGCTCAGGCATATTGCCCTTTCTGCCGTCTATCCATGCATGGCAACACGCAAGAGGCATACCAGTTACCAATCCAGACCGGGGTATGGATCGTCCGCACCTTCCGTGATGAGTTTTTTGACGCTGTCCGGGGGACACCGTTACCTTGCGGACGCCGCGTGGCCCCGGCACCGCCGGCGGCGACCGCCTTACCCTGCCCCCGCTTTGCTGCTACAAACTCCGGATCCAGGAGGCGTCGCGGATGAGGATTCTGAGCACGTTGGCCATCGCTTGCGTGGTAGCCATGGGAGTGGGCGTCATGGCGACCCCGCCGGCGTCGGCGGCGAACGAATGCATCAAGCAGTGCCGGCAACAGTTGACCGCCTGCAAGCGGGCCACGACCGCGCAAGCGCGCGCCTGCGGCCAGACCTGCCGCGCCAAGCGCGCCGAGTGTCCGGCCAACGCGACCCTGGAGAGTTGCCCGGCGCTGCGCGAGGCGCGCCAGTGCGCCACCGACTGCCGCCGCACGAATCAGACGCAGGCACGCGCCTGCCACGACACCGCCAAGCAATGCCGGGCGGCTTGCCCGCAAAGCTGAAAGCGAAAAGCTCGAAGTGGAAAGCTCGGAATCTGGGACTCGCTTTAGGCTTTTCGCTTTGAGCTTTTCGCTTTTCGCTTCATTTCTTCCGCCACCGCCGCGC
>CAZYMF010000132.1:0-13460 GCA_964648215.1 uncultured Binatia bacterium (SeqCode) | reverse complement strand
TCCCCTCCCTACCAAGGAGGAGTCAGGGAGGGGTTTTGGAACCGCGCGTCAGCAATCTCCTCCTAGCCCCCCCTTGGAAAAGGAGGGGGTTCATTGGCCCAACGCGCCAGCGAGGCGCTGGGCCGAGTTCTCAGGGCGAGCAAGTCAACAGCTCCGGGGCCAGGCACGACGCATAGGTCTGCTCGGGCGTGCCGTCGAGGTTGGCATCAATGCCGACGCCGCCGCCGGCCGAGTAGATTACCCGCTCCGTTCCGCTCTCTGAGGTCACCTCAAGGACGCCGCCGGTGAAGCAGGGGGTACCATACTGCGACAGCAGCGGCTCGACGGTGGCGATCGTCACCGCGCCGCCGAAGCAGGTCGAGCTCATGCCGCCGCTGAGCTGCACCTCGGTGGGAGACGACGTCGCGTCCTGCGTGAACATGAAGTCATCGAAGGTTGCGTCGAACGAGTCGCCGCTCGAGGTTTCGGTGAACGTGGCGCCGCCGTTGAAGGTCAGCGTGTAGATCAGCGGCACGCAGTCGGCGTTGAACTGGCTGACGGTGGCGTTCACGATCGTGTTGTCGAAGGTGACGGTAGTGCCGCCGTCATCGGGCACCGCGGCGCTCAGGCTGCCGTTGAGCGTGAGGGTGATGCCGGTGAGGTAGCAGGAGCCCCCGAGCTGGATGGCGGTCGCCGCACCGGTGAGATTGGCGCTGACGTTCAGCGTGGGATTGCTGGACTGGTCCTCGAAGGTCCCCTGAAGGTTGATCGTGAGCGTGGCGGGCGGGAGGACCGCGGGACAGAACCCGGTTCCGGCCAGCGTGATCGTGCCGCTGAACGTCCCCGAGCCGTCGGGCGTGTCGACGCCGCAGTTGGTCAGCGTGATGGTGATCGTCACCGAGCCGAATCCGCTCGGAGTGCAACTGCGCACGGCGGTTCCGCCGTTGGGGCAGCTTCCGGCCGCGCCACCGTCGTCCATGGCGAAGGCCTGCAGGCCTTCGGTGTCGAGGCTGGCCGAGGCGCCGCCGCCGAACTGGAAGCCGCTGACGATCGAGGTGATGACCGACGGGATCGCCCCCATGGCATTGGCGGCCACCGAGGCGTGGCCGGCCACCGATTTCGCCACGTCTCCCGGCGTGCTGCCGCTCGTCGCGCTCGGCGTCGGCGACATCGGCGTCGGCGTCAGTGTGGGAGAGGCCGATGCCGTGGGCGATGCCGACGGGGTTGGTGACGGTGACTCGGTCGCCGTCGGCGTGGCGGACGGAAGCAGCGGCGTCGCCGTCTCCGTCGGTGTCACGCATCCTTCGATGGCCGCGTTCACGGCCTGGCCCAGCTCGTCGACGGTGACGCGCTGATCGGCGCCGGTATCGAACTCGGGACACTGATCCAGAGGGGTCAGATCGAGCGTAATGTCGACGCCCGTGACCAGCTCGGCCACGGTGACCTGGCCGTTGCCGTCACAGTCTCCGAAGCAGGGCCCGAGCGGCTGCGCGTCCCCGTCGGTGTAGGCCCCGAGAGTCGCCGCAATGATCACCAAAATGGAGCGCCACTGTCGCTTGGCGCGGACCGGAACGCGGTGGGTCATGGTTCCCTCCTGCAGTTGGTCTGGCCCGGCGATCCTGGCCCACCGCGGGATCGACGTCAAGGGCCGCCGCCCGGCGCGCGCCCGCGTTGACAGACCCGCGGCTGTCCCCGTATCGTCCCGGACCGACGAGGGGATAACGATGCCGACGTTCGACACGGCGCTGGTCACCGGGCTGGGCCCGAAGCGCGACAACTGGACCTAGATGCGCGTCCTGCAGATCGTCGACCGCATCGTCCGCCGTATCTTCGCCATCGGCGCCTGGGTGCTGCTCCTCGCCGTCGCCGTCCTCGGCCTGCTCGCCCACCTGACCGCCTCGGGACACAGCGTGTCCCTGCTGCGCGGCGCGAGCGCGCAGCTCGGCCGACTGATGGCCGGGCAGCGGACCGAAGAGCTGGCGATCCGCGCTGCGGTGTTCCCCGCAACGCACCGTTTGCAAGCGGATGCGCGCCTCAAGCTCCGCAGCCTGCAGGATCAGCGCCGTCGGTTCTATTTTCTGCTCAACGACGGGCTCGCGATCCGCCGGGCGAGCGTCGCCGGCAGCCGCAGCCCGGCCACCGTCTACCGGCTGTGGATGGTCACCGTGGTCGACGTCGGGCGGCCGCTGGCGGCCAATGAGACGGTGGAGCTCGATCTCGAGTACGAGGGCCGGCCGAGCCTCGGCGGCGTCGGCCTGGGCGCGGGCATGATGGATGCGCGCGACGTCCTGCTCAACGTCGACGACTTCTGGTACCCGAGCGACGTGCAGAGCTTCTTCAACGCCGACGTCACGGTGTCGCTGCCGGCGAGCATGACTCTGGTCGACGACGGCCACGAGGTCGAGCGCAGCCGCCGCGGCGACCGCCAGCGCGTGCACTGGCGCAGCGATCGCCCGCTGGCCGGCATGTCGCTGGTGGCCGGGGCCTACCGCCGCCGCGCGACCACGGTGGACAACCTGCCGTTGCAGCTCTACCTCGCCGACGACGTCGATCTCGACGGCGATCGGGTCCTGCACGACATGGCCGACGCCAATCGCATGCTGATGCAGCGCTTCGGCGACTCCCGCTTCCCCCGGCTCACCGCCTTCGTCAACCGCCGCCTGCGCCGCGCCTTCAACGACGGGGGCGGGACGATGGGCCTGTCGACTCGCTACTTCCGCCGCGGCGACTACGGCTTCGCCGCCGTGGCCCACGAGATCGCGCACAACTGGTGGGGGGCCACCGTGGCTGAAAGGTGGCTCGACCCCGGCACCGGCGGCGAGTGGATCGTCGAGGGTCTCGCCGAGTTCTCCAGCCTGCTCGCCACCGAGGAGCGCTGGGGGCGCGACGCGCTGACGCGGCGGCTGCAGGAAGAGTTCTTCGATCCCGCCCGCCAGCAGGCGATCGCCGACATGTCGGTGCTCGACAACGCCGTCGGCGGCGCCAGTGCGCGCGAGACGATCTACAACAAGGGCGCCTACGTGGCCATGATGCTGCGCACGATCGTCGGCGACGACGTGCTGCAGCAGGCGTTGCGCCAGTTCGTCGAGGAGCATCGCTACACCCAGGTCACGGCCGGTGACCTGGAAGCCGAGGTGAGCAAGGACAGCGGCCGGGATCTCACCGGCTTCTTCCACGACTGGATCGACTCGCGCCGGCTCGCCGACCTGACGCTGGACCCCAGCGGCCCGGGGCAGGTGGAGGTCCACAACCGCGGCGCCGCGGCGCTGCCCGGTCTCGTCCCCCTGTGGCTGCTCGACGGCGGCGCCGCGCCGGAGCGGCGCCGTGCGCGCGTGGGCGAGACGGTGGCGCTGCCGGGCGGCGCACCGGTCGGCTACCTCGATCCGCAGCTGTCATGGGCCGACATGCTGCGTTTCAACAATCGCGAGCCACGTCGGCCGCAACCCCGCTTCGTCACCGTCAACGTGCGCGGCGATCGCCTGGTCACCAGCGGCGAGCCGTACCCGTGGGCGCCGACGACGCTGGCCTACCGCACCGCGGCGGGGCAGCCGGTGCACATCTGGGAGCTCGAGCGCGGGTTGACCGAGCCGCCGGCCTGGTCGGCCGACGGGGCCCGGGTGCTGGCCAGCGTCTCCGAGGCCCCGAGCGACAACGCGCTCTGCCGCTTTCTTCGCCTGTGTGATCCGTCGGTGCTGGACGCCCCGCCCGCCATTGTCTCCTTCAACGCCGTCGACGGCGGCCGCTCGACGATCGGCTACGGTGTTCACCCGGCCTTCGGCGGCAAAGGCCAGATTTTCGCCGCCCGCGGCAACGCGCTTCTCCGCTTCGATCCGCGGGGATCGCGGGTGTTGTTGCGCCAGCACGGCCACAGCATCGAGTCGCCGCTACCGTCACCGTCGGGTCACTGGGTGGCGTACGTCGCCGCGCGCGCAAACGAGCTCGATCTCCGTGTGTGTGACGAGAACGGCGGTGAGGATCGTTCGTTGCTGACCTGGGATCGCGACCGTTTCCGCGCGGTGTGGGCGCCCGACGACTCGCGCCTCTACGCCGTCGTCGGCGGCGACTGGGATTGGCAGCTGTGGGAGATCCCTCTCGACGACGCCCCGGTTCGGGTGCTGGTGAAGGAGGCCGCCGACATCCGCGATCTCAAACTCAGCCCCGACGGCAAGCGGCTGGCGCTGGTTGCGGCGCCGTCGCTGACCGAGCCGCTCCTGTCCCACCAGGTGTACGTCCTCGATCCGCAGAGCGGCCAGGCCCGAGCCCTGGCGACCGACAGCGGCGATGCCTGGAGCGTGGCCTGGGAGAACCCGGAGGCGTTGCTCGCCGTCTTCGGCGGCACGCAAACACCCCTGGTGATTCCCGAGGCGCGCACGCTGCGGCGGATCCACCTCGCCGACGGCAGCAGCGCCGAGGTCGCCGCGGCGCCGTGAGGGATGGGACCCGGCTTCAAGCTGAAAGTTTCGAGCTTCGAGCGGGCGTTTGACACGGCCGGTGCGGAGCGCCAGAAGATCGGGGCAGGGGAACGCCCGCTTTGGACCCGGTCAAGCAACGACAGCTGGAGGAGGCCTTGAAGCTGATGTCGCGCGCCATTCGCGACAAGCTCGACCTCGTCGGCATCAAGCTCCATCTCGAACAGTGGCAGGCGCTCGCTCTGGAGGAGCGGGCACGGCTGCGTGACGCTCCGTGCGAGAGTGCGGCCGACGTGGACCGCTACCGCGCCCTGGTCGAAGAGTTGGTGCGCGCCCGGACCGGCAAGGAGCCGGACCGTATGCCGCCGCGCGGCGCGTCGTAGGGGATCCAAAGCGAATCTTCTTCGCCGGGAGCGGATCGTATGAAATCGGTGGTGCGCATCGCCAATGCCGGGGGCTACTGGGGCGACGATCCCGAGGCGCTGTATCGCCAGGTGACGGGTGGACCGATCGACTACGTGACCTCCGACTTCCTCGCCGAGATCACGATGGTGATTCTCCATCGCCAGCGCGCCCGCAACCCCAAGGCGGGCTTCGCCTACGACTTCATCCAGCAGCTGAGGCCGGCGCTGCGCGCCATCGGCGAGAGCGGCATCACGGTCATCGTCAACGCCGGCGGCATCAACCCGCACGGCTGCGCCGAGGCCGTCGCCGAGGTCTGCCGCCAGGCCGGCGTGAATCTGCCCATCGGTGTGGTCGGCGGCGACGACGTCCTGTCGCGGCTGGAGGACTTCGAGGCGCGCGGGGTTCGTCTCGACCACATGGACGGCACGCGCTCCTACGCCGAGATTCGCGGCAAGGTGGCCGCCGCCAACGTCTACCTCGGCGCCAAGCCGGTGGTCGAGGCCTTGCGCCGCGGCGCGCGCATCATCGTCACCGGCCGCACCACCGACGCCGCGCTGATCCTGGCGCCGCTGGTGCACGAGTTCGACTGGTCGTGGGAGGACTGGAACCGACTCGCCGCCGGCGTCGTCGCCGGCCACATTCTCGAGTGCGGCGCCCAGGCCACGGGCGGCAACTTCACCGACTGGGCCTCCCTGCCGTCGATGTTGGACATGGGCTACCCGATCGTCGAAGCGGATGCCGACGGCTCGTTCGTCGTCACCAAGCACCCGGGAACCGGCGGCGCCGTCACCTGCGCCACGATCACCGAGCAGCTGCTCTACGAGATCGGCGATCCGCGGGCGTATCTGACCCCGGACGTCACGGTCGATTTCACCTCGGTGCAGCTCGAGCAGAAGGGCACCGATCGCGTCCGCGTCCGCGACGTGCGCGGCACGCCGCCGCCGAGCACCTTGAAGGCCTCCGTGGTCTACAGCGACGGCTTCCGGGCGATCGGCACGGCGTTGCTGCCCGGCCCGCACGTGGTGGCCAAGGCGGAGCGGATGACCGAGATGATCTTTCACCGCCTGGGGAAGGACTTCGCCGAGCGTCGCGTCGACTTCGTCGGCTACCGCGGCTGCTGGGGCGCGGCGGCGCCCGAGGTCGAGCCCAACGAGGTGGTGCTGCGCGTCGGTGTGCGCGACCCCGACGCCGCCAAGCTCAAGCGGTTCGCTACCAGCTTCCTCGGCTTCGGCCTGCAGGCGCCGGCGGGCTTCGGCATCTTCGGCGGCCGGCCCGACGTCCAGGAGGCCCTCGGCTTCTGGCCCGCGCTGGTGCCGCGCGATCTGGTCGACGCGCAGGTCGACATCATCGACGGCGACCGCCGCGAGCACTGCGAGGTGCCGATGGCGCTCGCCGGCGCCGGCACGGCGGCGCCGCAAGGCGGACCGACGGTGGCGCCGCCGGCAAGCCGCGCCGCCGGCGCCCGCAAGCGCGTGCCGCTGCTCGCGCTCGCCTACGCTCGCTCGGGCGACAAGGGCGATCACGCCAACATCGGAGTGGCCGCCCGCTCGGAGGCCGCCTATGCGTTCCTGCGCGAGCACCTGACGGCCGACCGGGTCAAGGAGTTCTACGCCGATCTGGTGCAGGGCGACGTGGTCCGCTACGAGCTGCCCAACCTGCGCGCGCTCAACTTCGTCCTGCACAACGCCCTCGGCGGCGGCGGCACGCTGTCGCTACGCGTCGACCACCAGGGCAAGACGCTGGCGCAAGGGTTGTTGCAGATGGAGATCGAGGCGCCCGAGGACCTGATCGCGACGGCGGCAACGAAACTGGGGCGCCAGCCCGGCTGATTCTCTCGAGCTGGGCGTTGGCAGGAAATGAAAAGATGCTCAACCACAGAGGCACGGAGGACACAGAGACTGGCCATGGAGAATCGCTGGGATCATGGCCCGTCGGAAAGCTCAGCGGAATACCGTTTTCGTCGCGACAGAAAAATGTTCTGTGACCTCCTCGGTGAACTCTGTGCCTGCCATGGTGAGATTCTCCTTCCTTTCGAAGAGGGTTAGATGGGTGCCGCGGACAACAAGACTCTGAGCGTGACCTGTGTCGGTTGTGGCAAGGAGTATCCGACGCAGCGCGATTCCAATCAGCCGCAGATCACCGGCTTCCCGGTGCGTGTCGACGGTGTGCTGCGCAGCGTACCGCTGTGCCGCGCCTGCGTCGACACGGGCCTGACGCCGGAGGAGGCCGTCGCGCGGGCGGCGAACCCGCCGCCGCCCAACGAGCCCAAAGAGGAGCAACCCAAGCCATGAGTGCCGAGAACGAAGCCATCGTCCGCGACTTCTGCACCGCCTTTGCCCGGCGGAACATAGAGGAGCTGCTCGGCTTCTTCACGCCGGACGCCGTCTACCACAACGTCCCGGTGGAGCCGGTGACCGGCCTCGACGCCATTCGCAGCGTCTTCGAGATGTTCCTGGGGCCGGCCGAGAAGGCCGAGTTCGAGGTGCGGTACATGGCCTCGACCGGCAACGTCGTCCTCAACGAGCGCGTCGATCGCTTCGTGGTCGCCGGCAAGGAGATCGCCCTGCCGGTGGCCGGCGTGTTCGAGATCCGCAACGGCAAGATCGCCGCCTGGCGCGACTACTTCGACATGCAGACGTATACGAAGCAGATTTCGTGAGATCGCGCTCCTGGTCGCTCAGGCGCCCGGTCGCTCAGATACTCTCCACCGCCACCGCTCGCTTCTCCGCCGCCGCCCGGTAGCAGGCGTCGGCGAGGGCGACGTTCCGCAAACCGTCTTCCAGCGCCACCGGCATCGGCTGCCCGTGGCGCAGCGCGGCGGCGAAGTCGCGTACCACCTCGAGCACCGTCATCGTGGCCGGCGGCAGGGGCAGCGGCGTCATCGTGGTTCCTTCGACGCGGCAGGCGGTGCGCAGAACGTGGTCGCCGATCAACTGGCCGCGCTCGCCCGCCAGCTCGACGGCCCCGGTGCGGCTGCGCGTCGCGCGCGAGCCAACCACCGAGGCGAGAACGCCGTCCCCCTGCATGCGGATGGTGGCGCTGAAGTTGTCCTCGGTGCGCCGCGTCGCCACCGAGCTCATCTCGCAGGAGACTCTGTCCGCCTCGAGGCCGGTCAGATGGCGCAGCAGGTCGAACATGTGGATGCCGGTGTGCAGGGTCATGCCGCCGCCGGCCACCGCGGGATCGTCGAGCCAGGCGAGGGCGGACGGCTCGAAGCGCTGGCCGAGGCGCACCGAGTGCAGCGGTCCGATCGTCGGCAAGGCGTCGCGGAGCGCCCGGACCACCGCGTTGTAGCGCAGCGTCTGCGCCACCATCACCGGCACGCCGGCTTTGCGCACGGCGGCGAGCAGCTCGCGGCCGGCCACCAACGAGGTCGCGGCCGGTTTTTCCAGCAGGACGGGCCTGCCCGCCGCGGCCGCCGCCGCGAGAACGTCGCCGTGCAGCGTCGGCGGCACCACCACGATGACCGCCTCGACGTCCGCGGCAACGATCAGCTCGCGGTAGTCGGCGTAGGCGCGGCAGTGGAACTCCTCGGCCAGCGCCTCGGCCTTGGCGACATCACGGCGCGCCAAGGCGACCAGCTGAACCTCTCCCTGCAGATCGTCGCGGATGTGGCGGGCGTAGCGCTGCCCGTGCTTGCCGACGCCGATGAGGCCTACGCGCAGCGGAGTCATGGCGCGATCAATGTGCCCGCGCGACGGAGCGATGGCAAGAACGTAGGACTACTGAATCAGTGAGTCAGTGAATCACTGCTTCATTTTCCGGAACCAATGATTCAGTGACTCACTGATTCACTGACTCAGTCGAAGAACCCCCTCAGTCGGCTGCGGTCGCGGCGCGGGAGACCGACGGCGGCGAGGCGTTCGAGATACTCGTCGGCGGCAAGCTGATAGAGCTTGCGCACGCGCGTGCTGCCGTGCTGCACCGCCTCGCGCGAGGTGCCGCCGCCCGTGAGAATGATGAGCGGCTCCATCAGCTCGGGGCTGGCGGCGATGCCGGCGAAGGTGTGCTCGGTGCGGTCGAGGTAGTCCTGCAGGAAGCCGGCGCGATGTGGCTGCTGCTGCAGGTGGTAGCGCACCTGGCCGACGCCGTAGGCAATCTCGCGCGCGGTATCCTGCATCGCCAGGCGGAAGAGGCGGGCGTCCACCGGCGTCGGCGCCACCGCGGCGACGTGGCGGAAGACGGCGAGCACCAGGCTGTTGAGCAGCACGTTGCCGGCGAGCGAGGCCTCGGGGTAGGTCTCGGCGAAGAGGATCTCCTTGAGCGCCTGCTCGGCCGTGACGCTGGCCCGCTTGAGGCCCTTGCCGCCGGCGAGGGCGCGCTTGCGGAACACCTCGACGTGCCGCGCCTGATCGATCATCTGGGCGCACAGGTAGCTCTTCAGCTCGAGGAACTCCTGGTTGATGCCGAAGACCCAGCGCGACGGCGCCTCCATGACGACCAGGGCAATCTCCTCCAGCACGGTGCAGAGCTGGCTCATCGCCAGGCCGATCTCCTCGCTCAGGGGCGTGCTCTTCAGCTCGCCCCAGGCGATGTCCGTGGCCGGCACCCAGCGGCGCGCCTTCGACTCCTCGTAGAGAGCGGCGACGTTGTCGGACCACACGTCGCTCTTGCGGTTGATGGTGTAGCCGAGGTCGGGCAGGCCGGGGACGATCTCCGAGCCGCGCGCCGCCATGCTGTAGTTGCGCCGGACGAACTCGGGCAGGCCGCTGTAGCCGTAGGAGCCGACGTTGCAGTCCTCGTAGGTGAAGCCGCGCGCCGGGTCGTGCGGCTGGCAGCGCAGCTTCTCGGTCGGGCTGTTGTACCAGCGGAGCTGCAGCTCGCCCGAGAAGATCTTCTGGGTCAGCTCGATCAGCTCGGGGTCTTCGAAGAAGTCTTTTTCGGCGAAGTAGGCCATGAGAAGATAGGTTGTTGGTTGTTAGGTTGTTGGCGGTTGGGGGATCTCACTGGGCGTTGATGGCGGCGCGGGTCATTTCCATGGCGAGGGCGAGCTTGCTGCGCTCGCGGCGCTCGGGCATGCCGCACTTGTCGAGGCGCTCGAAGTACTCCTCGATCTGCTTCAGGTTGAACTGGGCGGTGATCTTGAGGCCCTGCTCGATGTTCTCTTTCTTCATGCCCTTGCCGGAGAGAATGATGAACGGCTCGAGCACCTCGGTGGCGTAGCCGCCGCCGAAGACGAAGTTCTCCGCCTCGTCGAGGTGGCGGTGGACGATCTCGCGCTTCTCGGGAAAGTGGTCGAGCACCCACTTCAGGTGCTGCATGCCGTAGCCGACGTGGCGCGCCTCGTCCTGCATCACCAGGCGGAAGAGCTTCTTGTCGACGTCGGTGGGCGAGATGTACTCGCTGAAGCGGAACATGGTCAGCACCATACCCTCGGCCTGCAGGTGCAGGGTGAGGGAGGCCTCGGCGAAGCTGTCGGCGTCGCGCAGGAACTTGAGGTTGTGCTCGTTCTGCACGCTCGCCCGCATCAGGCCCCAGCCGGTGCTGAGGGCGCGCTTGCGGAAGACCTCGGCGTGGCGCGCCTCGTCCATCGCCTGGGTGGCGATGAAGTTCTTGACCTCGAAGAAGTCGGCGTTGAGACGACCCAGCCACTTGGCCGGCACGTCGGTGGCGATCATCTCGACCTCGGTGAGGAAGGTGAGCAGCTGCGCGTAGGCCTTGCCGATCTCCTCGGGCAGCTCGTACTTGCTCAGCTCCCGCCACGGGATGTCGGTGGTGGCGTTCCACTGCCGGCTCATCGCCTCTTCGTAGTAGCCCTCGACGTTGTAGGCCCACACCTCGCTCTTGCGGTTGACCTCGGCCTGCAGGTCGGGGACGCCGTCGGGGATCTCGGCGCCGCGCGGCGCGAAGCTGCGGTTCTTGCGGATCAGCTCGGGCATCTCGCTGAAGCCGTAGCTGCCGCTGTCGAGGTCGCGGAAGGTGAGCCCGCGCCGCGGGTTCTGCGGCTCGCACGCCGCCGGCTCGGTGGCCGCCTTCATCCACGACAGGTCCAGCTCGCCGGTGCGCATGGTGTAGCGGTACTTGTCGACGAAGCTCTTGTCCTCGAAGAAGTCGATCGTGCTGAGATAGCTCATCGCAATCCTTTCCTCGCGTTACGCCGGGGCGGACGCGGCGGTGCTCGACGCCGGAAACTCGATGTCGAGCTTCGCCGCCAGATCGAAGAACTCCTGCACGCTCTCGGCGAAGCGGTAGAGCTTGTCGTGGCCGTCGGGGTCGTCGTAGAGGCAGCGCAGGCCCTCGCCGAAGTGGGTCAGCGTGTTGATGCTGTGCGCGGTGTCGGCGGCGCCGTGCTCCTTGATGTTGCGCAGCATCTCCACCCACACGGCGAGGTCGCCGTCGAGCGTGAAGTCGACCTTCTCGCGGGCGAGGTCGGCCTGCTGCGCGCCGACGCACTCGAACACCTCGAAGCGCAGCACGCCTTCCCAGCCCCCGCCGGGCAGCCCGTCGCCGTGGACGCGGATGCCGATGTCGGTGTCGAAGTAGCCGAGCTGGCGAAAACGGTCGCGCTCGGCGTTCATCTGCGCTTGCAGTGCTTGGAAAAACTCGGTCGACGGGAACCGAACTGCCATGGCCGCTCCTGAATGAAAATTCATGCTCACTCTAAGTGAGGCCCTCCCGAGCGTCAAGCGGAATGCCGAGCTCTCGGCTCCCTGGCGTTCGCTGGCCGAGGCTGGTAGGGCAGCTCGGCAATGACCCCCGGGGGTACGACGGCGCCGGCGGGTGCGACCCGCGGCACGAAGAGGCGCAAGCGCTTCGACATCCACGCCGTTCTCGCCGTCCTGCGCCGCGAGTACGAGACGTGGAACGCGCCGGTGGTGACGTTGATGGCGATGGAGAGCCGCGATCCGTTCAAGGTGCTGGTGTCGTGCCTGCTCAGCCTGCGGACGAAGGACGAGACCACGGGCCCGGCCTCACGGCGGCTCTTCGCCCTCGCCGACACGCCGCAGGCGATGCTGAAGTTGAAGGCACGGCAGATCGAGAAGGCGATCTTTCCCGTCGGCTTCTACCGCACCAAGGCGAAGACGATCCTGGCGCTGTGCCGGCGGCTGGTCGACGAGCTCGGCGGCCAGGTGCCCGACGACCTCGACACCCTGCTCACCTTCAACGGCGTCGGCCGCAAGACCGCCAACCTGGTTCTGACGCAGGGCTTTGCCAAGCCCGGCATCTGCGTCGACACGCACGTCCACCGCATCTCCAACCGCTGGGGCTACGTGCGCACGAAAAACCCGCACGAGACCGAGATGGCGCTGCGCCGCAAGCTGCCCGGGGAGTACTGGCTCGAGTACAACGACCTGCTGGTGGCCTTCGGCCAGACGCTCTGCAAACCGACCTCGCCGCTGTGCACCCGCTGCCCGGTCGAAGCGTACTGCCCCAAACGGGGCGTGACGCGCTCGCGCTAGCGCGATGGCGACGGGAAGCCGTACGCGTGCGGCCTCGAGGGGCTCCCCTTCCCCGATCACTTGCGCGCGACGGCGTCGCCGATGCGGAAGGCGCGGCGGGCGTCGTCTTCCCATTTGGTCAGCGGCAAGCCGGCCTGCATGGCACGCGCCTGCTTGAGCAGCTCGAGCTTGTCGCCGCGGTCGCTCGACCATTCCTTGGCAAAAGCGCCGGAGCGAATCTCCTCGAGCGAGGCGCGCATCCTCTCGCGTAGCGGCGGATCGAGGTCGGCGTAGCGCGCGCTGCGGGTGATGGTGCCGTACTGGCTGGTGTGGGAGTGCAGCTCGTGCTGCTTGAGCATGCCGAGCTCGCGGATCTTCAAGAAGGTGTACGCCAGCTCGCCCGACAGGTAGAGCTCCATCAGCACCGCCTCGGGCGGATAGCCGGCGTCGACCAGCGTGTCGATCGCGGTCATCATCACGCGCCCGAACGCCGGCCCGAAGGCCTGCTCGGTGAAGAGGTCGAGGGTCGCCTCGTCACGCAAGGTCATCTCCAGGCAACCTGCGCGCGTCGAGCCCACGGCTTTCGCCAGCCCCAGCAGGCGTTGCCGCGCCTTGCCGCTGGCGTCCTGATGCACGCCGACGAAGCTCGGGAACCCTTCGCCCGAAAGGTAAGAATCGCGCACGCCGCTGCCGATCATGCGCGGCGCGATCATCACCACGTCGACGAACGCCGGCGGCACGATGAGGTCGAAGGCGATGTTGTAGCCGTGGGCGAAGTCGAGCAACTGGCCGGGGCGCAGATACGGCGCTATGTCGCGCTGGTAGATCTCGGGCATGATCTCGTCGGGCACGAGCAGGAAGACCAGATTCGCCCGCCGGCTGGCCGCGGCGATCGGCGCCACCTCGAACCCGTCCTGCACGGCCGCGGCGCGATAGGGATCGTCGATGTTGCCGACGATGACGTCGAGCCCCGAGTCGCGCAGGTTGCGGGCCTGCGCGCTGCCCTGGTTGCCGTAGCCGAGGATGGCGACCGTCTCGCCACGGATCGCGTCGAGGCTGGCATCCTCGTCGTGATAGATCACCGCCATGAGAACCCTCCCTTCACTGAGCGGATCTCGTCGTAGCACAGAGGGCCGCGACGGTGGGAGGGAGCGCGCACAGGTGGCCGCCTTCACCGTTCTCGATCTTTGCCTCGGCCAGATCGAACGGCAGCGTCATGTTGCCCAGACCTTTTGGGGACAGACGCGTCAGCCACTCGCCGCTGCCTGCGGCAAATACCCTCGAGCGC
>CAZYMF010000131.1:0-13498 GCA_964648215.1 uncultured Binatia bacterium (SeqCode) | reverse complement strand
TCGACGACTTCCTCTCGCCCGCCGCCACCCCGCCCGGCCTCGTGCTCACCGCCGACACCGGCGCGGGTTGAGACGCGCTCTCACGGGTAGCCAATACCCAATTGCCGGTTTCCCGTTCCCTGTTTCCGGTTTCCTGTTTCTCATTCTCTTTCCCTATCCGCTGCGGAGTCCTTCCACTCCTCTGTGTCCTCGGTGCCTCTGTGGTAGGTTCTCGTCTTCTGTTTTCGCGCGCTCTGGGCAACGGAGGAGACAAGCACATGGACTGGAAGATCATCGCGTCGGCTTTCGGCGCCATCTTTCTCGCCGAGCTGGGAGACAAGACCCAGCTCGCGGCAATCACGCTGACGGCATCGTCGAACCGGCCGCTGGGGGTCTTTCTCGGCGCCAGCGCCGCACTCGTCAGCGTGACCCTGGTCGGCGTCGTCGTCGGC
Organism: uncultured Binatia bacterium (SeqCode); assembly: GCA_964648215.1. Classification (GTDB taxonomy): domain Bacteria; phylum Desulfobacterota; class Binatia; order HRBIN30; family JACQVA1; genus CAZYMF01. Next base: position 13,067 of record CAZYMF010000131.1, on the reverse strand, counting down.
GCGGCGTTCGCCGAGGTGCTGCCGCTGGCCTATCTGCGCAAGGCGGGGGCGCTGGCCTTCATCGCCATCGGCGCGGCCATGCTGTTCGACTGGATCTGATCGCGGTCGATCGCCGGCGGCGCGATGACCACGCCCGGCACGTTGGTGTCGGCGGCGATGACGTCGGCGCCCTGCTGTACGACCCAGCAGGCCGGCGCGGGCCGCAGCGATCCGCCCTCGCCGGCCAGCTCCGGGTGCCGGCGCCGGAGGTGGTCGCGCACGGCCGCGGCGAACCGCGCCGCGTCGTCGCTCGTGCGCCAGCGGCTGGCCCAGCGCCAGGCCGTGTCCGCCGAGCCGTCGCGGACGCAGACCTGCAAGCGATCGCCGCACCAGCCGCTCATCGCCAGGGGCGCCGGCTTGATCCCCAGCAGGGGGGGCATGCCGAAAGAGCCCACGGCAGTGTCGGCGACGAGCCGCCAGCCGGCGGGGCAGGCGAACGAGTCGACGGGCACGGCGGCGGCGCAGGAAGCCGTCTCCGGCGCGAGGACGGCGGCCGTCTCCGTCGGCGGCTCGAGCAGCAGGGCGTTGAGCCCCTTCCAGCCGTCGCGGCGAACGACGCCGACGAGAAAGCGCAGCGCCTTCTCGTAGCGGAGCTGCCAGTCGCGGTTGCTGTCGGGGTGCTGCCCCGCCGCCACCGCCATGGCGTGGCGGAAGCGCAGGTATCTCTCCAGGGCAGCGTCGTCCGTTCCCCCTTCGGTGAGCGCGAGCGTGGTGACCTCGGCATCTCCTTCCAGCAGCGCGTGCCGGGTGGCGAAGCAGTCGACGTCGCCCGTCGGCTCGAAGAGCGCGGGGAAATGCCGGTGCTGCCAGGCGTGTGCCAGCTCGTGCGTCAGCACGATCTCGATCAGCTCGCGGCGATGGATCGCGAGCCCCTCCTCCAGCGGGCCGAGGCGATCGCGCGACAAGAACAGCGTATCGTCGCTCGGGCTGTAGACGCCGTAGGAGTTGTTCGTCGGCAACTCGCGCGCGGCCTGCGCCGGCGTCTTGGTCCACGGGTCGCCGAAAGCGGCATCGATCTGCGACCACACGCGCAGGATGCGTAGGCTGTCCTCGCTCTCCCGCAGCCGCGTCACCGTCGCGCTCATCGCCGCCGCGTCGAGCACCTCGACGCGCGCCGCCGGCGCGAACGGCAAGCCGCGCAGCGCGGCGATCCGGTGCTGGATGTCGAGCAACCGAGCCGAATCGACCTCCGGCCCCAGCCGCTGGCGGCACCCGGCCGCGGCGAAGAACAGCAGGAGCAAGACGGCGAGCTGTTTCACACGAGCGAGTGTGCCGGGTTGGGGGCGGCGGTTCAAATCGGGGCGGGGGCGAAGAGAAGCTCTACAACGGATTGAACGGATTAAACGGATTAGGAATTGGAAAGATCAAGAACCCTTCTTCGGCAGCACGCGCATATCCGGGCAACCCATCCCGATCGCACTTGGTCGGCTCTCTTCTTCCTGAAATCCGTTTAATCCGTTTAATCCGTTGTAGAGACCTCCTGATCCTAAGTTCTGTCACCGGCACCGGGCGAGTGCTATGAGCAGAGGCCGTGCCCCAGCTTCGTTTCATCCCGGTGGACAGCGTCGCTACAGCCTTCGTCTGGCTGATCGACTGGCTGCCGGCGGCGGGCGAGCCGCTGACGCGGCAGGCCACCGTGCTGTGCTCGCCGGCGCAGGCGCACGCCTTGCGGCGAGCCGCCGCGGTGGAGCGAGACGCCGTCGGCCGGCTGGCCGGCGTGCGCTTCGTCGATGCCGCCGTCTTCGCCCGCGACGCCCTCACCCGCGCCGGGGAGCCACGGCGCCCGGGCTGGGAAGAGGTGCGGCGCCTGCGCATTCACGAATGCTTCGCCGGCGGCATGCTGCGCGAGCGGTTGCAGTACTTCAACGCCGATCAGCTCCGCTCCGGCCGCGGTTACGCCGACGCCTTCGCGCGGGTGATCGGCGATCTCGAAGAGAGCGGCCTCGATGCCGCGGCGGCGCTGGCGGCGGCGGCCGAGCTGGCACCGACCGATGCCATCTCCGCCCACCGCCTGCACGACGTCGCCGTGGCGTGGACCCTGGTCGACATCGAGCAGGGCAACCGGCGCACCGCGGCCCAGCTCCGGGCCGAAGCGGCGGCGGTACTGCGGCGCTCGCCGGAAGCCGGGAACACCTTCGGGCCGGTGGCGGCCTTTCTCACCGCGTCTCCCGCGGCCGTGCTGCTGCAGTTGCTCTCGGCCCTGCCCGAGTGCTCGCTTCTGCTGCTCGAGGCGCGGCCGTTGCGCGCCGGCACCCAGCGCTGGCGCGCGCGGCTGTCGCCGCCGCGACGGCGTCGCGCGAACGACGGCACCGACGCGCCGCGCGGGCAGCTCGCCCTCCCCCTTTCCAATCGCTCCGCCAACGTCGCCGAGCTGGAGCTGGTGCGTCGCTATCTGTTCGCGGCGTCCGAGGAAGTGGCGGATCCGACGCGGCCGCGCTCGGCGGGTCCGGACGGCAGCGTCGACGTCGAGGAGTATCCCAGCATCGAGGACGAGGTCGACGCCGCCGCCCTGTGGGTCGACGAGCAGATTGCCGCCGGCATCCCGCTGGAGCAGATCGCGCTGGTGGTTCCGGCCCTCGACCCGCACGCGCGCCTGCTGCTCGACCGTCTCTCGCGCACGGTCGCCGCCGACGCCGCATCGGTTCCCGCCTACGTGGCCGGCGGTCTGCCGCTGGCCGATTCGCCCGCCGGTCTCCGCTTCGGCGCGCTGCTCGCCGCGCTGGCCAGCGGCCTCGAAGCCGAAGCGACGATCGCCATCCTGTCGGCGCTGAAAACCGACGAGGACGATCCGCGGCTGTCCTTGAGCCCATCGCGCGCCGCCGAGATCGTCTACGGCGCCGGCATCGTCGGCGGCACACCCGGCGATCGCGGTGGCGCGCTCGAGTGGCTGCCGCGGTTACAGCAGCGACGCGACACGCTGCGGCGCCTGCTCGGCGAGCTGCCGGAGAGCGATGGCGACGAGCCCGAGAAGCGGAGGCATCTCTACACACGGCACGACATCGAACACTGGCTGCGGCAGGTCGAGCCGCGGCTGCCGGCCATCGCCGCACTGCAGGAGATCGCCGCGGCCGTTCTGCGGGGCGAGTCGTTGCGCCGGCTGTGGCGGGCCATTCGCGAGTTCGCCCGCGCCCATCTGCGCATCCCTCCCGATCCGGTGAACTGGCTCGAGCTGGTCGACGACCGTCTCGCCACGGTGCTGGACGACGAGGTCGGCGAGACGGTCGCCGGCTTCGACGCCATGACCTATCTGGTCGAGGTACTGGGGCGGGCGCGAGTGGCGCACGGGCGCTTCGGCGAGCCGCGGGTGTACGTCGGCACGCCGGAGCGGGCCGCCGGCCTGCCCTTCCGCGCCGTTCGGGTCCTCGGTCTCGCCGAGGGCGTGCTGCCGCGCACGCCGCACGACGACCCGATCATCCCCAACGAGGCACGCGTGCAGATCGAGGACCAGTTGCGCTCGCGCCGTCCCGAGATCATCATCCCGCGGCTGGAGGACCTGGTCCTGGACGACCTGCACGCCTTCTTCCGCATCGTCAGCGGCACCGCCGAGCGCCTGGCGCTGTCGGCGTCGCGCCAGTGGGTCGACCGCAGCGAGCGCGAGGTCTCGGGCTTGATGCTGGAAGTGGCCGCGGCGCTCGGCCGGCGGGAGAGAGCCGAGGAAGGCGACGTGCCGACGGCCGCGCGGCTGCGCTCGACTTACTATGGCCCCGGGCGGGCCGCGCGGGCCGCGCACGCCGGACGCTCGTTGCATCCGCGCACCGTACTGTCACGCGCGCCAACCCCCGAGGGCGACGGCCTGCACGTCCCGACGAGCTGGTGCGCCGACGACGCCACCCGGCTCGATCGCGTCCGTCAGGTGACGGCGGCGGCCGAAGCCGATGCGTTCGCGCCCATCGACGGCTGGGTGGCTACAACGTGGCCGGCGGTCCGGGCGCCCGGCCTCGTGGCCGACCGCCCGATCTCGGCCTCGGCGCTCTCCCGCCTGCTCGAGTGCCCGCATCGCTTCCTGCTGCAGAACATCCTCCACCTCGACGAGCCCTCCGGCCGTCCCTCGACCGACACCATCGACGCGCGCGCCTACGGCTCGCTGTTCCACGCCGTGGCCGAGGCCTTCTTTCGCCAGCACGGCGCAGCGCTGTGCGCACACGAGGAGACGGTCGAGCAGTGGCAGGCCCGCGCCCGCCAGATCGCCGCGAAGAAGTTCGAGGAGTGGCGAGCGGAGTACCCGCTGCGCGGCGAGGACTCGGTGGCGCGCGAGCGCCGTCGCCTGCTACAGCAGATCGAGCAGCTCGTGGCCATCGAGTGGCACACGCCGCGCCGCGAGTTCGTCGCCACCGAGCTCGGCTTCGGCGATCCGGCCGCGGTGGAGCTGAGCGTGCCGGGCGGAACGCTGTACGTCTCCGGCCAGATCGACCGCGTCGATCGCCTGCGACCCGCCGGCTTCTCGGTGCGTGACCTCAAGACCGGCCGCGTTCACGATTTGCACGAGGAGCCGATCAATCCCGGACGCGACCTGCAGATCGGCCTCTACACCCTCGCTGTCGAGGCGGCAGCCGACGAGAAGGAGAACGTCGCCCACGCCGCCTACGTTCACCCCTCGGCGGCGCAGGACCCCGAGCGCGGCTTCGAGCACTCCGAGCTCAAGGCGCTGCGGGAGAAAACATGCGAGTGGCTGGGAGTGGCGCGCGGGCTCCTGGCCACGGGCGCGTTTCCGCGCACGCCGCTGGCCGGCGACTGCGTCTACTGCCCCTTTCGCCCGGCCTGCGGCGAGGGGGCGCAGGAGCACAGCAACGCCAAGCTCGCCGCCGGTCCACTGTCGCCGGAGCTGGAGGCGTTCGTGAGGTTGAAAGAACAGGGGAAGGACGAGGACGCGGGTGGCTGACCAAAGAAGAATGAGAAACAGCCGCCCTTCCCCCTCCCCCGCCGACCTCGCCGCGCGCGAGGCGATCGTCGCCGAGCGCGCGCGCAACGTGGCGGTGGTCGCGGGCGCGGGGACGGGGAAGACCAAGACCATCATCGATCGCGCCGTCGAGCTGCTGGCGCCGCATCGAGCCGGCGTGGAACCGATCTCGATCAAGCGGCTGGCGGCGCTCACCTTCACCCGGCGCGCCGCGGGCGAGCTGCGTTTCCGCATCCGCGAGCAGCTCCTGCGCGAGCTCGAGCGCGCGTCGCGCACGGCCGACCAGCGCACGGGGCGGCTGCGCGACGCTCTCTCCAACCTCGACGCCGCCTTCATCGGCACCATCCACGGCTTCGCCGACCGCCTGCTGCGCCTGCGGCCGGTGGAGGCGAAGCTGAGCCCCGCCTACGCCCTGGTGGAGGACACCGCCGAGCTGGTGCGGGAGACCTTCGCCCGTCTGCGACGCGCGGCCGAGGCGGGCAACCTGCGCGCCGCTCTCGGCGAGCAGGCCGCGGCATTGCCGGCGGAGCTCATCGACGAGGCGGCCGAGACGCTGCGCGCGGCGGCGCGCGCTGGCCTGCAGATGCAGCGCGCCGAGGGCGCGTGGGGGCCGCTGCCGTCGGTCGAGGCCGTCCTGGCCAGCATGATCGACACCCGCGACGTCCCGCTCGCTCTGCCCGAGGTGCCCAACGCCGGGACCTACATTGCCCACGCCGCCGCCGATCGTCTGGGGCAGATGGTCCGTTCGATGCGCGGCCAGGCCCCGGGGCATCGGCGGCTGCGGCGCATCGGCCGCGCCCTGCACCGCCTGCACGAGATGAGCGATCCCAACGACGGCGCCGAGGCCTTTCGCATCGTGCAGGAAGCGTGGCGGGGGCGGCCGCTCTACAAGCGCGACTTCGAGAACGACAGCACCGGTTGGTCGATCTATGGCGCCATCCGTCCGGAAAACACCAAGCCGGGCAGCCTGGCCGAGCAGCTGCGCGGGCCGCACCGCTGGCTGGCGGCGCGTCTGGTGCGGCTCTTCCCGGTGCTGCGCTGCATGTACGAGCGGGTGAAGGACGAGCACGAGGTGGTCGACTACCTCGACCTGCTGGTGAAGCTACGCGACGTCCTGCGCGACGATCCCGACGCGCGCCGCTTCTACCAAGGATTGTTCGATCACATCTTCGTCGACGAGTTCCAGGACACCGACCCGTTGCAGTGCGAGATCGTCTTCTTCCTGTGCGAGGACGGGGCCAGTGCCGAGCGCTGGGACCAGGCCCGGTTGCAGCCGGGAAAGCTGACTATCGTCGGCGATCCAAAACAGTCGATCTACCGCTTCCGGCGCGCCGATATCGTCATGTACGACCGCGCCGCCGAGCGGCTGCGCCACGGCGGCGCCTTCGAGCAGCGGCTCGAAACCAACTTTCGCAGCCGTCCCGAGCTGATCGGGTTCTACAACGCGCAGCTCCGCCGGCTGCTCGGCCACGACCCGGACAAGCCGGTCGATGCGTCCACCGGCCGGGCCAGCTACGAGGACCTCGCGCCCGATCCGAACCTCGCGCGCGCCGGCGTCTGCGTCCACGCCCTGCCCTACGCCGGCGCCGGTGGCGAGGCGTTGCTGGCGGGCAACGGCCGTGCCGTCGAGGCGCAGGTGTCGGCCCGCTACGTTCGCTGGCTGCTGGCTTCCGGCCGGCAAGTCCGGGATCCGGACACCAGGGAGGAGCGCCCGCTGCGTCCCAACGACATCGCGGTGCTCGCCTGCGTCACCACCAACCTGCGCCTGCTGCTCGAGCAGTTCGATCGGCTCGGCCTCGAGTACAGCGCGCGCGGCGGCACGTTGTTCCTGGCTCACCCGGCGGCGCGCCAGTACCTGCTCGCCTTGCGCGCCTTGGCCGATCGCGACGACGGCGTGGCGCAAGCGGCGCTGCTGCAACCGCCGTTCTTCGCTCTCGACCGCGCCGACCTCGTCGCCGGCAGAGCGGCCGTGAACGGCGAAAAGATCGGCGAGGCCCGGGCGCGTTACGAAGAGGCCGAGGCGTTGATTCGCGATCTGCGCCGGCGGCGCCACCAGCGTTCGCCGGGAGCGACGGCGCGCGATCTCATCGAGCGCACGGCGCTCGGCCGCGCCGTGGTGACGGGCCGCAACGGCCGCCAGACGCTCGCCGCCCTCTACGAGATCGCCTGGGAGCTCGAGCGGCGCGCCGCGGTCGACGATCTCGACTACGACCAGGCAACCGAGCTGGTGCGCTCGTGGGCCGAGGCCCCGGTCTTTCTCGACGCCCCCGAGCCGCTCGGCGACGGCGCCGTGCGCGTGCTGTCGATCCACCAGGCCAAGGGGCTCGAGTTCCCGGTGGTGATTCTGTGGGACGGGTTCCAGACGCTGAGCGATCGCGGCGGCGGTCTGTGGCGCGTGGAGCGCGACGGGTCGGCGTGGGCGCTCAGCCTCGGCGGCATTTCCGTCGAGCAGCCGCAGGGCAACGGCCTGATCGAGCGCGAGAAGACGTTCGGCGACTCGGAGCGGCGCCGCCTCTACTACGTCGCCGCCACCCGCGCCCGCGATCTGCTCGTGCTGCCGCTGCCGCGGACCAAGAGCGACCGCCTGCCGTACGCGACCAAGGCGTTGGCCGAAGGGGCCGACGCGGAGCAGATCGAGAGGTTCGCCACGTTCACGCCCGACTCCATCCCCGCATGGGCTCGCGGCGCCGACGCCGCGCGCCCGCCGGAGATCCGGGCCGACGCCGCGCTCGACGCCGAGCTGAATGCGCGCGTGGTCGAGAGCGGGAGACGACTGGCGATCGCTTCGGCGCCCGTCGCCGTCCCGCAGGCGGTGACCGCAGCCGCCAAGGACGCGGCCAGCGACGAGGAGGGTGAGGCGGCCGAGCGCCTTCACAAGATCGAGGGGGCCCGCTACGGGGCGGAGTTCGGCAGTCTGGTGCACCGGGCCCTGGAGCTGGCGCTCGGTGGCGGGCAGACGCCGGCACGGAACGCCGTCGAGAACGCCGCCGCCGGAGCCGGTGTGCGCGAGCGCATCGGCGAGGCGATCGAGGACGTCGAACGGACGTTGGCGGCATTGCGCGACAACGGCATCAGCCAGCCTGGCTGGCAGCTCCTGTGCGAGTATCCGATCTGCCACGTGCAACCCGGGCAGTTGCTGAACGGCTTCATCGACCTGCTCGCCGTTTCCGGCAACGAGGTCGCGGTGATCGACTTCAAATCAGATCAGCCGCGCGAGGGCGAGGTCGCGTCCGCGTATCCCGACTACGCCGAGCAGCTCCGCCTCTACGGCGCAGCCCTGGAGCACAGCGGCCGGATGGAGGGGCGGACTCTCCGCCTCGGCCTGCTGCTCACCGCCACCGGCGAGCTGCGTTGGCTGTGATGCCCGTCTTGGCGGCAAAGGAACACGGGCCGGAGGCCCGTGCCACCCGATTGGAAGCTCTGGCACTGGCACAGGCTCCCAGCCTGTGCCCCGGGCCAACGACGCCCGGTGGCGCCTCGGGTGGCAGCGCGGTACACTCGATCCAAATCCAACGATCGGCGGCACGGCTGGAAAGCCGCGCCGCGAGTCGATAGAGAAAGCCGCCAGAGGTCTTCGAAATGGGGAAAAGCTTACTCGACAAGGTGTGGGAGGCGCACACGGTGCGCGAGCTGCCGACCGGGCAGACGCAGCTCTTCATCGGCCTGCACCTGATCCACGAGGTCACCAGCCCGCAGGCGTTCCAGATGCTGCGCGAGCAGGGACTGAAGGTCGCCTTCACCGACCGCACCATCGCCACCGTCGACCACATCGTTCCGACCGACACCGAGGCCCGGCCGTTCGCCGACGAGCAGGCCGAGGGCATGATGTCGGCGATCGAGCGCAACTGCCGCGAGTTCGGCATCCGCTTCCTCGATCGCGCCAGCGGGCAGCAGGGCATCGTTCACGTCATCGGCCCCGAGCTCGGCCTGACCCAGCCCGGCATCACCATCGCCTGCGGCGACAGCCACACCAGCACCCACGGCGCCTTCGGCGCCGTCGCCTTCGGCATCGGCACCAGCCAGGTGCGCGACGTGCTCGCCACCCAGTGCCTGGCCCTGCAGCGCCCCAAGGTTCGCCGCATCACCGTGGACGGTGCGCTCGCCGCCGGTGTCTACGCCAAGGACGTCATCCTGCACATCATCCGCACCCTCGGCGTCAAGGGCGGCGTCGGCCTCGCCTACGAGTACGGCGGCGCCGTGTTCGACCGCATGACAATGGAAGAGCGCATGACCGCCTGCAACATGAGCATCGAGGGCGGGGCGCGCTGCGGCTACGTGAATCCGGACCAGACGACCTTCGACTACCTGCGCGGCCGCGAGTTCGTCCCCAGGGGAGACGCCTTCGAGCGCGCCGTCGCCTGGTGGAAATCGATGGCCTCGGACAGCGACGCCGCGTACCACGAAGTCGTCCGCATCGACGGCTCGCGCATCGCCCCCACCGTGACCTGGGGCATCAATCCGGGCCAGGCCATCGGCGTCGACGAGAAGATCCCGGCGCCCGACTCCTTCGCCGCCGACGAGCGCGAGGTGGCCGAGGACGCCTACGGCTACATGGGTCTCGAGCCCGGCGCGCCGATCAAGGGCACGCGCATCGACGTCGCCTTCATCGGCTCGTGCACCAACGGGCGAATCTCCGACCTGCGCGAGGCCGCCAAGGTGGCGAAACACGGCAAGGTGAAGCCGCACGTCAAGGCGCTTGTCGTCCCCGGCTCGCAAGCCGTGGCCAAGGCAGCGGAGGCGGAGGGACTGCCCGAGATCTTCCGCGCCGCCGGCTTCGAGTGGCGCCTCCCCGGCTGCTCGATGTGTCTGGCGATGAACCCCGACAAGCTGGTCGGCCGCCAGGTGTGCGCCTCGTCGAGCAACCGCAACTTCAAGGGCCGCCAGGGCAGCCCGTCGGGCCGCACGCTGCTGATGAGCCCGGCCATGGTAGCGGCGGCCGCGATCGAAGGCGCCGTCGCCGACGTGCGGGAAGTACTGCGTTGAAGACCGAGGACAATGAATACAACGGATTACACGGATTGCACGGATCAAACGGATCCGGAATTTGCCCTGTCCTTGTCTTTCAATCCGTTTAATCCGTTTAATCCGTTGTAGAAACCCTCCGAGGATCTTATGAGCCAACTGATTCCCATCACCAGGGTCGCCGGGCGGCCGATTCCGCTGCGCGGCAACGACATTGATACCGACCGCATCATTCCGGCTCGGTTCATGAAAGCGATCACCTTCGACGGCCTGGGGCAGTACGCGTTTTACGACGCCCGCCTCGATGCCGAGGGCAAGTCGCGTGGCCATGTGCTCGACGATCCGAAGTACCGGGCGAAGGGGCCGCGAATCGCCCTGGTGAACAAGAACTTTGGATGCGGGTCCTCGAGAGAACATGCCCCGCAGGCGTTGTTGCGCTGGGGCATCAAGGGGATCGTCGGCGAGTCGTTCGCCGACATCTTCTTCGGCAACTGCGTCGCCCTCGGCATCCCCTGCGTCACCGCGAGCGAGGCGGACGTCGCCGCGCTGATGGCCGCGGTCGAGACCGATCCGGTGCACGACCTCGTGATCGACCTCGGCACGATGACGGCGACCTACGCCGACGCCCGCTGCCCGGTGAGCATGCCCGACGGTGCGCGCCAACAGCTGCTCGAGGGAACGTGGGACGCCACCCGCATCCTGCTCGACGCCCTCGATCAGACCCGCGCCACCGCGGCGCGGTTGCCGTACGTGTCGGGGTTCAAGGCGTAGAAGCGGCCGGCCATGGTCACCGCCGCGACGATCGAGGGCGCGGTTGCCGACGTGTGGGAGGTGTTGCGTTGAAGAGCGAAGACAATGAATACAACGGATTACACGGATTGCACGGATTAAGCGGATCCGGAATTTCCTCTGTCTTTGTTTTTCAATCCGTTTAATCCGTTCAATCCGTTGTAGAAAACCTCCTAGGATCCCATTTCCTGGCGTCTTGGCGAGAGAATCATTTCCGATTCGGGTTAGCTTGCACCGTCGCCCGCGTCGGACTAAGTCACGGCGAGAAATGCGCTACGACTTCACTCCCGAGCAACGCGCCTGGCGCGATGAGCTCCGTGTGTTCGTGCGCGAGCACCTGACGCCGGCCCTGCTCGACGAGGCGCGCGAGGCGGGCAACGAGGGCCAGGGACCGCTGGCGAAGGAGTTCATCCTCAAGCTGCGCGACCGCGGCTGGTGGGGCGTGCCGTGGCCGAAGGAGTACGGTGGGCTGGGACGCTCGGCGATCGAGCAGTGGATCTTCGTCGACGAGCTCGAAGGCGCCGGCGCGCCGATGCTGCCGCTCACCGTCACCTCGGTCGCTCCCACGATCATGCGCATCGGCACCGAGGAGCAGAAGCAGTACTGGCTGCCCCGGATCAAGAACGCCGAGATCGAGTTCGCTCTCGGCTACTCCGAGCCCGAGGCCGGCACCGATCTCGCGGCCCTGCGCACGAAGGCCGTGCTCGACGGCGACGAGTGGATCGTCAGCGGCCAAAAGATGTGGAACACCATGGCGCACACGGCCACGCACAACTGGCTCGCGGTGCGCACCGAGCCCGACGCCCCCAAGCACAAGGGCATCTCGATGATGATCGTGCCGATGGACGCCCCCGGCGTCACCGTGCAGGGGATCACCGTGTGGCCGGGGCTGCGCACCAACGCCCTGTTTCTCGACAACGTGCGCGTGCCGCGCGACTACCTCGTCGGCGAGCGCGGCATGGGCTTCTACTACGCCGCCATGGCGCTCAACTTCGAGCGCCTCAGCATCGGCTCGGTGGCGATGACGCGGCGGTATTTCCGCGAGCTGGTCGCCTACGTCAAGGAGTCGGAGAGCGACGGCGTGCCGTTGCGCGACGATCCCTGGGTGCGCGAGCGCCTGGCCCGGCTCGCCGTCGACATCGAGGCGGCGCGCATGCTCGGGCTGGAGACCGCCTGGGCCCTCGACCAGGGCCGGGTGCCGGCGGCCGAGTCGTCGATGGCCAAGATCTTCGTCAGCGAGCTGGCGCAGCGGGTCGCCGACGCCGGCAGCGAGATCATCGGCATGAAGGGACAGCTGCACCCCGACGAGCCGCGCTCCCCGCTGCACGGGCGCTTGCAGTGGCTCTACCGCACCGCCCCGTTGCTCGCCTTCGGCGGCGGCACCAACGAGGTGCAGCGCACGATCATCGCCCTCATGGGGTACGGCCTGCCCCGCAAGTGAGGCGACTCAGCCCAGATTACGAGCCAAGGAGCGCCGACGGCGAGCAACCCATGAACACTCTCTTCGAATCCCACGTCACCTCCGTCCCCTTGCTGTTCCGCGGCAAGGTGCGCGACGTCTACGACGCCGGCCAGTACCTGCTGCTGGTGGCCAGCGACCGCCTCTCCGCCTTCGACGTCGTCCTGCCGACGCCGATCCCGGAGAAGGGCCGCATCCTGACCGAGCTGTCGCTGTTCTGGTTCGAGCGGATGAAGGACGTCGTGCCCAACCACGTGGTGTCGACCGACGTCACCCCTTACGTCAAAGACCCGGCCGAGCGCGCTCAGCTCGAAGGGCGCACCGTGGTCTGTCGCAAGGCGACGCCGCTCAAGATCGAGACCATCGTGCGCGGCTACCTCGCCGGCACCGGCTGGAAGGACTACAAGCGCGTCGGCGCCGTCTGCGGCGTGCGCCTGCCGGCCGGGTTGCGCGAGGCCGACCGGCTGCCCGAGCCCATCTTCACGCCGTCGACCAAGGCGCCGGTGGGTCAGCACGACGAGAACATCACGATCGCCCAGGCCGCCGAGATCGTCGGCCGCGAGCTGGCCGAGCAGGTCGGCGAGCTGTCGCTCAAGATCTACCGCAAGGCGGCCGAGTACGCCGAGACCCGCGGCCTGATCGTCGCCGACACCAAGTTCGAGTGGGGCCTGGTCGACGGCAAGCTGATCCTGATCGACGAGCTGCTCACCCCCGACTCCTCCCGCTTCTGGCCGAGAAGCGAGTGGCAGCCCGGCAAGACGCCGCCCAGCTTCGACAAGCAACCCATCCGCGACTATCTCGAAACCATCGGCTTCAACAAGAAGCCGCCCGCTCCCGAGCTGCCGCCCGAGGTCGTCCACCAGACCACCGAGCGCTACCGGGAAGCCCTGGTGCGGTTGAGGTCGTGAGCCGGGCTCGCGC
>CAZYMF010000130.1:0-13505 GCA_964648215.1 uncultured Binatia bacterium (SeqCode) | reverse complement strand
CATGAGTCACGAGATCCGCACGCCGCTGAACGGGGTCATCGGCATGATCGATCTCCTCGCCGACACGCCGGCGACGAGCGACCAGCGGGAATACATCGATGCGGCCCGTGACTCGAGCGCGCTGTTGCTGAACGTCATCGGCAACATCTTGGACTTCTCGAAGATCGAGGCGGACAAGTTGGATATCAAGCGCGTGGACTTCGACGTGCGCTGGTACCTGACGAGCGCGCTGCAAACGCTGGCCGCACCGGCGCAGGACAAGGGACTGCAATTGACCTGGCACATCGCTCCGGAGATTCCCGACCATCTGAGGGGAGATCCCGGCCGCCTGCAGCAGATCCTCATCAATCTGGTGGACAACGCCATCAAGTTTACCGACCGCGGCGAAGTCACGGTCACGGTGTCGATTGCGGATTGCAACCTCCCCCTGACGCCCTCCTTGGAAAGGGAGGGAAACCTAAGCGCGGCGGAATCGATCCCCACGCCGAATCCCCCTCCTTACGAAGGAGGGGGCACGGGGGAGGTCGAGCTGCACTTCACGGTTCGGGACACGGGCATCGGTATTGCGCCGGCCTGGCAGCGCACCATTTTCGAGGCGTTCGAGCAGGCGCAGAGTGCGACGACGCGCCGGTTCGGCGGCACCGGTCTCGGCCTGGCGATCTGCCTGAAGCTGACGGAGCTGATGGGCGGTCGCATTTGGCTCGAAAGCGAGCCCGGCCGCGGCAGTACGTTCCACTTCACCGCGCGCGTTGGGGTTCAGACAACCAACGGGAGACACGGCGACGACGCTTCACGCCGCGAACCGGACCGCACAAGGCCGGGGCGATCCCTGCGCGTGCTGGTGGCAGAGGACAACCGTGTCAACCAGAGATTGATGGTGCGCTTGTTGGAGAAGCGCGGCCACGTCGTCCTGGTCGTGAACAACGGTCGCGACGCAGTGGCGGCCGCGGCGCAGTACCCGCTCGACGTCGTCCTAATGGACGTGCAGATGCCCGAGATGGACGGCCTGGAAGCGACCGTAGCCATTCGGGACCGTGAACGGGTCACCGGCGCCCATGTGCCCATCGTCGCCCTCACCGCACACGCGATGAAGGGCGACGAGGACCGTTGCCGGCAGGCGGGCATGGACGGATACGTCACCAAGCCGGTGCAGTCCAACAGGCTGTTCGCCGTCATCGACTCCTTGTCGGGCTAGCGCCGCTTCGGCTTCTTGCGCATGACCCCTGTGCGCACCCGCGCCGCCGCGCGCCCCCTGGCGGCGGGCTGGCGCGGGTGCCCGGGGGCGGGAATCTCCTTGACCGTGCCCGAGCGACTGGCGTCGTAGCCGCCGAGCGCCTCGACGGCCGCGCGAAAGCCGTCGGAGTGGATCACGTCGAGTACCGTCCGGCCGACCGGCGACTCGAAGAAGTCACGGCGAACGACGATGTCGTACTCCTCGCGCGCGACCGGAATGAAGTCGAGGTCGAGCGCCAGCGCCGCCGACTTCACGCCCAGGCCGCAGTCGGCCAGGCCGCTGGCCACGGCGACGGCGACCGCCATGTGCGTGAACTCCTCGCGCTCGTAGCCCTTGATCTGCGACGGCTCGATGCCCAGCCGGCCGATCTCGTAGTCGAGCAGGACGCGCGTGCCGGCTCCCGGCTGACGGTTGACGAACCGGACGTCGTCGCGCTTCAGGTCGCCGAGGCCCTCCACTCCCCTGGGATTTCCGCGCGCCACGATGAGCCCCTGGTCGCGCACGACGAGGTGCACGACGACGATCTTCTCCCCCTTGAGGTGGCGCCGGACGTCGGCAAGATTGTACGCGCCGGTGGCCGGGTCGAGCAGGTGTGTGCCGACGAAGTGGGCCTCGCCGCGCTTCATCGCCAGCAGGCCGCCGAGGCTGCCGACGTTGGTGGTCGACAGCTTCAGCTCCGGGGCGCGCTGCTTGAGGCAGTCTTCCAGAACGCCGAGGCTCAAGTCGTGGCTGCCGCTGACGACCACGGTGTTGGCGACGTCGGCGCGCGGCCGCAGCAGCTCGACGTCGACCTCCTCGCCGGCGTTGACTCCCTCCGACAGGGCGCCGATGCGCAGAAAGCCGTCCGCGCGCACCATGGTGGTGATGACGCCGGCGCCGCGGCCGAGCGGTGTGGCCACCAGGCGGTCGCCCACCTGCCCGAGGGTGACGCGGAGGAACTCCTCCAGACCGAGCTTCGACGGAATCTTGCGCGGCACCACGGCGCGGACGACGTCGGGCGGCGGCGGCGCCGTGCCGAGGAGCTTGGCCACCAACGGCCGCAGCACCTGCTGGCAGACGATGATCGCCGAGACCGGATAGCCCGGCAGCCCCAGCACCGGCCGGTCGTGGATGACGGCGCAGATCGCCGGCTTGCCGGGCATGATGTCGATGCCGTGCACCAGGATCTCGCCGAGGGCGCCGAGGGCGCCGACGGTGAAGTCGTGCTCGCCGGCCGAGGAGCCGGCGATGACCGCGACGACGTCGTACTCGCGCGCGGCGGCGTCGACGGCGGCGCGGATCTCGTCGAGCACGTCGGGCACCCGCGGCAGCCGGCAAGGCTCGCCGCCCCACTCGGTGACGAAGGCGCCGACGACGCGCGAGTTGAACTCGATGATGCGACCGGGGGAGGCGGCGGCACCGGGCTCGATCAGCTCGCTGCCGGTGGGGAGAATGGCCACCCGCGGCCGCGGCGCCACCGGCACGGTGACGTGCCCGGCGGCGAGCAGGGCGCCGATGTCGAAGGGGCGGATGCGGTGGCCGCGCGGCAGCAGCGGTTCGGTGGCGACGATGTCCTCGCCCACCAACCGCACGTGCTGCCACGGCGCCGCGGCCTCGCGGATCGCCACGCGGCCCTCCCCGACCGGGTAGACGTTCTCGATCATCACCACGGCGTTGGCCCAGGCGGGCAACGCGTTGCCGGTGTCGACGTAGGCGAAGGGCCGCGCCTGCTCGCGGCCGCTGGGATCGAGGTGGAGCTCGACCGGCCGCGTCTCGCCGGCGCCGAAGGTGTCGGCGGCGCGCACGGCGATGCCGTCCATCGCCGAGCCGTGGTAGTGCGGCGCCGAGGTGCGCGCCAGCACCGGCTCGGCCGTGATCCGATGCAGGCTGTCCGCGACCGGAACCGGCTCGGCCGCGCGCCGCCGCAGCGGCAGGCCGTCGACGAACAGCGCCAGCGTGTCCGCGAGGGATTTCTTCTTGAGATAGCGAGTGCGAGCCATGGTAGTCGATAGTTGAGAGTCGATGGTCAACAGGCCGAATGGGAAGCGGTCACGAGAATTGTTCTGGCTCCTTGTCTATGAACTATCGACTGTCGACCATCGACTCTCAGAAGACCGCCACCTCGACCTCGGTGCCCGCTTCCAGACCCTCGGCGGAGGCGTCGATGCGCACCAGGCCGTCGGCCTGGACGAGATTGAAGATGGCCCCCGACTTGCCCGGCAGCGGACGGGCGAGGAGGGTGTCGCCTTCGCGCACGAGCTGTACCCGAACGTGGTCCTCGCGTCCGGGCTGCGAGGCGACGTTCTGGGCCAGGCGCGCGCGTACGGCGTGTCGTGGCGCGAAGACGCCGGCGTCGTTCTCACCGCCGATCACTCGCAACAGCGGCGCGCCGAAGAGCGCGAAGATGACCAGCGCCGACACCGGGTGACCGGGTAGCCCGAGCACGGGCTTGCCCGCGGCGCGGGCGAGGATCGTCGGCTTGCCCGGCGCGACGGCGATGCCGTGGAAGACGATCTCCGACTGCGGAAAGGAGCTGATCACGTCGAGGGTGATGTCCTTGGTGCCGACCGAGCTGCCGCCGGAGATCAGCACGACGTCGTTGCGCGCCAGCGCCTGCGCCAGGGTCTTGCGCAAGGCCTCGGCGCGGTCGCGCACGACGCCGTAGTCGGTGACCACGGCGCCGGCCTCGCCGGCCATGGCGACCAGAGCGTACTCGTTGATGTTGCGCACCTGCCCCGGCCGCGGCGTCTTGTCCGGCGGAATGATCTCGTCGCCGCTGGAGAGCAGGCCGACGCGCGGCCGCTTGAACACCGGCACCCGGGTGATGCCGAGCCCCGTCAGCGCGCCCAGGTCGTGCGCCCGCAAGCGGCGGCCGCGCGCGAAGATGGGCGCATTCTTGACCACGTCGTCGCCGATCTGCAGCACGTGCTCCCACGGCGACACGCCGCGATGGATCTCCACCGTGCCGTCGCCGACCTCGTCGGTGTGCTCGATCATCACCACCGCGTCGGCACCGGGCGGCAACATGCCGCCGGTGGCGATGCGCATCGCCTGCCCCTTCTGCAGCGCGCGCTTGCCGGCGTCGGCGCCCATCTCGATCGAGCCGGCGATCTTGAGATAGGCGGGGATGCTGGCCGAGGCACCGAAGGTGTCGGCGGCGCGCACGGCATAGCCGTCCATGTTGGCGCGGTGGAAGTGCGGCAGGTCGACGGGCGCGGTCAGATCGCGCGCCAGCACGCGCCCGAGCGCCTTGGCAACGGCGACGGTGTCGCTGCCCACCGGCGCGAGGGCGGCGATGCGCCGGCGCGCCTCGTCGGCGGTGACGACCTGGAAGAAGGCTTTCACCGGGCGCGGCGGCGCCGCGCCGCGGCTCACGGCGCGAACTTGGCGTGAGCGAGGCACGGCAGCTCCTGGCGGACGCGGTCGAGGTAGTCGAGATCGATCTCGGCCATGATCACGCACTCGCGGTCGGCGGCGCGGGCGAGCGGCTTGCCCCAGGGATCGACGATCAGCGTGTTGCCGAAGTCGTTGACGCCCGAGGGGGTGCGGCCGATCTGGTCGGGGGCGATGACGTAGACCTGGTTCTCGATGGCGCGGGCGCGGATCAGGATCTCCCAGTGCGCGGCGCCGGTGGGAAAGGTAAAGGCCGAGGGCAGAGTGACGATCTGCGCGCCGCCGCGCATCAGGTGACGGTAGAGCTCGGGAAAACGCAGGTCGTAGCAGACGCTGAGGCCGATGCGGCCGAGCGCGGTGTCGGCGCTGACCAGCTCCGCGCCGCTCTGGCGGGTGTCGGACTCGCGGATGGTGACGTGGCCGGGGATGTCGACGTCGAACAGGTGCGCCTTGCGGTAGCGGGCGATGAGCGCGCCGTCGGGATCGAACAGACAGCTCGTGTTGAACGCCTTGGCCGCGCCGGGCACCCGTTCGAGGATCGATCCGCCGAGCAGGTGGATGCGCAGCTCGCGCGCCAGGGACGCCAGGCGCGCCGTCGCCGGTCCGGGAATGGGCTCGGCCGCTTCGATCTCCTGCGCCCGCGGGCCGCGCCACAGGAACACCTCGGGCAGGGCCACGAGGGCGGCGCCGCGGCCGGCCGCCGCGCGCACGAAGCTCTCCGCCTTGTCGAGATTGGCAGCCTTATCGGAGCCGGCGCAAAGCTGCACGGCGGCAGCGAGGAATCGGCGCATCGGGGTGGCGCTCATCGTAGGGTGGCTCGAAGCTACCAAGCCAACCTAGGGAGTCAACATCCCGTTCGTCTACCGGGACCGCTCCCCGCCACCGTTTCCTTGCGGCCCGCGGCAACGCTATGGTAACGGCGCAGGATCAAAGATTTCCCATGGCACATCTGATCAAGCGCTACGGCAACCGCAAGCTCTACGACACCAAGGCCAGCGCCTACATCACGCTCGACGGCATCGCCGAGCTGGTGCGCCAGGGCCAGGATCTGCGGGTGATCGACAACGACACCGGCGAGGACCTCACCGCGGTGACCTTTGCCCAGATCATCTTCGAGGAGGAGAAGCGCAAGAGCGGGCTGCTGTCGCTGCCGGTGCTGCGCTGGATCATCCACCAGGGCGGCGAGGCGCTGCAGGATCTGATGGACGGGGTCGAGCGCGGGCGCGAGGCGTTCGACAACGCGCGCGAGCTCGCCGAGAAGAGCATGCACCAGCTCGTGCGCAGCGGGCGCGACAAGAGCGGCCACACCCTCATCGGCGATTTCCTCGAGCAGCCGCAGAAGCAGCTCGACCAGCTGCAGAAACGTATCGACGCCCAGGTGCGCGAGTCGGTCGACCGCATCGCCGGCCACCCCGCCATCCAGCGCGAGATCGTCCGCCTCGAGCGCAGCGTCAAGCGCCTCGAGCAGCAGCTCGCCCGCCTCAAGCGCCGGCCGCCGGCGAAGCGGAACACCAAGCGACGGTCGTCGTGACGCGGGCTTGTCCAGCCGGCATCCGCCGTCGTGCTCTCACGCGGGTACGACGGCCGCGGCGTACCGGTACCCGCAAGGCGTTGGTCTCGATCGCGCACGAGAAGCGCCGCTCTTCGTGAGGCGACCTCAAATTATCACCTCGACGAGATGAGGTGATTGGCGTATAATCGCATCATGGTCGATTCGGGCGACAAGGTGCGGGCGCTGGTCGCGCGTCTGGGCGAGGTGGCCAACCGGGACGTCGTGCGCGCACTGCGGGTCTCGCCGGCGACCAGCCATCGCCTCCTCCGGGCCCTGGTCGTCAGCGGCGTCCTCGAACGACAGGGGCGAGGACCCGTCGCTCGCTACCGGCTGCGGCGGTTGCGTCACCGCTTTCGGCTCGCCGGCCTCGAGGAAGGCCGCGTCTGGGAGCGGCTGTCCGCGGAGATGGCCAGGATCCGCCCGCTCGGCCCCGACGACGCACGCAGTCTCCAGTACGCGGCCACCGAGGTGATCAACAACGCCATCGAGCACTCGCGCGGCCGATCGCTCGAAGTTACGGTCGCCTTCGAGGCCTCCTCGACGACAGTGACCACGATACGCGACGACGGCGTCGGGGTGTTCCGCCGGGTGTGCGAGGATTTCCACATCGCCTCCCCCCAGCAGGCCATCGTGCAGCTCGAAAAGGGCAAGCTCACGAGCGATCCGTCCCGGCACAGCGGCGAGGGACTCTTCTTCTCCTCGAAGGCGGTGTCCCGGTTTCGCCTCGAGAGCCAGCAGGTGGCCTGGATCGTGGACAACCTGGTTGGCGACAGCGCGGTGGCACCCAGCACCGTGCGACGGGGCACGCAGGTCGTGCTGACGATCGTGGGTGGGCGCACGCCGCGACTGGAAGACGTGTTTCGCGCCCACACGGACCCCGAGACCCTGCGCTTCACCCGGACGCGCACCACGATCCGGCTGGGGATGCTCGGGTCCTCGCTGATGTCCCGGTCGGAGGCCCGGAGAGTGGTCGAGGGCCTGCCGAAGTTCACCCACGCGGCGCTCGATTTCTCCGGTGTCGAGGTGGTCGGGCAGGGATTCTGCGACGAGATTTTCCGGGTCTTCGCCCGACGCCACCCCGAGGTGACGCTGGAGCCGGTGGGCATGAACGAAGCGGTGGCGTTCATGGTCGCGCGCGCGCGCGCAACGTGAGCCTCTGGCCCGAGCCCGGGTGCGCGGGTTTCCTCCCCCGGCTCAGCGCGGCAGGGCCGCGTGCAACTCGCGCTCCTTCTTTTTCATGCGGCGGGCCTCGGCCGGCGAGCGCTCGTGGTCGTAGCCGAGCAGGTGCAGGATGCCGTGGATCAGCAGCGTGGTCACCTCCTCGTCGACGGAATGGCCGCGGCTTGCGGCCTGGCGTTGCGCGGTGTCGAGCGAGATGACGACGTCGCCCAGCGTGCCCTCGTCCCCTTCGGCTCGCTTGCCCTCGCGCATGGCGAAGGCGAGCACGTCGGTGGGGCGGTCGTTGCCGCGGTAGGCGGCGTTCAGCCGCTGCATCTCGCCGTCGCCGACGAGCGAGACCGTCAGCTCGGCGCGCGTCTCGCCGAGAAGTCGCAGGAGCCGCGCCGCGCGGCGGCGGGCGGCGGTGGCGCGGACGCCGCGCGAGCGGCGGCGGGAGAGGACGGCTACGGGCATGTCACGCCCGTCGCGTCAGATGAAATGGCACGGCCGAGCCAAAGGACCCTAGGCTCCCGCCCTTCCTTGTCCGTCATCCCGGCAGTCCTCAGGCCGGGATCCATCCGGATGATGGCCGCGTCGCCGCTGTCCGCACAACGCTCCGCGCATGGATTCCCGCCAGAAGATTGCGGGAATGACGATATCGCGGGTGCGACCATTACCCAGGAGACTTTGGAAGCAGGGAGCCGGGAACGGGAAACCGCGAAGGGCCCAGCCGCGTGCACGGAGCCGCTCACGCCGGGCCCGGCTCGCCGTCGCCGCCGCCGTTGGTGCCGCGGCGGCGCTCGCGCTCGGCCTCGAAGCGGTCGTAGGCACCGATCACGTCCTGAACCAGGCGGTGGCGCACGACGTCGCGCTCGGTGAAGCCGCAGAAGCGAATGCCCTCGATGCCGGCGAGGATCACCCGCGCCTCCTTCAGGCCCGACGCCTTGCCCGAGGGCAGGTCGATCTGGGTCACGTCGCCGGTGATCACCGCCTTGGAGCCGTAGCCGAGGCGGGTGAGGAACATCTTCATCTGCTCCGAGGTCGTGTTCTGGGCCTCGTCGAGAATCACGAACGAGTCGTTCAGCGTCCGCCCGCGCATGAAGGCGAGCGGCGCCACCTCGATGTTGCCGCGCTCGAGCATCTTCTGCGCCCGGTCGAAGTCGACCATGTCGTGCAGCGCGTCGTAGAGCGGCCGCAGGTAGGGGTTGACCTTCTCCGCCAGATCGCCGGGCAGGAAGCCGAGCTTCTCCCCCGCCTCGACCGCCGGGCGAGTGAGCACCATGCGGGTGAAGTTGCCCTTCATCAGGCCGGCCACCGCCATCGCCATCGCCAGATAGGTCTTGCCCGTGCCCGCCGGGCCGATGCCGAAGACGATGTCGTAGTGGCGGATGGCCTCGATGTACTCCTTCTGCGCCACGCTCTTGGGCGTGATCACCCGCTTGTGCGCGGCGACGTAGACGGCGTCGAGAAAGATGTCCTTCAGGCGCGCGCCGCGGTCGCGGCTGAGAATGCGGACGGCGTAGTCGACGTCGCTCGGATAGACGGGATAGCCGCTCTCGAGCAGGCCGTAGAGTTGCTTCAGCACCCGCCCGGCGAGCTCGCGTTCGACCTCGTCGCCGCTGACGTGCAGCGTGTGGCCGGAGATGCCGATGCGAACGCCGAGGATGCGTTCGAGGCCCTTGACGTGCTCGTCGTTGTGACCGAGCAGCGCGTGGAAGAGCTGGTCGTCGTGGAATTGGAGATCGAGAGTGCTCTGGGCTTCGCTGGTTTGCAACGCGGTCGTCACCCCGCCGGAAGTCATTCGAACAGAGCGCGCGCGGCCCGCAGCGCCTCGCCGATCCTGGACGCATCCTTGCCGCCGGCCTGCGCCAGCTCCGGCCGGCCGCCGCCGCGGCCGCCGACGATGGGCGCGATCTGGCCGATGATCTTGCCGGCGTGGACGCGCTGGGCGAGGTCCTTGGTCACCGCGGCCAGCAGGCTGACGCGATCCCCGGCGCCGCTGGCGAGAACGACGACCCCGCTGCCGAGGCGCTCGCGCAGGGCGTCGGCCATCTCCAGCAGACTCTTGGCATCGATGCCGTCGACCTCGGCCGTGACCACCTGGAAACCGTCGCGGCCGGTGAAGGCCCGCGAGATCAGGTCCTGGCTCTGCGAGCCGGCGAGCTGCCCGCGCAGCTGCTGCAGCTCGCGCTCGAGCTCGCGCTGCTGGGCGAGCAGGCGCTCGACCTTCTCGGCCACCTCGTTCTCGTTGCCCTTCACCAGCTCGCCGAGCTGGCGCAGGGTGAGCTCGCGCTCGCGGATCGCGGCCAGGGCGCCGGCGCCGGTCATCGCCTCGACCCGGCGCACCCCGGCGGCGACACCGGCCTCGCCGCGGATCTTGAACACGCCGATGTCGCCGGTGCGCTGCACGTGCGTGCCGCCGCACAGCTCGACGGAGAAGTCGCCCATCTTCACCACGCGCACGCGGTCGCCGTACTTGTCGCCGAAGAAGGCGAGCGCGCCGCGCTTGATCGCCTCGTCGTACGCCATCTCCTCGGTGACGACGGGGGCGTTCTCGCGGACGTGGGCGTTGGACTCCGCCTCGATCGCCGCCAGGGTCTTGTCGTCGATGGCGTTGGGGTGGGTGAAGTCGAAGCGCAGCCGGTCGGGCGCCACCCGCGAGCCCGCCTGGCGCACGTGCGTTCCCAGCCGCTCGCGCAGGACGGCGTGCAGGATGTGGGTGGCGGAGTGATTGAGGCGCGCGGCCTCGCGCCAGTCGCGATCGAGGCGCAGGCGCACGCGCTGGCCGCGGCGGAAGGCGCCGCGGCGAACGGTGCCGACGTGAACGATGAGATCGCCGCGGGGCTTCTGCGTGTCCGCTACCTCGATCAGGCCGCCGTCCTCGGCCTCGATCTGCCCGCGATCGCCGACCTGCCCGCCCGACTCGCCGTAGAAGGGTGTCTCCGCGGTGATCACCTGCACCTCGTCACCGGCGCGCACCTCGGCGTGCTCTTCGCCGCCGCGGTAGAGGGCGAGAATCTCCGACTCGGCCTCGTCGGCGCGGTCGCCGAGGAAACGCGTCAGGTAGGCGCCGTGCGTCACCGCCGCCTCGGCACCCGCCTTGCGCGCCTCGCGCCCGCGCCGGCGCTGCTCGTCCATGCTGCGGTCGAAGCCCTCGCGGTCGACGGTGATCCCTTCTTCGCGCAGAATGTCCTCGGTCATGTCGAAGGGAAAGCCGTAGGTGTCGTAGAGCCGGAAGGCGACGTCGCCCGGCAGCACGCCGTCGCGTCCCTGGCGCAGCTTGGCGCGCTCCTGCTCGAGCAGGGCGAGGCCCTTGTCGAGGGTCTCGGCGAAGCGCTCCTCCTCGGTGCGAATCACCTCCTCGATGTAGCCGTGGCGCTCGACCAGCTCGGGGTAGGCCGCTCCCATGGTCTCGGCGACGGCCTTGGCGGCGTGCCAGAGGAAGGGTTCGGTGAAGCCGAGATGGCGCGCGTGCCGCGCGGCGCGCCGCAGGATGCGCCGCAGCACGTAGCCGCGCCCCTCGTTTCCGGGCACCACGCCGTCGGCGATCATGAAGCTGAGGGCGCGCGAGTGGTCGGCGATGACGCGGAAGGCGAGGTCGTCGGCCTCGTTCTTGCCGTACGGCTTGCGCGCGTGCTCCTCGGTGAAGCGAATCAGGTTGCGCAGCAGGTCGGTGTCGTAGTTGGACAGCACGCCCTGGAGCACCGCGGCGATGCGCTCGAGGCCCATGCCGGTGTCGACGTGCTTGGCGCGCAGCTCCTCGAGCTCGCCGCCGGTCTGGCGGTTGTACTGGATGAAGACCAGGTTCCACAGCTCGATGTAGCGGGCGCAGCCGGTGTTGACGGCGCAGTGATGGCCCTTGACGTGCTGGCGATCGCAGGCGGCGGCGCCGCGGTCGAGATGGATTTCGGAGCACGGCCCGCACGGTCCGGTCTCGCCCATCTCCCAGAAGTTGTCCTTCTCGCCGAAGCGCAGGATGCGGTCGCGGCCGATGTCGGTCTCGCTGCGCCAGAGCTTCTCGGCCTCGTCGTCGTTGGTGAAGACGGTGGCGTAGAGCCGCTCCTTGGGCAGTTGCCACTCCTTGGTGAGCAGCTCCCACGCCCAGCCGATGGCCTCGCGCTTGTAGTAGTCGCCGAACGACCAGTTGCCGAGCATCTCGAACAGGGTGTGGTGGTAGGTGTCGCGGCCGACCTCGTCGAGGTCGTTGTGCTTGCCGCTCAGGCGCAGGCAGCGCTGGGCGCTGGCGGCGCGCAGGCAGGTGCGGGTCTCGTTGCCGAGAAAGACGTCCTTGAACTGCACCATGCCGGCGTTGGTGAAGAGGAGGGTCGGGTCCTTCTCGGGAACGAGCGAGGAGCTGCGCACCACCTCGTGGCCGCGCTCGCGGAAGAAATCCAGAAATGCGCTGCGAATCTGCGCGCCGGTCATGCTCGGAACCTAGCAGGGATTAGAGCCAATGGCGAAGGACGGGTTGGCCGTTCGCGACGGAGAAAGATGCTCCGGCACCCGACACCCGGCACCCAAACCCCGATCTTCAGAACCGCTCGATCTCCATCTTGGTCTTGTTGGGATCGGGTTGATTCGCGGCCTGGTCGAAGTCGTCCCAGCGGTTGTCGCTGGTGGAGGCGATGCCGCGCACCTTGAGGGCGAAATCGGCCGGGTTGCTGGCGTGCTGCAGCGCCTCGTCGTAGGTGATCAGACCGTTGCGGTAGAGCGCCATCAGCGACTGGTCGAAGGTCTGCATGCCGTAGGAGGTGTGGCCCTGGGCGATGACCTCGCGCAGGTCGCGCGCCTTGACCTTGTCGGCGACGTACTCCCGCACGCGCGCGCTCGACACCATCACCTCGACCGCGGGCACCATGCCCTGGCCGTCGGAGCGCTGGATGAGGCGCTGGCTGATGATGCCCTTGATGACGCTCGAGAGGATCAGCCGGGACTGGTCGCGCTGGTGCTCGGGAAAGGCGCTGATGATGCGGGTGACGGTCTCGGGCGCGTCGAGGGTGTGCAGCGTGCTCATCACCAGGTGGCCGGTCTCCGCGGCCATGATGGCGGTCTCGATGGTCTCGAGATCGCGCATCTCGCCGACCAGGATGACGTCGGGGTTCTGCCGCAACGCGGCCTTGAGTGCCGAGGCGAAGTCGATGGTGTCGTAGCCGACCTCGCGCTGATTGATGTAGGCGAGGCAGTCGCGGTGGGCATACTCGATGGGATCCTCGATGGTGATGATGTGGCAGGGGCGCGACTGGTTGATGTGGTCGACGATGGCCGCCAGGGTCGTGCTCTTGCCGCTGCCGGTGGTGCCGGTCACCAGCACCAGGCCGCGGCGCTCGGCGGCGATACGCTCCACGACCGGGGGCAGGTTGAGCTCGCCGATGCTGCGGATGCGCGAGGGGATGACGCGGATCACCATGCTGAGCACGCCGCGCTGGCGGAAGATGTTGACGCGGAAGCGGCCGAGGTCGGCGGTCTCGTAGGCCAGGTCGGCCTGCATGTCGGTCTCGAAGCGGCGGCGGCGGAAGTCGTCGAGCAGGGCATCGGCCATCCGCTGCAGGTCCTGGTGCGAGAGCGCCTCGACGCCCGGCAACGGCACCAGGTCTCCGTGCAGGCGAAAGGCGGGCGGCGCGCCCACCTTCAACAGAACGTCCGACGCTTCCTGTTGGACGGCCTGTTGCAGAATCTGGTTCAGCTCCATGACTTCACCCAGCGACGTCGAGCCCGCGCTTGCGGATCGCTCAGCTCGCCTTCGCCCCCCGCTTCTCCGTCGCCGGGGCGCTCTCGCCCGGCACCCGGGCCGTCCGCGGGCTGAACCCGAACCGGGCCCGGACCTGCTCCTCGATGGTGGCGGCGACGTCGGCGTGCTCGCGCAGGAACTCCTTGGCGTTCTCCCGCCCCTGGCCGATGCGATCGCCGGCGAACGAGTACCACGCGCCGCTCTTCTCCACGATGCCGTACTCGGCTCCGAGGTCGACCAGCTCGCCCTCGTGCGAGACGCCGGTGCCGTACATGATATCGAACTCGGTGTCCTTGAACGGAGGCGCCACCTTGTTCTTCACCACCTTCACTTTGGTGCGGCTGCCGACCACCTCGTCGCCCTGCTTGATGGCGCCGATGCGGCGGATGTCGAGCCGCACCGAGGAGTAGAACTTGAGCGCGTTGCCGCCGGTGGTGGTCTCGGGATTGCCGAACATGACG
>CAZYMF010000129.1:0-13568 GCA_964648215.1 uncultured Binatia bacterium (SeqCode) | reverse complement strand
CGTCACGACGAGCACGCTCATCCCGATGAGAGCGGCCACGGCGGAACCGAAGATGATTCCTACCTTGGCGGTGTCGAGCAGCGGGCCAGGGAGCGCAAGCTCGGCGACGAAGAGGGCCATGGTGAAGCCGATGCCGGCCAGCGCGCCGCCGCCGGCAACGCCGGCCCAACCGACGCCCTCAGGCAGGCGAGCCAGACCGAGGCGTACCGCCAGCCAGCTTGCCAGCAGAATCCCGAGCGGCTTTCCTAAAACCAGGCCGGCCGCCACGGCGACGGCGACGGGGTCGAGCAGCGCGCTGGCGTGAAGTGCCACGCCGGCGTTGGCCAGCGCGAACAGCGGCAGAACGACGAAGCCGACCCAGGGATGCAGCGTCATCTCCAGGAACTCGAGCGGCGAGACCACCTCTCGCGCCGCACGCCGCATGGTCTGTAGCTGCGCGGCGCGATGGGGCTGCCGTGCCCACGCGTCGCCGCGGAGCACCTCGACGGCGCGACCGAGAAAGGTCGCCACCCGGCCCTCGCTGAGATGAGGATGGGCGGGGGTGAGCAGCCCGAGGATGACGCCGGCAATCGTGGCGTGCACCCCCGATTCTTCGAAAGCGGCCCAGATCAACAGTCCGAGGACCGTGTACGCGGCGAACGAACGGACACCGAGGCGCTGCAGCACCACCACCATCGCGACTCCCGCCGCCGCCGCGAGCAGGGCGCCGACGTGGATGCCCGTCGAGTAGCCGATCGCAATGACCAGGATCGCGCCGATGTCGTCGCCGATCGCCAGCGACAGCAGCATCACGCGCAGACCCAGCGGAATGCGCGAGCCGAGCACGGCCATGCAGCCGACGACGAAGGCGATGTCGGTCGCCATCGGCACGCCCCAGCCGCGCGCCGCCGGCGTTCCTCCCTGCAGGGCGAGATAGACGCACGCGGGCACGACCATCCCGCCGATGGCGCCGGCAATCGGCAGCGCCGCGCGACGAATGTCGCGCAGCTCGCCGAGGACCATCTCGCGCTTCACCTCGAGGCCGACGACGAAGAAGAACAGCACCATGAGGCCGTCGTTGATCCAGTGCCGCAGGGAGTGGGTGAGGTGGAAAAGGCCGGCCTGGATGCCGATCTCGGTCTTCCAAAAGGCAAGGAAGGAGTCTGCGGCCGGCGAGTTCGCGAGCCCGAGCGCGACGACGGTGCAGGCGAGCAGGACGATGCCTCCGGCCGCCTCGACGTGCAGGAAACGCTCGAGCGGGCCGATCAGACGATCGATCGGCGCGGCCTCGGTCACGAGGTCGGAATCGGTGACGGTGTCCCTATCCATCTTGCTGGGCTTCCTCTCCCGGATGGGAGAGCATCGAGGTGAGGGGGATGGAACGATGCCGGAGGCCGCTCCAGCCGATCTCAGTCCTGAAATGGCGAGACAAATGAGGCTCGGCTTCGCCGTTCAATTTCATCCCCCTCATCCTGACCTTCTCCCATCCGGGAGAAGGAACCTGATCCGATGGGTTGGCAGCAAGTGCGAGACTGGGCGCCGGGTTGACACCGATGGTGCACCGCCTCGCGGGCGGTGCCGAGAACAACGGTGCGCCGGGCTCGGACCCGGCGCACCGTCGCGTTTCGACTACAGGCCGACGACGGAAACGAAGCTGACGCAGCGGCCCGGGGCGCCGCCGAGGTTGTGGGTCAGGCCGAGCTTGGGATTCTTGATCTGGCGCGGGCCGGCCTCGCCGCGCAGCTGCAACCACATCTCGTACATCATGCGCAGGCCGCTGGCGCCGATCGGGTGTCCGAAGCTCTTCAGGCCGCCGTCGGGGTTGATCGGCTGCGGGCCGTCGCCGTCGAAACGGCCGTCGAGGACGTCCTTCCACGCGTGCCCGCGCGGCGAGAAGCCCATGTCCTCCATCAGCACCAGCTCGGTCGGTGTGAAGCAGTCGTGCACCTCCGCCATGCTGATCTCGTCGCGGGGATCCTTCACCCCCGCCTGCTTGTAGGCGTCTTGCGAGCTGCACACCACCTCGGGGAAGGTGGTGAAGTCGTAGTCCTGGCTGAAGTAGCCTTCGGCCGGACCGGCGGCGAAGGACAGGGCTTTGATGAAGATCGGGTTCTTCGTGTACTTGTGCGCGTCCTCGGCGCGGCACAGGATGGCGGCCGCCGAGCCGTCGCTCACGCCCGAGCAGTCGAAAATGCCGAGCATGCCGGCGATCGCGGGAGACTTGCAGATCGTCTCCATCGGCACTTCCTTCTTGAACTGCGCCTTGGGGTTCTTGGCGCCGTTCTTGTGGTTCTTCCAGGCGATGCGGGCGAGCACCTTCTTGAGCTCGTCCTCGGCAACGCCGTACTTCTTGGCGTAGGCGGGGGCGAGCAGGGAGAACGTCGCGGGCGCGGTCATGCTCGACTGCGTGCCGTCGCCCGGCGGTGCGTTGCCGACCAGGCCGGAGTAGCCCGAGTCCTTCAGCTTCTCGACGCCGATGGCCATCACCAGGTCATAGGCGCCGCTGGCCACGGCGTAGGCGGCGTTGCGCATCGCCTCGCTGCCGGTGGCGCACATGTTCTCCAGCCGGGTGACCGGCTTGTAGGGAATCTTCAGCGCCTCGGAGAGCATCAGCCCGGAGATGCCGCTGGCCATGGTGCCGAGCCAGTAGGCGTCGACCTGCTCGGGGTCGATGCCGGCGGAGGCGTAGGCGTCCTTGGCGGCGTCGACCAGGAGATCCTCCGGCCCCCTGTTCCAGTGCTCGCCGAACGGGGTGCACCCCATGCCGACGATGGCGACCCGGTCCTTGATTCCGTTGCTTGCCATGTGTCGTCTCCTTTCCTTGCCCGCCTGATTCTAGCGCCCCGGGCGTGCCTTCCAAAAGTAATTGTGAACGCCTTGGCCAGTATAGAGCCGGCGGAACGTCATCTCCAGGTGGTTGCCGATGCCGACCTCTTTGGGGTCGACGTCGGTGAGCTCGCAGCTGAAGCGCCCGCCGCCCTCGTAGTCGGCGACCGCCGCCACCACCGGCGGCTGCAGCGTGTAGGCCAGGTGGTCGAGGGTGTAGGTGGCGATGCGGCAGGAGGTGTCAGCGAAGCGCTCCTGGCGCATCTGGTCGATGGCGCCGCACTTCACGCACACCCGCTGCGGCGGCAGGTGGCCGGTCTGGCACTTGGTGCAGCGCGAGCCGACGAAGGCGAGCTTCCAGCGCTCGTGCCGGCGCATCACCGGCGCCGCCGGACGCTCGGGGTCGGGACGGCGCGGCGGCTCGAAAGGCAGGATGCCGCGCCACTTGAGATAGGTGTTGTAGGCGAGGTCGTTGCGCTTGGACGCGAGCCAGCGATCGACCTTGCGCACCGGGGGCAGGTCCTTGATCTTCTCGGTGACCTCGAGCACCAGCGCGTCGGCGCCGTCGGCCTCGCAGACGACGAGGATGCGGTCGCCCGGCTTGGCCTGATCGAGGGCGCGCGCCAGCAGCAGCCCGGCGTGGGCGACGCCGGTGCGGCCGACGCTGGCGGCCAGCGGGTCGGCGACGCGCTCGGGGCCCACGCCCAGCACCTTGGGAAGCGCCGCCATGCTGCGCGGGTTGGTGCCGTCGAGAATCAAGGCGGCCAGGGCCGACGCCTCGATGCCGGCGTCCTTGAGTGCCCGCTGCGCCGTGTCGATGATCGCCGGGCCCATGGTGTCGGCGGTGAAGCGCTCCTCCCACTGCTTGGCGAAGCGCTCCTCGGGCAGACGCCAGACGTCGAGGATCTCCATCGTGGTCGAGGCGCGGCCGATGACGCGGGCGATGGCATCGGCATCCCTGCCGGTGACGAAGGCGCAGGCGCCGTCGCCACCCTGGCTCTCGCGGCCACCGCCCGGGGCGCCGACGACGACGTCGCCGGCGCAGACCAGCGCCCGGCGTCCGGCTTGGGCGAGGTCGAGGCCGAGCAGCAGCGCGCCGAGGCCCATGCGCGTCGAGCTGCCGAGCTCGACGGAGCTCAGACTCTCGGGCAGGTCGAGCGCCGCCTGGATCGTCGCCGTGTTGAGCTTCTCCGCGTAGGGCGGGCTGGTGGTGGCGAACAGAATGGCGTCGAGATCGACGCCGCCGCGCAACGCGTCGCGCGCGGCCTCCACGGCCATCGACACCGAGTCCTCGTCGTAGCTGGCGACGGCGCGCTCGCCCTTGCCGGCGCCGATCGCCGCGCGGGTGAGGCGAAAGTAGGGAACGTAGCTTCCATAGCGAGTAATTCCGGCCACTGCAGAACCTCCTTGCGGCAGCGAGGGTATCCGGGTTCCGCCCCGGATCAACCGGCCGCAGGTGGTGGCGTATCGAATCCGCGCGCGGCTGGCAACCGGGTGGAGGGGGCGCTGCGCCCTCGAATTGGCCGGTCCCCGGTTTTCCGTTTCCTGCTTCTCATTGGCTTCCCGCGGCCGCGGAGCGCCTGGCGTGCCGTTCGGACTTGGTCTAAACGTCCGGACAGCGGGGGGAGTGCGATGGCTCTGACGATTCGAGAGATGCGCGAAGGCGACCTGGCGGAGGCGGACCGGATCTTCCGGCTCGCCTTCGGGACCTTCATCGGCATGCCGGAGCCGACGGCGTTTGCGGGAGACACCGACTTCGTCCGCACGCGCTGGCGCGCCGAGCCGAGCGCGGCGCTGGCGGCCGAGCTGGACGGGGAGGTTGTCGGATCCAACTTCGCCACCAATTGGGGCAGCGTCGGTTTCTTCGGCCCCCTCTCCGTCCGCCCCGACCTGTGGCAGCGCGGCATCGCCAAGCAGCTCGTCGAGCGGACGATGGACGTGTTCGCGCGCTGGGGTACGCGGCACATCGGGCTGTACACCTTCGCCGACAGCCCGAAGCACATCGGCCTGTACCAGCGCTTCGGCTTCTGGCCCCGCTTCCTCACCGCGGTCATGACCAGGCCGGTCGAGGGTCGTTTTTGTTCGTCGCGCTGGTCGGCGTACTCGCGGCTGCCGACGGCCGAGCGCGAGGAGTGCTTACGCGTCTGCCGAGCTCTCACCGATCAGGCTTTTCCCGGCTTGACGCTCGAGCGCGAGATCCGCGCCACCGACGAGCAACGTCTCGGCGACACGCTGCTGCTATGGGACGAGCGCCAGCTCGCCGGGCTCGCCGTGTGCCATCAGGGTCCTGGAACGGAGGCCGGCAGCGGCGCCGCCTACGTCAAGTTCGGCGTTGCTCGCTGCGGCCCGCAAGCGAGCGGCGACTTCGGGCGGCTGCTGGAGGTCTGCGAGACCTGGGCCAAGGCGATGGGTGCGGGAGCGCTCGTCGCCGGCGTCAACTGCGCTCGTGACCGTGCCTACCGCGTGATGATCGAGCGCGGTTTTCGCACGCAGATCCAGGGCGTGGTGATGCAGTGTCCCAACGAGCCCGGCTACAACCGTCCGGACGTCTACGCCATCGACGACTGGCGTTGAGCCACGCCGCGGCGTCACCAGCGGTGGTCGAACTCTTCGGCCCAGCCGATGAGGGAACGGATCGGCAGCTCGCGGCCGTCGAAGCGGATCGTGCCGTGCCAGCGGCCGAAGCAGCACACGCCGCCGCTGCGAATCAGCCCCAGGTTCGTGCGGGAAGAGCGCAACACCGTCGGCTCGAAGGTGAGATCAATCGCCCCCGAGTGCGGCGCGCGCACGTGCCACGGCCGCATCCAGTCGCTCGGGTCGTAGCTCCAGACCAGGTCTTCCATTACCTTGTGCAGCCGGCCGTCGATGCACAGGCCGTTCTCGTTGATCCCCGTGCCGGTGGTCCACTTGGCGCCCATGTTGACGCCGACCGGGACGCCGTCCTGCACGCCGGTGGCCACCGCCCAGTTCCAGAAGGAGACGTAGGGCCACATGCCGCGGCCGAAATCCTGCACCGCGTGGCACTCGTTCGGGTCCATGGTGTAGCGCTTGTCCGCGATGCGGATCTCTCCCGCGGTGGGCAGAGTGTTGTGCTTCGAGTTGAGCTGGAAGCGGCTCTGCGACCAGGGGACGACGATGTTGAGGCTCTCGTGTCCGGGGGGTTTGGTGACGACGAAGTCCGCGGCGATGGTCTCGCCCTTCCCCTGGGCGCGCAGAGTCACCTTGCCGTTGCCGCCGTCGTTCGTATTGCTGTAGTCGATCGCCTTGCTCTTGAAGGCGACCGTGCGCTCGACGTGCTCGGGCAGCGCGAGTGACCCCGGCCGCTTGAAGGACATGGCCGACACCGCTTGCTTGGTCTCGAAGTCGGTGAAGGTGATCTCGCAGAAGGCGGCGTAGTCGATGTCGGCGATCGTGGCGGACAAGACGAAGTTGGGTGCGATCCAGTTCCAGAAGTTCCAGCGCTTCTTGCGCGGCCAGTGCCCGGAGAGGTTGGCGCGGACGAGCGGCGCCCGCGACCAGCCGACGGCGGTGGGGTTGAGTTCCCCGCGCGCATTGCAGAGGTCGACGGGAGTGGTGAGCTCGGGCTCTTCGTAGACCGAGCGGTAGTCGCTCTTCATCTGCGCACTGACGATGGGGAGATGGTCGGGGAGCGGTGGCATGCGGCGCCTGCTTTACTCCGTCGCGCCGCATTCGTCCATTCCTTTCGGTGGCCGCCGCGCTGTGGTGAAGGGATGGCGCCTGCTACCAATGAGCCTGCACCGGACGGAGCCCGGTGCCACCGGGTGAGGCCGGCGTGGCCGCCTACGCCGGCAGGCCCGCCGTCTCCGGCAACCCGAGCATCAGGTTGAGCGACTGCACCGCCACGCCCGAAGCGCCCTTGCCGAGGTTGTCGAGCAGGGCGATCAGCACGACGTGGCCGGAGGGATGCGCGATGACGTGCAGCTCGATGCGGTTGGTCCCGTTACAGCGGCGCGGATCGAAGAGGCTCTCGTCGGGCTCGGGCGGCGGCGCCAGGGGCATGACGCGCACGAAGGGCTCGTTGGCGTAGTATTCGTTCAGCGTGCTCCAGAGCGACGTTGCGTTGCTGCCTGCCGGAAGGCTGGTCGCCGGCAGCGCCACCTGCACGCGCATGCCGCAGGCGAACGGGCCCACCGCCGGCAGGAACTGGGGCTCGACGCGCAGGCCGCTGTAGCGCATCATCTCGGGGATGTGCTTGTGCACGCGCGTGTACGCGTACGGCGCCTCGTAGGGCAGGGCGGCGAGACCACGCTGGGGATCCTCCCAGCGCTGGATCAGCGAACGGCCCCCGCCGCTGTAGCCGGAGAGCGCGTGAATCGACGGGGCAACGTCCGGTGACAGCAGCCCGCGGTCGAGCAGCGGGCGCGTGAGCAAGATGAAGGCGCTGGAGTAGCAGCCGGGGTTCGAGACCAGCTGCGCTCGCCGAATCGCATCGCGTTGCGCCGGGCACAGCTCCGGCAGGCCGAAGACCCAGCCGGGCGCGACGCGGTGCGCGGTGCTGGCGTCGATCAGCCGCGCCCGTGTGCCCGCGACCCAGGCCGCCGCTTCGCGGGCGGCGTCGTCGGGCAGACAGAGGATGCTGACGTCCGCGGCGAGAACGCGCTCGCGCCGCGCCTCCGGCTCCTTGCGCTGCGCCTGCGGGACGTGCAGCAGCTCGATGTCGTCGCGCCCGCCGAGCCACTCCCGGATGCGCAAGCCGGTGGTCCCGACCTCGCCGTCGATGTAGATTTTTGGCTTCATTCGTTGCTGCGGAAAGAACAGTCAGCCGACGCGGATGTCTCTCACTCGATGATCGCCGAGTGCACGATGTCGGCGAGCTTCTGGTGGCGCTCGAGGCTGTAGGACTCTTCCATCAAGCCGCTCGACATGAATGCGTAGGAGACGTCGCGCACCGGGTCGATCCAGAAGGCGGTCGAGCCGGCGCCGAAGCCGCCGAAGGTGCGGGGGGAAGCCAGGGTGCCGAACGGTGTCGGGTGCATGCCTTCGCCGCGGAGGAAGAAGCCGAGGCCGAGGTTGGCGGGAAAGGGAGCCCAGTTGCGTGCCGACTGGGTGTAGTCCCACAGGCTGTTGGGCTTGTCGCCCGTGCGATTGACCTGCACCGCCTCGATCATGGCCGGAGAGAGGACGCGATGGCCGTTCAGCTCGCCGCCGTTGCGCAGCATCTCGGCGAACAGGTGGAGGTCGGGCGCGGTGGAGACGTAGCCGCCGGCGGGAATCTCGGTGTCCTCGGCGAGGAGCTGCCCCATGGCCTCGAGGAAGGTGGCGTCGAGCAAACCCGGACGGCGGTCGCGCACCACCACCGGCGCCATGCGCTTGGCGAGATCGGGCCGCAGGCCGAGGGAAGTGTGCGCCATGCCGAGAGGGCCGAAGAGGTCCTCGGCGATGATTTGGCGGTAGGGGCGCTTGCCGCCGTCGACGCGCCGCACCATCTCGGCCAGAATCGCGTGGGCGACCAGGATGGCGTACATCACACGCGTGCCGGGCTGCGATTCGAGCAGGCAGGCGGACGTGCCGGCGACGACGGCCTCGAGATTGCCGGCGAGCTCCGGGGGCATTGGCGGCAGCAGCATCGGCAGGCCGCTGGTGTGCGTGAGCAGGTGGGCGATGTTGATCGCCTCCTTGCCGCGGCAGCCGAACTCGGGGATGACGTCGGCCACCCGGGTGGTGAAGGCGAAGTCGCCGCGCTCGATGCGATTGAGCACCAGCGCGACGGTGAACTGCTTGCCGACGGACATCGAGACGAAGACCTGGCCCTTGTCGACGGGACGGCGCGAGGCGCGCTCGGCGTAGCCGAAGGACTCGTGGAAGACGAGCTTGCCGCGCCGGCCGACGACGAGCTCGCAGCCGTCGTAGCGCTCTTCGTCGATGTCGCGTTGGATGACCTGCGGCAGCCGCTCGAGGCGGTCGGGAGCGAATCCCAGTTCTTTCGGATTGGCGAGCTTCATGATCGTCTCCTCAGTACCCGTTGGGGAAAATGTCAGGGCGTATCGGACCGGAGTTCCTTCTCCCGGATGGGAGAAGCCTGTCCTGAGCTGCGTCGAAGGGGTCAGGATGAGGGGGATGAAATTGAACGGCGAAGCCGATCCTCGTTTGTCTGGCCATCGCGCGACAGAGATCGGCCAGGGTGGCCTTCGGCATCGTTCAATCCCCCTCACCTCGTTCCTCTCCCATCCGGGAGAGGAAGCCTAGCAAGATACGTCGTCCTATTTCGGCAAAGCAGCAATCTGTCGTGTCGCGCGAAGGAGCCATGCCGCTCAGCCGCACTGGCCGCGCTGGCGCAGCAGGTGATCGGCGAGGACCAGACAGGCCATGGCCTCGACCATGGGAACCGCGCGCGGCAGGACGCACGGATCGTGACGGCCCTTGGCCTCGAGCGTGACGTGCTCGCCGGCTCGGTTGACGGTCTCCTGCGCCTGGCGAATCGTCGCCGTCGGCTTGAAGGCGACGCGAAAGACGAGGTTCTCCCCGTTGCTGATGCCGCCCTGGACGCCGCCGGAGCGATTGCTCATCGTGCGCACGCGTCCGCCGTCGATGGTGAACGGATCGTTGTGCTCGATGCCGGTGAGCTGCGTGCTGCCGGCGAAGCCGCTGCCGATCTCGAACCCCTTCGAGGCGGGGAGCGACATCACGCCGCGGGCGAGGTCGGCCTCGAGCCGGTCGAACACCGGCTCGCCGAGGCCGGGCGGAACGTTGCGGCAGACGCACTCGACGATGCCGCCGAGCGAGTCGCCGGCGCGGCGCGCCTCGTCGATACGGGCGACCATGGTTTCGGAAGCCTTTGCGTCGGGGCAGCGGACGATGTTGCCCTCGACGTCGGCGAGGGTGACGCTCGACGAGTCGATCTCGGCGGCGATGGTGTAGACCTGCTTGACGTAGGCCAGCACTTCCACCTTCGCGGTGGTGGCGAGCAGCTTGCGCGCGATGGCGCCGGCGGCGACGCGGCCGATGGTCTCGCGCGCCGAGGCGCGGCCGCCGCCCTGCCAGTTGCGGATGCCGTACTTGGCCTCGTAGGTGTAGTCGGCGTGCGAGGGCCGGTAGGTGTCCTTGAAATCGCGGTAGGCTTCGGGGCGCGCGTCGGTGTTGCGCACCAGGATGGCGATCGGCGAGCCCAGGGTCTGGCCTTCGAACACGCCGGAGAGGATCTCCGCCCTGTCCGGCTCGTCCCGCGGCGGGGTGATCTTGCTCTGTCCGGGACGGCGGCGATCGAGATCGCGCTGGATCTCCTCGACCGTGATGGGCAGGCGCGGCGGGCAGCCGTCGACGACGACGCCGACACCGCCGCCGTGCGACTCGCCGAAGGTGCTGATGCGAAAGAGGTGTCCGAAGCTCGAGGCCATTGCGGCGTAGTCTAGGCGAGCGCGCGCGGGGCGACAAGCGCGCGGAACGGAGCCCAATGAGAAACGGGCAACCGGAAGCCGGTGGCTTCGTCCGAGAGGCATGAAGATGGCCGGCGGTGCGGACTCAGGGGAGAACCTATCTTGAAGGGTTTCCTCTCCCGGCTGGGAGAGGATCAAGGTGAGGGGGATTCGATCGCGCCGGAGACGGTGGTGTGCGAGAGGCGGCGCATCTACTCGGTGGGCTTCGCCATTGATTTCATCCCCCTCATCCTGACCTTCTCCCATCCGGGAGAAGGAACCCACGGTCGTCGGGAAGCTGCGGGCCGCCAGGCCGACAGTTAACCAGCCGATTTTCGAAGCAGGGAACAGGAAACGGGGAATGAACAACCGGCCCATGCTCGAGGAAAGACGCCGGGAGGTGTCCACGCCCGTGACGACGCGGAAGAACTTCGCAGCGAGGATTTTCTGCGACGAACGTGGCAGAGTGGGCCGATGGTCCGGTCCGGGCTCGCGGAGCTCCAGCCGACGACGCGCCGGCTGCTCCTGATGCGAACGCTGCGCAGTGTGGGACAGGGGGCGCTGGTGGTGGACTTCGCCCTCTATTTGCACGCCCTGCGCTGGAGCGGTGTGGCGATCGGCCTGGTGCTCACGGCGGGCGGGCTGTTCGGCGCCGCCTTGAGCCTGCTCGTCGGCGTCAGCAGCGATCGACTGCGGCGCCGACCGTTCCTGATCGGCTACGAGATCGTCTCGCTGCTGGCCACGGGGGCGGTCTTGGTCACGGCGCGGCCGGTGGTGTTGGCGATGGCGGCGATCGTCGCCGGCTTTGGCCGCGGCGCCAACGGCTCGGCCGGCCCGTTCGCGCCGGCCGAGCAAGCCTGGCTGGCGGAGGCGGTGGCGGCGCGGCGGCGCGGCTGGGTCTACAGCGTCAACGCGGCGCTCGGCTTCTTCGGCATGGGCATCGGGGCCTTGCTCGCCATCCTGCCGTCGCTCTGGGGTGCCTGGCTCGGCGCGGCGCTCGCGTATCGGCCGCTGTTTGCCCTCGTCGGGCTGGCGGCGATCGGCAATCTCTTTCTGCTGGCCGGGGCGCGGGAGCACTATCGCGGCCCGCAGCCGCCGACCGATCCGGAGGAGCGCCGCCACGATCGGCGCATCCGCCGCCGTGAGAACCGCATCCTCGGCCAGCTCATGCTGATCAACGGATTCAACGGCTTTGCCATCGGTCTGACCGGGCCACTGCTCTCCTACTGGTTCGCGCTGCGTTTCCACGTTGGTCCGGGGGCGATTGCTCCGGTGATGGCGGCGGCGTTCCTGATCACCGGCCTGTCGGCGCTGCTCGCCGGCCGGTTGACGCAGAGCTTCGGGATTGTCCGTTCCGTCGTCTGGTCGCGCGCGGCCGGCGTCGGGCTGCTCGTCCTGCTGCCGTTGATGCCCGTCTACTGGCTGGCGGCGCTGGTGTACCTGCTGCGCTCGGCGTTCAACCGCGCCTCGGTGGGCGCGCGGCAGGCGATGACGGTCGGGCTGGTGCGCGACGAGCGGCGCGGACTGGCCACCAGCGTCAACGCCGTTTCGATGCAGCTCCCCCGCGCCGCGGGCCCCAGCCTAGCCGGCTATCTCCTCGACATGGGGTTCTTCACGACACCGTTCCTCGTCGCGGCCGTCCTGCAGACGGCCTACGTGTTCCTCTACGCCCGCACCTTCCGCGACTACGAGCCGAGCATGCTCGAGGAGGTCGAGAGCGCCGGCGAGAGCTCGGCTGGCGCGGCGCCGTAACGGGAGAAGTTGGCACCGGACAGAGCCCGATGCCATCAGCTGGGCTTGCAGCCTCGCGGGCAGTCAATATCATGGGAGGGGTAGAGGACAGATGAAACGGCTGGCAACGATTGCGGCTGCCGTTCTGCTGCTGGCCGGCATCGCCGTAGCTGAGGACGGCGCGACGACGGGCGGGAGCCAGGAGACCGTGCCCAAGACGGTCGAGGGCGGGGGCCAGAAGTTCAAGCAGGGCGGCAAGGAGATGGGCGAGGGGTTCCGCGCCATCGGACGCGGAATCAAGGACGTCTTCACCGGCAGGGAATCGAAGCAGGACTTCAAGGGCGCCGCCAAGATCGGCGACGGTGCGCGTGACGTCGGTCTGGGAACGGCCGGCGTCGGTCGCGGTGTCGGCCGCGATATCAAGAAGGGCTTCAAGGGCGGTGAGGACGACAGCGGGAAGAGCGAGCAATCCGAAGCGAAGTAGGATGAGCCGGCTCCCGCGCGCCGAGCCCCGGAGTCGCTCTACGCCGTCAGCTTGCGGTACTTGATCCGGTGTGGCTGGTCGGCGTCGGTGCCGAGGCGGCGGTGGCGGTCGGCCTCGTAGTCCTGGTAGTTGCCCTCGAACCAGACGACGCGGCTGTCGCCCTCGAAGGCGAGCATGTGCGTGGCAATGCGATCGAGAAACCAGCGATCGTGGCTGATCACGACGGCGCAGCCGGCGAAGTTGAGCAGCGCTTCCTCGAGCGCGCGCAGGGTGTCGACGTCGAGATCGTTGGTGGGCTCGTCGAGCAGGAGCAGGTTGCCGCCGCTCTTGAGGAGCTTGGCCAGGTGCAGCCGGTTGCGCTCGCCGCCGGAGAGGTCCTTCACCTTCTTCTGCTGGTCCGGCCCCTTGAAGTTGAACGAAGCGGCATAGGCGCGCGAGTTGACCTCGCGCTTGCCGACCATGACCGTTTCCCGCCCGCCGTCGGAGATCTCCTCCCACACCGTGTGCTCGCCGTTGAGCGTGTCGCGGCTCTGGTCGACGTAGGAGAGGACGACGGTGTCGCCGATGCGCAGCGTGCCGGCGTCGGGCTTCTCCTGCCCGGTGATCATGCGAAAGAGGGTAGTCTTTCCCGCGCCGTTCGGTCCGATCACGCCGACGATGCCGCCGCGCGGGAGCAGGAAGTCGACCTCCTCCATCAGCAGGTTGTCGCCGTAGGCCTTGCGCACCCCCTTGGCCTCGATGACAAGATCGCCGAGACGTGGCCCGGGCGGGATGGTGATCTCCGCGGACCCCTGACGCCGGTCGGCGGACTGATCCTCGTCGAGTAGCTGCTCGTAGTGGGCGAGACGCGCCTTGCCCTTGGCCTGGCGGGCACGGGGTGCCATGCGGATCCACTCCAACTCGCGCGCCAGCGTGCGCTGCCGCGCCGAGGCTTCCTTCTCCTCCTGGGCGAGCCTTCTCTCCTTCTGCTCCAGCCACGAGGAGTAGTTCCCTTCCCACGGGATACCGGCGCCGCGGTCGAGCTCGAGGATCCAGCCGGCGACGTTGTCGAGGAAGTAGCGGTCGTGCGTCACGGCGACGACGGTGCCCGCGTAGTCCTTGAGGAACCGCTCGAGCCAGGCGACCGACTCGGCGTCGAGGTGGTTGGTCGGCTCGTCGAGCAGCAGCAGGTCGGG
>CAZYMF010000128.1:7081-13580 GCA_964648215.1 uncultured Binatia bacterium (SeqCode) | reverse complement strand
TGCTCGTCCAGCAAGGCCTGGCCCTGACGCGGAGCGGCTGGCGCGAGCGCCTCGCCACGCTCGCGTCGCTCGGCGCAACCGAGATCGCCTACCAGCCGGCCGGCCCGAACATCGCGCGGGAGCTCGAGACCTTCGCCGCCGCGGCACGAGGGTGAGAGCACCTGACCCATCCGGAGAGAAGGAGCTCACAGAAGAGCATGTCCACCTCCCGCGGAGTCAGGAGTCGCGGCTGAGCTCGAACGCGGGATAGCGTTGCGCCAGAGGAACGAACGCGTCGGGCGGTGAGCCCGCCGGCAACGGAAAGAAGCGCTGAACCTCGCGCCGGAAACGGTCGAGATAGGCGGCGAGAACGGGCGGCTTCTCCTCGTCGGCGAGGGCGCGCAGGCGATACGTCTCGGAGCGGCGGCCGCGCCGCAGAACCACCGACCCGCTCGCCTCCGCGTTGCGAACCCACGCGGCGCGACCGCGCGGGGCGACGAGATACAATCGGTTCTCATGCGGCAGGAGGTCGACGGGGAGCGTGTACAGCTTGCCGCTCTTGCGACCGCGAACCTCCAGAACCCGCATTTGCGGCAGGCCGATGCCCAGGCGCACCAAGGCGCCGATCGCCGCGTTGAAGATGCGCTCCACCGTGGTCGGACGCTCAAAGGGCGTCGCGCGCTCGTCCATGGCTCCCCTCCTCACGCTCTCTGCGCCGCTGTGTACCACGAGAAGCTGCGGTATCGGAACACGTTGCACGGGCGGCGCCCCTTGCTCGTCAGGGATATCTTGACATCGGTTCTGGCGTCAGCAATGACCGGAAGGGGACGGCGAACATGGCGAAGAAGAAAGATCCCCTCTACTGCTCGTTCTGCCGCAAGGACGAGCGCGCGGTCGCCAAGCTCGTCGGCGGGCCGGGCGTGTACATCTGCGACGCTTGCATCGGGCTGTGCAACCGTATTCTCGACGGCAAGCCGGCGCCGCCGTTTCCCGGGTGGGACGCGCTGAGCGACGACGACCTGCTCGCGACCCTGCGCCCCGCCGCCGCCGCCGTCGGCGCGGTCGGGGACACGCTGCAGCAGCACGTCGCTATGCTGCGCCGGCGCGGCGCGACCTGGGAACGGATCGGCCAGGCGCTCGGGATGAGCCGCCAGTCGGCGTGGGAGCGGTTCTCCGGGTGAGGGAGCGCGAGGCATTCTTGGTGATCTTCCCTCACCCTGACCCTTCTATGAATTTGTCAAGGCCCCTCGCACGGGCGACTAGCATTGGAGGTGGGCAGCTGAGAGTCGTTAGGTACAAAGCTGGCGACTTGATGACGAGTCGGGAGCTCTGGTGCCCCCGACCACCTTCTATCCGTGTCGGCACTGACCGGCCGATCACCAGAGGCTGCATTCGCCCGATGGACAAACTGACAAGTCCGTGGGGCGACCCTGAAGGAGCGGTCCCCGGCGACCCGTCAATTCCTCTCGCCGCTCAACCCAGCAGGCTCGCGCTCCCGGGCACGTAGGTGTACTTGCGCCGCACTTCCTCCGTCAGCTCGAGGCCGAGCCCCGGAGCCGTCGGGGGAAGGACGCAGCCGTCCTCGACTTGGAGGGGGGCAACGAGGATCTCTGTCTCCAGCGGGTTCCCCATGATCGGGCGCTCGAGCATCATGCAGTTGGGCGTGGTGAAGGCGAGTTGGTAGTTGGCGGCGATCGTCGGCGCCGAGCCCCAGACGTGAAACGCCACCTGCACGCCGTAGCCCGCGGCCGCCTCGCAGGCACGGCGGGCCTCGCCGATGCCGCCGATGATCGTGGCGTCCGGCTGCGCCAGATCGAAGGCGCCGACGCGCAACCACTGCTCGAACTGCTGCGCCGTGGTGATGCCCTCGCCTCCGGAGATCGGCGTCGCCGTCGACCGCCGCAGCTCGGCGTAGGGCAGGGGATCGAACGGTGGCAGGAACTCTTCCGCCCACGCCAGATCGTACGGCTCCAGAACGCGCAGCAGACGCACGACCTGTTTCACCGACCACGGCTGCAAGTTGAAGCTCTGCACCGCGTCGAGGGCCAGCTTGCAATCCGGCCCGAGCACCCGACGGACCGCGGCCACGCGCTCCGCTTCCACCTCCGGTTGATACTGAAAGAAGTTCGCGCGCATCTTGTAGCCGCGGAAGCCCTGCTCCCTCACCCGGCTGGCCTGCGCTTCCAACTCGGCGATGCTCAATGTCGGCGTGCCACCGCTGGCGTATAGCGGCAGGCGATCGTGGACGGCCCCGCCGAGAAGCTCGTGCACCGGCACGCCCCGGGCCTTGCCGGCGATGTCCCAGAGCGCGTTCTCGATGCCGCTGAGCACCATCACCGTGAGCCCCGCGCGTCCCCAGTAGCTCGAGAGCCGGTAGGCCATGCGGTAGACCTGGTTCGGGTTCGTGGCGTCCTGGCCGACGAGGTACGGGCAGAAGAACTCGACGATCGCCGCCGCGATCTCCGGAACGTAGACGCCGGCATAGGTCTCGCCGAGACCAGTCACGCCCTCATCGGTGTGGACCTCGACAAGACAGGCGCTACGCTGCGAGATATGCGTGCC
This sequence comes from uncultured Binatia bacterium (SeqCode), assembly GCA_964648215.1. Classification (GTDB taxonomy): domain Bacteria; phylum Desulfobacterota; class Binatia; order HRBIN30; family JACQVA1; genus CAZYMF01. Next base: position 11,039 of record CAZYMF010000128.1, on the reverse strand, counting down.
GGCAATGCCGTAGGGAGCCGTGAGCAGTACCGGGCGGATGTCGGTGATCTTCATGGCGGGTCTCCTTTCATGCCGGCCATCGAAACACTCAGCGCTGCCGACGCACGACGCGTACCAACGGCGAACACACCATGGCGACTGTCTCGCCGGCCCGCCGTGCTCGACACGTCGTCTGAGACCGAGGCGCGAGCGCATGATCGAGACTGCATGCGCCGCGAAGGGACAAGGTCGCAACCCGGCTCAGCGCTTCTCGCGAAAAGGCACGCGGCCCGCAATGTACACAGGTCAGAGGCCGGCGCCGGCGATAACGAGCCCACCATTGGCGGGAACGCCCGCCGCCGTTGAGGGACGGCATTGGCGCGAGGCCGGCTCGGAGTGACGCGGCCCATTGCACGCGCAGCGGGCGCGAAGGGGGAGCCCGAGGGGGAAACCGCGCCTTTCGGTTTCCCCCTCGGGGGGTGCAGGGGCGCAGCCCCGCAGGAGACGGATCGAACTCACACGCAACGGCTGCGAGTGATTCCGTCGCGCCGGTTGCGGGGCTTCGCCCCTGCGCCCCGCGAGGGAAGGACCAGAGGGGCGCTGGTCCTTCCCTCACACTCCCATCTCCGCGCCCCCGAGCCGGGCAAATTGGCCTCGTCTCCGAGCCTTGCCGGAAATATAGGACGGTCTCGTCCTCCATCCACCGTTGGAGTCGGATGCCCGGCGGAGAAGAAAGACAGAGAAGAAGGCGGAAAGGTGAAGGGTGAAAGGGAAAAGGTCGCGAAGCGGCGCGCCGCTGAGAGAGACCTCGGGGGGTGCGGGCGCAGCCCCGCTGGAGACTTGTCGTGCTCACCCGCCAACGGTTGCGAGCAATTTCGTCGCGCCGGTTGCGGGGCGGCTCAATCCGCCCCGCAACCGGCGCGTGAGAGCTACGGACGTGATGCCACGGCGCGCTGCATCATCCGCAGGTTGGTCCGGAGGGCGCCCGGCGCCGGCGGCGCCATCGTCGCGTTGGGCGTCGCCTCGTAGTACAGGCCCGGCATGATGCACATGTCGTCGTCGCCGGTGAAGCCGAAGCGCAGCGTTTGCGGGATGCAGCGGCCGGTGCCGGCGGGGCCGCAGTCGCCGTCGCTGGAGCAACCCTTGGTCGAGTTGCCGCAGCGCCCGTCCTTGCACACGTTGATGTCGACGCAGTCGGCGTCGGTCTCGCACGAGTAGGTGGTGTTGAAGATGTCCTTGCTCGTCCCCTCGCACCCGAGGCGCACGGGATGGTCGGCGTCGGCGCCGTTGTCGTGGGTGCAGGTGTACTCGAGCCCTTCGCCCTTCTTCAAGAAGAGCGGCGGCGTGTAGATCTTGTTGAGCGGGTCGTCCCAGCCGTTGGGCTCGGTGCCGCTGCGGTAGATCTCGGTGCCGTTGTCGGCGCCGCCGACCTTGTCGACGACGAACTGGATGCCGCGCTTGTGCATGTGCGAGGTCAGCGAGAACAGGTAGAGGTCGCTCGGCGCGCGCCAGGTCTGGCTGGTGCTGCCGATCATCCCGGGCGGCACGTTGATGCCGAAGAGGTTCACGTCGAAGATGTTCTCGGCGGTGTACTGCACGTTGGCGGCGGCGGTGGTGTGGATGTTCAACCACACCTGGCCGGTCTCCGGGGCGTTCCAGTAGTTGATGTAGTGCGAGTTGAAGATCACCGGCTGGTGCGCCTTCAGCATCATCGCCACTCCCGCCGGGAAGGGGACGTCGTAGTAATCGACCTGGGCGCCGGTGATGAAGCGGTAGCCGAAGCCGCCGTCCCCCGGGCCGAAGTTGAGGCAGGCGGGATCGTCCACCGGCCCCTGCGGGAACTTGTCGGTCTGGGTGCCGTCGTACTTGTAGAGGATGAAGTGATGGCTGCCCGGATTCATCGACATCTCGAAGCCGGTCACGTAGATCGGCTGGTCGTTGGGCAGCTCCATGTACTGGCAGATCTCGCGCTCGCCGCGCGGCGGAATGGTGAAGGCGGGCAGGACCACCTGGAAGCCGTCCGTCGGCGGCGGTGGCGGGTCGATCACCGGCTGCTTGTCGGGCGCGAACCCGCCCGGATCTCCCGCCACGACGCCCTCGGCCGGCGCCCCGGCCAGAATCCAGTTGCGGATCAGGTCGATGCGGTCCTGGGTGAGGCCGGGGCTGCCGAACGGCATCCGCTCGCCTTCGCCGGGGGCCGGCGCCTCGATCTTCTTCAACAGGAAGCTCGCACCGGGCACGCCGGGAGACACGCGCTTGTACAGCTCCTGTCGCGCCAGCGCGTTGTCGGGGTCGACACGAACGAGGTTGGCCAGCGACTGCCCTTCCTCGAGCACCATGTTGCCCGCCCGCGTCGCCGAGTTGTGGCAGGATTCGCTGGTGCAGCTGACGTTGAAGATCCCGCGCTGGATGCGCAGGAAGGTGGAGGGCTGACAGAGCAACATCAGCGAGTCGGCGTCGAAGCGGCCGTCGGCGGCGACCACGCCGGCGCGCACGATCTTGCGCCCGTGCGTCGGCCCCACGGCCGTTTCGCGCAGGCCGATGGTCATCGTCGTCTGCGTGCAGATCCGGCCGGTCGCCGGCAGCAACGACTGCAACGACTGGCGCAAGTCTCTCAGCTCCTGATCCCGCCCGACGTGCATGACGCGGACGCTGTTGATCGTGCCGGCGGTGCAGGTCGCCGCGCCGCTGTCGTCGAGACACGCGGTGACGGTGAACGTGCAGGTGCCCGACGGATCGGCCGTCGCCGCCATCATCCTTCCGCTACGGCCGATGCTGGTCGCGTTGCTGGCATCGGCCGTCAACGTCAGTAGGCACTCCGAGTTCCTCGCCGCCAGTGCCCAACCGGGCAAACAGAAACTCAACGCCAGCAGCAGCACGGCTCGAGCCGTCACACGCATGTCCAGCCCCCTCCTGCGATCGAATTCTGATGGTGCTTTGACTCCATCAATGACCCCTCCCTCCCGCTGTGTCAACAAAAGGGGAGCGGAGCGGCTCTCAGGGGCGGTGAACGGTGAAATGGGCGCTCCTGGCGGGGCCCTTGCCCGCTTAGTCGAAGGCGGCCAGCAGCTCCTGAAAGGCCTGCATCTGGCCCCCGGCCGTCGACGACGGCACCAGGATCGGCGTCGTCACGCCGGCGGCGTACCAGGCCTCGGCCCCCTCCCGGACCTCGGCGACGCTGCCGTAGAGAGTCGTGTCCGCCAGCCAGCGGTCGCTCATCAGCGAGGGGATCTTGTCGAACTCGCGCTTGGCGATGGCGCCCTGGATGGCGCGCATCTCCTCCTCGTAGCCGGCCTCGATCCAGTAGTTCTGGTAGTTCGGCAGGGTGACGTAGCCCATCAGCGTCTTGCGGTTGACCGCGGCGGCCGCGGCGCGGTCGTCGCTGATGCACGTGGGGATCATGTTGCCGAGGAAGAAGTCCTCGCCGCCGCGCTTGCTCTCGGGCAGGTAGGACAGCGACTTCGCCATGTGCGAGCGGGCGGCGTTGGCCCAGATCGCCCCTTCCCCGATCTCGGCGGCGAGCCGCACCATCGGCTTGCGCAGCGTGGCCAGGGCCACCGGCGGCAGGTCGCCCTGGCGCTTGGCCCCGCTCCGCAGCTCGGCGACGAAGTGGCGGACGTCGGCGAGCGGCTTGCCCACCGTGATGCCCAGGCGATCGTGGACCGGGCCATGGCTGACGCCGATGCCGAAGAGAAAGCGCCCGCCACTGAGCTCGTGGATCAGGGCGGCGGTTTGCGCGTAGTCCGACGGATGGCGGGTGTAGATGTTGGCGATCGCCGTGCCGAAGCGAATGGTCTTGGTCGTCAACGCCAGCGCTTCGCACAGCCCGATGCCGTCACAGAAGCTGGGGCAGTAGATGCCGGCGTAGCCGCGGCGCTCGATCTCCTGCGCCAGCTCGAGCGTGGCACGGCGCCGGCCGGGCATGGCGGCCAGACTGAGGGCGGGTTTCTGCTTCATGAAGCCTCCTTGTCGTCTCAGC
>CAZYMF010000128.1:0-6981 GCA_964648215.1 uncultured Binatia bacterium (SeqCode) | reverse complement strand
CGGCGGAAACGCGGTGAACACCGCCGCCAGTGCCAAGAGCAGCACCAGGCCGCACAGGGCGACGGCGGCAGCCTGGCGCCGGGTGCTCAGCGCCAGGGGCTGCTGCGGTAACCAGACGGCTCCGGCGAGGAAGCCGACGACGCTGCCGGAGACCATGGCCAGCGCCGCGTTCCCCGTCACCGCCACCGCCAGTGTCGCCAGGACGATGGCCGGAATCGCCCAGTCGGGCGTGGCGCAGTCGCGCGCCACCCAGCGATCGAGCGGGCGGATCAGGGGCAGCATGGCGACGCCCAGGACCAGGCCGCCGACGATGTCGATCGGGAAGTGCACGGCGAGATAGAGGCGGGAGAAGGAGATCAGGGCGACGGCCACGATCGCCAGCTTCGTAAACCAGGGACGCGCCACCCACCACGCCAGACAGCCCCAGAACACCACGGCGCCCTGCGCGTGACCACTGGGGAAGGCGGCGCTGTGCACCCGGTAGGGCCGCAGGTCGAGGACGCGCGCCAGCGCCGGATCGGGCCGCGGCGTGTTGAAGAACAGCTTGGCGTACTCGTTGACGTAGACGCTGGCGAGCAGCAGCAGGAACAGAACCGTCGCCTGGCGCCGGTCGACGACCCAGAACAGCGGCGCCACCGTGACGTAGTAGAAGGTTGGCTGGCCGAGGTCGGTGACGAAGCGGAAGAAGACGTCGCACGCCGGGTTGGCCCACGTGGCGACCCAGTGGAACATCGCGTACCCGGTGAGCCAGTCCATCGGCGTTCTTAAAACAAGTCGACGGGCGAAAGTCCAAGGCGCGCGCCGGCCGCCTTTCACCCCGGCGACCTTTTCGGTAAGGAAGTCGCCATGCCTGACACCGGCTGCGCTGGCAACGAGACCGCGTCGAACACCCGGCGGCGGGAGGTGTGGTGAGATTCGACCGCGAACACTTCGACCGCGCCTTCAACGCCCGCGTCGCCGCCGTCGTCGGCGACAAGCGCATGAACAACTTCCTCTGGCTGAAGGCGCTGCACTCCTTCCGCGGCCGGCTCTATTCGGTGCAGATCGATCCCGACGAGATCGCGGCGATCGACGCGATGGGGGTCCGCAACGTGAAGAGCCTGCACGACATCCCCGAGCCGATCGACTACGTCGTGCTGGCGGTGCCGCGACAGGTGGCGGCGCGGGTGCTGCAGGACTGCGCGCAGAAGCAGGTGGCCGCGGTCACGCTGTTCACCGCCGGTTTCTCCGAGACGGGGGAGGACGAGGGCAAGCGCCTGGAGCGGGAGATCGCCGACATCGCCCGCCGTCACCGGCTGCTGCTGATCGGCCCCAACTGCATGGGGCTCGCCAATCCGGCAATCGGCCTGTGCAACTTCCCGGGCGAGCCGGTGGGCGAGGCGGCCGCGGGTAGCGTCGCCTTCGTCGGCCAGAGCGGCACGCACACGGTCAACTTCTGCCTGCGGGCGCCGCAGCGCGGCGTCGGCCTGAGCAAGGCGGTCAGCTTCGGCAACGCCACCGTCGTCGACGCCGCCGACTACCTCGAGTACCTGCGCGACGATCCGCAGACGAGCGCGGTGGCGATGTACGTCGAAGGCGTGCGCGACGGGCGCCGTTTCTACGACGTGCTGCGCTCGATCACGCCGCGCAAGCCGGTGGTGATCTGGAAGGGCGGCCAGAGCGAGGCGGGTCATCGCGCGATTCTCTCCCACACCGCGGCGTTGGCGACCCCGACCGCGGTGTGGCAGGGTATGGTGCGCCAGGCCGGTGCCGTCGGCGCCGACGATCTCGACGAGCTGATCGACGTTGTCGCCGCGCTGCAGGTCGGCAAGGCGGCCGCCGGCTTCCGCGCCGGCCTGATCACCATGACCGGCGGTCCTTCGGTCGCCCTCACCGACGCTTTCACGCGAGCGGGCCTGGAGGTGCCGTTGCTGAGCGAGGGCTCGTATCGCCGCCTCGCCGAGTTCTTCAACGTGGTCGGCGGCAGCTTCCGCAACCCGCTCGACGCCGGCGGCACCATCGCCATGGGCTTTCGCACCGATAATCTGGAGCGGCTGCTCGACATCCTCGACGCCGACGGCGGCATCGACGTCATCGCTCTCGATCTCGGCGCCGGCCTCGCCGTCGATCGCTGGCGCGAGATGCCGGCCGGGCTCGAGGCCATGCTCGACATCGTGGCCGGCTTTCAGGCGCGCTCGGCCAAGCCGCTGGCAATCGTCCTCGAGCCGGCCCATCGCGAGGCGGAGGTGGCGCAGGTGAGCAACCGCTTCGCGCGGCGGGGACTGCTCGTCCTGCCGTCGGCCGCGCGTGCCGCCGTCGCCTTGCGCCGGGCCGCCGAGTACCACCGCCGGCGACGGCAGCTCGACGGCTCGGTGTGATGCGGGGCGCCCCTCCCTTCGTCACGATCTCGACATGACGCAATCTCGCGCTTGGACCCTGCTCGCGGTGGCGGCGGTGCTGTCGGCGTTGGCGCTGCGGCTGTGGGGGATCGCGGCGAACGCGCCGTTCGTCTACGACCCGACCGAGCACGTCGTCCTGCACCGGGCGCTCGACATCTTTCGCGAGCGCGACCTCGACCCGCACTGGTTCCTGCAGCCGACCCTGCTGATCTACGTGCAGACCCTGCTGATCGCGGTGCTGCAGCCCTTTGTCCATGCGCCGCTCACCACCAACGCGGCGCTGAACGGGATCGGTCCGGGAGACGTGTTGCCGGCGCAGTTCCCGTTTCTGCTCGCCGGCCGCCTCTTCGTCGCCGTCGCCGGCACGGCCGCCGTGGCCGGGGTGGCGGCCGTCGGGCGGCGCTGGCACTCGGCGGCCAGCGGCGCGGCGGCGGCCGTGCTGCTGGCCGTGGTGCCGTTGGCCGTCGACCGCGCTCACGTGCTGGCCATCGACACGCCCGCCACCTTCTTCGTCGTCGCCGCGCTGTGGGCCACGCTGCGCGCCGAGGCCGCCGGTCGCGGTTGGTTCGTGGCGGGCATCCTTGCCGGACTCGCCGTGGCGACGAGCTACGGCACGGCCTTCGTGCTGCTGGCGCCGGTCGTTGCGGCGCTCGACGTTCGCCGACCGTTGGTGACGTTCGAGCGCTTGCTCTACGTCTTCGGCGGCGCCGTCGCCGCGTTTCTGTTCGCCTGCCCGTATGCCTTGCTCGACCTCAACGCTGCGCTGCGCGAGCTGAGGGCGCAATCCGACCACCTCGCCGGCGTCGCGGCGAGTCGTTCCGCATGGTGGTGGGTGGCGTCGCTGTGGCGCTCGCAGCTCCATGCCGGTGCCGCGGCGGCCGTGGTGATTGGCGCGGCCTTCGCCTCGCATCGCGGCCGGCGCGCCGACTGGGCGGTGCTGCTGCCGACGGCCGCTGCGGTCGTTGTGCTCGCCACGGATCGCACACGTTCGGCGAGCGTTCTGGTCTTCTTTCTACCCTTTGCCTGCCTGCTTGCCGGACGCGCGGTGAGCGAGGTGGGTCAGCGGCTGTGTGGGCCGCCGTGGGCCGATGCCGCCATCGCCCTGGTGGCCCTCTGCCTGGCCGTCCCGCCGGCACGGGCCGCCATCGCCGCGAGCTCGGCGCGAACGCTTCCCGACACGCGCACGCTCGCCTGGCACTGGATCGACGAGCATATCCCAGCGGGGGCCTGCGTCGTCCGCGAAGAGTACACGCCGCAGGTCTCTCCGGCGCGTTATCACGTCGACTTCATCGGTTCGCTCGCCCAGCAACCCTACCACTGGTACCTGGCCCGCGGTTGCCGCTATCTGGTGGCCAGCTCCTACGTCTACGACACGATCCGCGACGGGTCCGCGACGACGGCGGCGGAGTTCTACGGCATTCTCTTCGGCCTGCCGCGCCTGGCGGAGCTCGACCCCGGTCCCGGCGCCCGCGGGCCGACGATCCGTATCGTCGAGCTGCCCGGCGATTCGTGACGGTTGTGCTATAGACCGGACCCATGGCGAAGGCGCGCACGGTGTACGCCTGCCAGGCCTGCGGCTTCCAGTCGCCGCGCTGGCTCGGGCGTTGCCCCGACTGTCAGGGGTGGAACACCATGGCCGAGGAGCGCCAGGAAAGCGCGCCAACGGCCGACCGGTACGTCGGCGGTCGCGGCGCGGCCGAGGAGCCGCAGCCGATCACCGCGCTCAGCGGCGCGGCCGAGGAGCGGAGCTCCTCGGGAATCGGCGAGCTCGACCGCGTGCTCGGCGGCGGCGTGGTCCCCGGCTCGGCGGTGTTGATCGGCGGCGATCCCGGCATCGGCAAATCCACGCTGGTGCTGCAGGCGCTGGCGGCGCTGGCGCGCGACGGTCTCGCCCTCTACGTCTCCGGCGAGGAGTCGGCGCAACAGATCAAGATGCGCGCCGACCGGCTGGGCATCAAGGAGTCGCAATTGCTGGTACTGGCCGAGACCTCGCTCGAGCGCATCGTCGAGCAGGCGCAGAAGATCTCGCCGCGGGTTCTCGCCGTCGACTCCATCCAGACCGTGTTCACCGACGAGCTCGGCTCGGCGCCGGGAAGTGTCGGGCAGGTGCGCGAGTGCGCGGCGCAGCTCGTGCACTTCGCCAAGCGCCGCAACCTGGCCACCTTTCTCGTCGGCCACGTCACCAAGGAAGGCTCGTTCGCCGGGCCGCGCGTGCTCGAGCACGTGGTCGACACCGTGCTCTACTTCGAGGGCGAGCGCGGCCATGCCTTCCGCATCCTGCGCGCGGTGAAGAACCGCTTCGGCTCGACCAACGAGATCGGCGTCTTCGAGATGAAGGAGACGGGGCTGCAGCCGGTGGCCAACCCGTCGGCGCTGTTCCTCGCCGAGCGACCGGAGGACGTTCCCGGCTCGGTGGTCATCGCCAGCATCGAGGGGACGCGGCCGATCCTGGTCGAGCTGCAGGCGCTGGTGTCGCCGACCGCCTTCGGCACCGCGCGCCGCACCACCCTCGGCGTCGATCACAACCGGGTGGCGCTGCTGGTCGCCGTGCTGGAGAAGAAGATGGGCTTGCAGCTCGTCGGCCACGACATCTTCGTCAACGTTGCCGGCGGCGTGCGCATCGACGAGCCGGCGGTGGATCTCGGCATCATTGCCGCCGTCGCCTCGAGTTTCCTCGACAAGCCGATTCCGGCGCACACGCTGCTTCTCGGCGAGGTCGGTCTTGCCGGCGAGGTGCGCGCCGTCGGCCAGGCCGACACCCGCGTGCGCGAAGGGGCCAAGCTCGGCTTCAGCCGCTGCGTGCTTCCCGAGGCCTCGCTGCGCCAGCTGCCGGCGCTCGAGGGTGTCGAGCTCTGCGGCGTGCGCTCGCTCGGCGACGCGTGGAACGTGCTGTTCTGAAGGCCCCGCGGCCGAGAGGTGCCGCCGTCAGCGCTGATCCGACAGTAGCTGCGTCACCCAGCGTCGCACCAGCCGGGGCTCGAGCCCGTGGCGGATGACGCGCGCCACCGCAGGCGTCACGATGCCGAGCCCGGCGCCGGCGACGACGTCGACGACGTAGTGATAGTGCAGATAGACGGTGGTGAAGACGATGCCCGCCACCACCACGACGAGGGGCGCGCGCAGCGGCGACAGCATTCTCCAGCCGAGGAAGAGACAGACCAGGGCGACGGCGGTGTGGCCGCTGGGAAAGGCGTCCGTCGTCGTGCGTTCGGCGAAGTGCAGGAACGCGCGGATCCCGTGGCTGATCATGCCGCCGCCGAGAACCGCTGCCTCGTCCTCGATCGGGATGCGCGGGCCCACCGTGGGAAAGAGGAGATAACCGACGTAGGTGAGGTAGAAGCAGAGAACGACGGTGAAAACCAGCTCGTCGAAATGGGCGCGCCGCCGCTGGAGGTAAAGAATCACCCCGAGCGCCAGCGGCAGCGCGTAGTAGCTGACGTACATGAGGTAGGCAAAGTCGGTCAGCCACCAGGGGCGCCCGAAGGCGTGATGCCAGTGGAAGGCGGCGGTGCCGAAGATGCTCGCGTCCAGGCGGGAGAAGGTCGCATCCCAACGCTGCGGGCTGACGCAGTCGATGACGGGGCCGAGGGTGTTGAACAGAACCGGAAGCAGCAGCACCGGCAGGAAAGAGTGCGCCACGTTGCCCAGCGGGGAGCGCGGCGCCCACCAGGCGGCGCCGAGAATCGCCAGCGCCAGGGCGACCAGGACGCCGAGGACGACGCCGGCCGTGCTGAGGAGTAGCGCGTGGCAGGCCAGGGTGAGCCCGGCCAGCCCGCCGATGAAGAGCAGGGAGAGATTGTCGACGGCCGAGAGCTTCATTGCCCCGGCTCCGTCTCGGCCAGGCCCGACGCCCCGAGAGACGCACCCCCGCCTGTCATGCCTTCGTGTATAGCAAAATTCCCGCGATCAGCGAGACGGTGGGACCGTGACCACGGGAACCGACGCGGCCTGCAGGACTTTCTCGGCGACGCTGCCGAGGAAGAGGCGGGCCAGGCCGGTGTGCCGGCGCGTGCTCAGGACGATCAGGTCCGGCTTCAATCGCTGCGCCGCCGCGAGAATGGCTGCGGCCGGCTCGCCCTCGACGATGTGGAGGCGATGGCGAACAGGCGCCGGCAGTTGCCGGGCCAGATCCTCAGCGGCCCGCCGGCGAATGTCCCGCACCGTCCGCCGCGGCGTCAGGCCGGAACGAAAGAGCGCATCGAGCTGATGGGCGGTCGGCACGACGTGGAGGACCTCGACTGTCCCGCCGGTCTGCTCGACCAACGCCACGGCCCACGCGAGAGCTTGCTCGCCGCCCGGTTTGAAGTCGATCGGAACCAGCACGCGGTAGGGCAATGGACGAAGTCCTTGGGCGCCAGCAACTCTACAGGAGCCGGGGAAGGGCCGCAAACGTCGGTGCGGCGTTGGCCGTTTGGCCGTCGCGTTCTACGGCGGAGTCGTGGTTCGTGTCGGCGTGGGCGTTGCCGTCGGGGTCCGTGATGCCGTCGGCGTGGGCGTTGCGCCGCCGGGAACGCCCGTGGAAAGCGGCGTTGGCGGCGATACCACGATCTCGATCCGGCCTGCCTCTCCGATCATGGGAAGATCGGTTGCACCATCCGGCGTT
>CAZYMF010000127.1:3895-13862 GCA_964648215.1 uncultured Binatia bacterium (SeqCode) | reverse complement strand
CCTCGGCGCCGATGCGACCATAAACTATGTCGACAGCGATTTTGTCGAGGAAGCCTGGCGTGTCACCGGCGGGCAGGGGGTCGACGTGGTCCTGGAGTCGGTTGGCGGCGAGGTCTTCGAGGAGAGCCTGGAGGTGCTGCGACTCAATGGCCGTCTGCTTGCCGTCGGCAACACCGCCGGCAAGACCGCCACCGTCGATCCGAGCGCGCTGATTCGCAACAACGTCTCCATCCACGGTCTGTACCTGGTGCCGTGGATCAACGACGGCGGCGCCTGGGCGGCGCTCGCCCAGCTGCTGCAGCTGGTGGCCAACGACACGTTTCGCGTCGTCATCGACCGTCGCTTCGCCCTGAGCGAGGCCGCCGCGGCGCACCGCTACCTGGAGCAGCGCAAGAACGTCGGCAAGGTGGTGTTGCGCCCGTGAGCCGAGAGATCAACCGGCGAGGCAATCGTAGACGGCGTCGATGAGCGACTGTCCACGCGGGTTGAGCAGGATGCCCGCGCCCATCTGGTTCATCACGTAACCGACAGCCACCCGTGCCGCCGGATCGGCCATGCCGACCGAGCCGCCGGCGCCGCCGTGACCGAAGGCCTCCGGGTTGGGGCCGAAACGGATGCTTTCGCCCGGGCGATTGTCGATGGTCTTCATGAAGCCGGAGGCGAAGCGGGTGGGGAGGAGCAGGACGCGGTCGTCGCCCTCCGACTCGACCGTCGACAGGCGGCGGATGGCGCCGGCGTCGAGCAGGCGCACGCCGCCGGCCAGCGGCGCGTACATGCCCGCCAGCGCCCGGGCGCTGGCGATGCCGTTGGCCGCCGGGATCTCCGCCGCGTGCACGGCGCGGGAGTTCACCTGGCCGGGCATCATCATGCCCGGCGGATTCATGAACGCCTTCGAGGTCAAGGTGCGGCGGTCGAGCATGGCGACCAGAAACGGGTTGGGCTCGTTCTGCAGCGGCGGCATGCGCTCGCGGGCCACGCGCGGCTCGAGCTCCTCCGGCAGGCCGATCCAGAAATCGAGGCCGAGCGGCCCGGCCACCTCGTTGCGGAAGAAGGTGCCGAGCGACCGGCCGCTGATGCGCCGCACCACCTCGCCCACCAGCCAGCCGAAGGTGATGGCGTGATAGCCGTGCGCGGTTCCCGGTTGCCAGTGCGGCGCCTGCGCGGCGAGGGCGGCGGTCATCGTCGCCCAATCGAACATCGCCTCGTCCGCCAGCGGGCGGTCGATCGCCGGCAGACCCGCTTGATGGTTGAGCAGCAGCCGCACCGGCAGGCTCTCCTTGCCGGCTTGGGCGAACTCGGGCCAGTAGCGCGCCACCGGCGCGTCGAGGTCGAGCTGGCCGCGGGTCGCCAGCAGGTGTGCGCACAGGGCCGTCGCCGCCTTGGTGCAGGAGAAGATGATGGCCATGGTGTCGCGCGTCCAGGCGCGCCCGCTGGCCTTGTCGGCAACGCCGCCCCAGAGGTCGACGACGGTTGTACCGTCGGCGATCACCGTGACCGCGGCGCCGAGCTCGCCGCGGCTGGCAAAGTTCTCGCGAAAAGTCTCGCGCACGCGCTCGAAACGCGGGTCGACCGTTCCTTCGATCTGCATGCCGGCTCCTGCTCGTCGTCGTGTCGACCGCCCTTGTACCCGATGGCCACCGTGGTTGCATCCCCTTGAACCGGCTCCGCGGCCGGCATAGGCGAAAGAGGTGAGCGCTGCCGTCCGCATCGGCTGCTCGGGCTGGAGCTACCCCCACTGGCGCGGGATCTTCTACCCGGCCGACCTGCCCGAGAGCGAGTGGTTCGGACACTACGCCGCGGTGTTCGACACCGTCGAGATCAACAACACCTTCTATCACCTGCCGACGACGGAAACGGTGCGACTGTGGCGCCAGCAGGCGCCCGCGGCGTTTCTCTATGCCGTCAAGGCCAACCGCTACGTCACCCACATGAAGAAGCTCAAGGATCCGCAGCAGCCGCTGGGCAACCTTCTCTCCCGCATGCGCGGACTGAAGACGCACCTCGGCCCCATCCTCTATCAGTTGCCGCCGCACTGGCACTGCGATGTGGCGCGGCTGCGCGAGTTCGTTGCCCTGCTGCCGCGGTCGCTGACCCATGTCTTCGAGTTCCGCCATCCGAGCTGGCTCTGCGACGAGGTGTTCGCCGTGCTCGATGAGCGCGGCGCCTCGCTGTGCTGCCACGACATGGAGGGCGTCGAGGTGCCGCGCCTGGCGCTCGGCCGGGTCGCCTACGTGCGCTTTCACGGCACCAAGGCGAAGTACGCCGGCGGCTACCCCGAGCCGACGCTGCGCTCGTGGGGGCGATGGCTGCGCGAGCAGAGCGAGGCGGGAAAGCAGGGCTTCGCCTACTTCAACAACGACCGCGACGGTCACGCCGTGTTCGATGCCCAGACGCTGCTGCGCAAGGTGGGATGAGAGAACTGGATCACTGATTCACTGAATCAGTGATCCAGTTCTTTCTTGCCCTTCTTTTCTCGCGCTTCAGCGGGGCTATAGTTCCGAGGGCAGTTCGTTCATGGGGCGAGAGGACCCGGTGAGTCCACGGCACGAAGGGCAGGGGGCATCCCTGGTGTGGTTCCGCAACGACTTGCGGCTCGAGGACAACCCGGCGTTGGCGGCGGCGTGTGCGAACGGCGCGCCGGTGATCCCGGTGTTCGTCTGGTCGCCGCAGGAGGAGGCACCGTGGGCGCCCGGCGCCGCTTCGCGCTGGTGGCTGCACCAGTCGCTGGCCCGGCTCGACGAGTCGCTGCGCGACAGAGGGCTGCGACTGGTGCTACGGCGCGGCCCGGCGCTGGCGGCGCTCCGTGCTCTGCGGGCGGAGAGCGGCGCTGGGGCGGTCTTCTGGAACCGGCGCTACGAGCCCGTGGCGCGGCAGCACGACACCGAGATCGAGGCGACGCTGGGCGCCGAGGGCGCGCCCGTGGAGAGCTGCAACTCCGCTTTGCTCTTCGAGCCCGGGGCGATCCGGACCAAGGCGGACAAGCCGTTCCAGGTGTTCACCCCGTTCTGGCGAGCGTGCCTCACCGCTCCCCCGCCGCGGCCGCCGTTGCCGACGCCGAAGCGTCTGCGCGCCCCGACGCGCTGGCCGAAGTCGCTGCGGCTCGAGGAGCTCGGTCTGCTGCCGAAGATCGACTGGGCCGCGGGCCTGCGCCGGTCGTGGCAGCCCGGGGAGATCGGCGCCGTCGAAGGGCTCGAGCGCTTCGTCGACGAGGCGCTGCTCTCCTATGGCGACGGGCGCGACCGGCCGGACGCGGAGCTGACCTCGCGGTTGTCGCCGCATCTGCATTTCGGCGAGATCGGCCCCCGCCAGGTCTGGCAGGCGGTGCAGGCGCGGGCCTGCGACGAGCGCGCGACGGGGTGGTCGCGCGCCGCCGAGGTCTATCTGCGCCAGCTCGGCTGGCGAGAGTTCGCCCATCACCTCCTCTTTCACTTTCCCCATACCGCCGAGCTGCCGTTGCGGCCGGAGTTCCAGGCCTTTCCCTGGGACGACGACGAGCACGCGCTGCGCGCCTGGCAGCAGGGCCGGACCGGTTATCCGCTGGTCGACGCCGGCATGCGCGAGCTGTGGACCACCGGCTGGATGCACAATCGGGTGCGGATGCTGGCGGCGTCGTTCCTGGTGAAGGATCTGCTGCTGCCGTGGCAATCCGGGGCGGCGTGGTTCTGGGACACGCTGGTCGACGCCGACCTGGCGAACAACACCCTCGGGTGGCAGTGGACGGCCGGCTGTGGCGCCGACGCGGCGCCGTACTTCCGCATCTTCAACCCGGTCGGCCAGGGCGAGAAGTTCGATCCGCAAGGCGACTACGTGCGGCGCTGGGTACCGGAGCTGGCCGGCTTGCCTGCCCGGTGGATTCACCAGCCGTGGCTGGCGCCGCCAGCGGTGCTCGCCACGGCCGGGGTCGAGATCGGGTGCTCGTACCCGGCGCCGATCGTCGATCACGGCGCCGCCCGCCGCCGCGCGCTGGCGGCGCTGGCCAAAATCAAGAAGGGTGCGAAGCAGCGCTTCGCCGTCGAAGGGAGCTGACAGAGCCATGCCGACTTTCACCAAACGCACACGCATCAACGCGCCGGCCGCCGCCGTCTTCGCCTGGCATGCCCGTTGTGGCGCGTTCGAACGTCTGACGCCGCCGTGGGAACGAGTTCAGCCGCTGGAGAGCAGCGGTGGCATCGAGGACGGGGCGCGGCGTTCCTTTCGCGTGCGGGTGGGGCCCGCCTGGGTGCGCTGGGTCGCCGAGCATCGCGACTACGTCGAGGGACGACAGTTCCGCGACGTGCAGATCGAAGGTCCCTTTGCGCGCTGGGAGCACACGCATCGCTTCGAGCCGGACGGCCCGGAGGCCTGCTATCTGGAGGATCGCATCGAGTACGCGCTCCCCTTCGGTTTTCTCGGCAGCCTCTTCGGCGGGCGCTCGGCACGGTCGAGCTTGGAGCGCATGTTCGAGTACCGCCATGCGGTCACCGCCGGCGATCTGGCCGCGCACGGGCGCTACTCGGCCCGCCCGCTGCACGTTGCCGTGAGCGGGGCGAGCGGTCTGGTGGGAGCCGCGCTGGTGTCCTTCCTGAGCACCGGCGGGCATCGCGTGACCCGGCTGGTGCGCTCGACTCCCGAGCCCGGGCAGGACGCGGTGCGTTGGAACCCTGAGGCGGGCACGATCGATGCCGCCGGACTCGACGGTGTCGACGGCGTCGTTCACCTGGCTGGCGAGTCGATTGCCGCCGGGCGCTGGACGAGCGCCCGGCGCGCCCGCATTCTGAGCAGCCGGGTGCAGGGCACGCGGCTGCTCGCCGAGACTCTGGCCGCCCTGCCGCGGCCGCCGCGGGTGTTGGTCTGCGCCTCGGCGATCGGCTTCTACGGCGATCGCGGGGCCGAGGTGCTGACCGAGGAGAGTGCTTCGGGAGAGGGATTCCTCGCCGAGGTGTGCCGGGCGTGGGAGGAGGCGGCCGCGCCGGCGGTGACGGCGGGGATCCGCGTGGTCCATCTCCGACTCGGGGTGGTGCTCAGCGCCGCCGGCGGGGCGCTGGCGATGATGCTGCCGCCGTTCGAGCTGGGCGCCGGCGGCGTGCTCGGTCCCGGCACGCAGTACGTGAGCTGGGTGGCTGTCGACGACGTGGTCGGAGCGGTGCTGCACAGCCTGACGAGCGAGGCGGTGCAGGGGCCGGCCAACGTCGTCGCGCCCGTGGCGGTGACCAACCGCGAGCTGACCCGCTCGCTCGGCCGCGTCCTGCGCCGGCCGACGCTGATCCCCGTTCCGGCGGTGGCGTTGCGGCTCGCCCTCGGCGACATGGCCGACGAGATGCTGCTCGCCAGCACCCGGGTCGAGCCCGGCCGGCTGGAGGATACCGGCTACGTCTTTCGCCACCCCGAGCTGGAGCCGGCCCTGCGGCACACTCTGGGCCGAAGCGGCGGGGCGTAGGAAGCCGGGGGGCCCGGAGGGCGGAGCCCCTGGCGCCGGCGGCGCCCGAACCGCGAACCGCCCAACCGCGCAACCGCCAACGTTGCTGCCGGCGGGTTTGAACTGACCTACTACCCGTCGCCCCCCTACTTTGACGGCGTGCTCGGCGATAGTATCTTGTTCGTCCAGATCGAATGATCTGAGATCGACCCTGCGAGGCGGCGCATGAACAACCACATCTGGATTCTCGTCAGCAACGCCAGCCGTGCCCGACTGTTCGCCACCCCGAGCAAGCTCAAGCCGTGGGCTCTGGTGCAGGAGTTCGAGCATCCCGAGAGCCGGGCGAAGGGCCAGGACATCATGGCCGATGCGCCGGGGCGGGTGCGCCAGAGCGCCGGCGCCGGGTCGCGACCGGTCATGGAGCCGACGACGCCGCCCAAGGAGGTCGAAGCGGAGCATTTCGCCCAGGAGCTGGCGGGTGTGATCGAGGGCGGACACGGTCGTAACGAGTTCGCGCGCCTCGTGCTGGTGGCCCCGCCCCAGTTTCTCGGCTTGCTGCGCAAGTGCCTGAGTGCGCCGGCGAGCAAGCGGATCACCGCGACCGTCGACAAGGACTACACACAGGTCCCCGACCGCGACCTGCCCGAGCGCGTCGCCGAGGTGTTGTGAGATGATAAAGCCAGAAAGGTAAAAGTCAGAAAGGTCAAAGCCGGAACCATCGCTTCTGATTCTGTTTGCCCTTCTGGCTTTCCCCTTTCCCCTTTCTGGCTTCTTCCTTACCACCTGTAACCTTCTCGACTCGCCGAACGTGATGCGGGTAGGAGGTGCATCGCATGGCGACAACCAATGGAGACGCGGACGTCATCGTCGTGGGCGGCGGCCTGGCGGGATTGGCAACCGCCGCTTACCTGGCCCGTGCGGGACGCTCGGTGCAACTGTTCGAGAGGTCGAGCGCCCTCGGTGGCCGGGCGCTGACCCAGAGCAAGGGCGGGTTCGATTTCAATCTCGGGCCGCACGCGCTCTACCGCAAGGGGCAGGGAGCCGCGATTCTCGCCGAGCTGGGGGTGAGCTTCCATGGCGCCCCGCCCGCCGTAGGTGGTGGCTACGCTGTCCAAGACGGCCGCAAGCACACGTTGCCCGGCGGCTTCGTCTCCTTGCTGACGACCGGGCTGCTGGGCCTGCCGGGCAAGCTCGAAACCGCGCGCCTTCTCGGCTCGCTGGCCAGCTTCGATCCGACCCCGTGGCAGGGAGTCAGCGTGCGCGAGTGGCTGGAGCGGAGCGTGCGCCATTCTTCCGTGCGCGCGCTGCTGCAGGCGCTCGTTCGGGTTTCCACCTATGCCAACGATCCCGCGCGCCAGAGCGCCGGGGCGGCGCTGGCGCAGGTGCAAATGGCCCTGGCGGGCGGTGTCCTCTACCTCGACGGTGGTTGGCAGACGCTGGTCGACGGTCTGCGGCGGACGGCGGCTGCGGCGGGCGTGGGGATCGTCACCGGGGCCAGAGTGGCCGCGGTGGAGCACGACGGCGCCGTGCGCGGCGTCCGCCTGGACGACGGAACTTGGTTCCCCGCGGCCGCGGTCGTCGTCGCCGCCGGGCCGACGGAGGCGGCGGCGCTGGTTGCCGGCGATCACGGCGCCCTCCACCGTTGGGCGCGGGAGGCCGTGCCGGTGAAGGCCGCCTGTCTCGACGTCGGCCTGCGCCGCCTGCCGGCAGCGCGAGCTCTGTTCGCCCTCGGCATCGATCGGCCGCTCTACCTCTCGGTGCACTCGGCGGTGGCCCGGCTCGCTCCCGCGGACGCGGCTACCGTGCACGTGGCGAAGTACCTGCCCAGCGACGGCGCCAATGATCCGGAGGCCGACCGGCAGGAGCTCGAGGCCCTGCTCGACCTCGTGCAGCCGGGCTGGCGCGCGGTCGTCGTCGAGCAGCGCTTCCTGCCGAGCATGACCGTCTACCACGCCCTGGTGACGGCCGCGGCTGGCGGTGTCGCCGGTCGGCCCGGGCCGGTGGTGCCGGACATCCGCGGTCTCTACGTCGTCGGCGACTGGGTGGGCGGGGACGGCCTGCTGGTCGATGCCAGCCTCGCCAGCGCCCGCCGTGCCGCCGAGCTGATCGGCCGGGAGGCGGCGGCCGCCCGCGCGGCGGCGGCTTGAGTGGACCCTTCTCCGTATGCCGCCCCGCTGTGGTAAGCCGTTGGAGAGTGCCCTATTGCCATGAGCGTATCCACCGCGGTTTTCGAAGACGCCTTCCGGGCGCACGAGCGCTTTCTCTGGGGCCTGTGCTACCGGCTGACCGGCAGCGCCGCCGACGCGGAGGACCTGGTGCAGGAAACCTTCGTCCGGGCGATGGAGCGACCGCCGGCGAATATCGACGAGCCGTGGCGGCCCTGGCTGGTGCGGGTGGCGATGAATCTGGGCCGCGACCTGCTGCGCCGCCGCCGGCGGCGCGCCTACGTCGGCCCGTGGCTGCCGTCGCCGATCGAGACCGGCGAGGAGTGCTCGCCTCCGGCCCACGAGCCCACCGTCGACGGTGTCACCACCGAGGGGCGCTACGATCTGCTGGAGAGCGTTTCGTTCGCCTTTCTGCTGGCACTCGAGGCCCTCTCGCCGCAGCAGCGGGCGGTGCTGCTGCTGCGCGACGTGTTCGACTACTCGGTGCGCGAGGCGGCCGCGGCTCTCGGGATGTCGGAGCCCAACGTGAAGACGACGCACCATCGTGCTCGCGCGGCGATGCGGGACTACGACCGCGAACGCTGCGTGCCGACGCGCGCCTTGCAGGAGCGCACGCGCGCGGCGCTCGAGGGCTTCCTCGCCTCGCTGGCGCGCGGTGACGTGGCGGGCATCGAGAAGCAGCTGGCCGACTCCGTGCGCAGCGTCAGCGACGGGGCCGGGCGCTTCTTTGCCGCCCGGGTGCCGATTCTCGGCCGGGCGCGGGTGGCGCGCTTTCATTTCAAGATCGGCGCCCATCGCCTCGGGGCCGCCCGCGTCGAGATTCGCATGGTCAACGGTCTGCCGGCGATGGTGGTGGAGCTCGGCGATCCCCGCCCGGGCGAGCCGCCGCGGGCGGTCCTGCTGTGCGACGTCGACGGGGACGGCCGCATCAAGCGGCTGCACAGCGTCGTCGCGCCGCGGAAGCTGAGCGCCATCCGTTTTCCCGCAGCCGCCTGAGGACTTCTTTCGACCCGTCGGGCCGGCAGATCGGCCGGCGAGTCGCATGGGGTGACCGGGGTCATTGACTCCGCTCACGGGCTGGAGTTTGGTGGGGCGCTGAGAGGAGACCCGCGCATGGATTTCGCGTTACCCCCGGAGATCGAGCAGCTTTGCGACAACGTTCGCAAATTTATGGACGAGCACGTCTACCCGCTCGAGCGCACGATGGAGCGGTGGAGGATGGAGGTGGGCGGACCCGCCTTCCCGCCGCAGATCAAGGCGGCGCAGGCGAAGGCGAAGAAGGCCGGCTACTGGGCGTTCCATCTGCCGAAGGAGGCCGGCGGCGCCGGCATCCCGTTCATGTACTACGTGTTCGTCAACGAGATCCTCGGCCGCAGCCCGCTGGCGCCGGTGATCTGCGGCTCGCAGGCACCCGATTCGGGGAACGCCGAGATCCTGTGGCGCTTCGGCACCGAGGAGCAGAAGAAGCGCTGGCTCAAGCCGCTCGTCGACGGCGAGATCCGCAGCTGCTTCTCGATGACCGAGCCGGAGGTGGCCGGCTCCGACCCCAAGCTGCTGCGCGCCACGGCCAAGCGCGACGGCGACTACTACGTCATCAACGCGCACAAGTGGTTCAGCAGCGGCGCCCACGGCGCCTCGTTCGCCATCATCATGGCGATGACCAACCCCGAGCACGAGAACCCCTACCTGCGCTTCAGCCAGATCATCGTCCCCACCGACACGCCGGGGTTCAACATCGCTCGCGGCATTCCGGTGATGGGCGAGTACGACAACCACCACGCCGAGATCTGGTACGAGGACTGTCGCGTGCCGGTGACCAACTGCCTCGGCGGCGAGGGCATGGGCTTCGCCATCGCGCAGGAACGCCTCGGCCCCGGCCGCATCCATCACTGCATGCGCTGGCTCGGCGTGGCGCAGCGGGCCTTCGAGCTGATGTGCGAGTACGCCACCCAGCGCGAGATGTTCGGCAGCACGCTCTCGCGCAAGGCGAACATTCAGGACTGGATCGCCGAGGCGCGCGCCGACATCCAGGCGGCGCGCCTGATGACGTTGCACGCGGCGTGGAAGATCGACACGCAGGGGCAGCAGGCGGCGCGCGAGGAGATCTCGCTGATCAAGTTCTTCGGCGCCAAGGTGCTGCACAGCGTCGTCGACAAGGCGATCCAGGTCTTCGGCGCCGCCGGCGTCACCGAGGACCATCCGCTGTCGATGTTCTACCGCCAGGCCCGCTTCGCCCGTATCTACGACGGCCCCGACGAAGTGCACAAGATGGTGGTGGCGCGCCGCATCCTGGCCCAGTACGAGGGCAAGCGGGGGTCGTGAGGCTGCGGTAAGGCTGCCCCCGTCCGCCGAAGCACCCCGCGCGAAGGCGGTACCCGTCCGCCGAAGCACGCCAGTGCGAAGGCGG
>CAZYMF010000127.1:0-3795 GCA_964648215.1 uncultured Binatia bacterium (SeqCode) | reverse complement strand
AGCACCCCGCGCGAAGGCGGTACCCGTCCGCCGAAGCACGCCAGTGCGAAGGCGGACTGGTTTCATAGGCCCTCCTTTCTCCACTAGCGACGGAGCAATGCCGGTGCCACCCGACGTCCGCGCGCAAGGTCGCTCGTTGCTCGCGTCCGTTCCTCTTCGTGCTGCCGCCCCCTTGGGCAAGTGCGGAACTTGAGAGCAGCAGCGGACGAACAGGTGCGCGCTACAAGCTTCGAGTTGAAGAGCCGTCACGAGCCAGGTTGAACGGGCAAGAGATCGCTGGGGTTACCTCGCCGACGCTTCATTACGCGCTCCGTCGAGCGCTCTGGGAACTCGAGGAGCAGGCTACTGCCGCGGCCTACCGTCAACATCCCGACCGCGAGCAGGACGCGTATCTGAATCCTGATCTCTGGGAGCAACGGCCGCGCCGGAAGCGCGAGCGGAAGCGGTGGTGAAGCAGTACGAGATCCGCTGGGTGGGCCTGCCGCTAACGACGATCGTGGCGCGTTGGATCCCGCGACACATTCTCTGGCTCCTCGGCATGCCTTCCTTGGCCCCGTTGGCCTGGGGTAGCGTCGCCGAGCCATGGAAAACGGGGGTTCAGTCCCGAAACCTCCACCACGGCGGCGGTCAGCTCTCGGATCGACGCGATCTCGGCGCCGGCAGCGTCGATCAGCTGCGCTGCCACTCCCTGCTCTACCTTCGTATGCCTGGCTTCACGGCGTATGAAAGACGTGTAGAGGCGAATTGCGATCCGCGCCACGAAAAGCTCGGCGATGGCCTGCCGATTATGCTCGCGCTCCAAGGCGTTCTCGGCGGCCTGTAGGTGTTCCTCCGCCAACGTCAGGTGGCGGGGCGACAGCGCCACGGTGAGGGTGTCTGCCCGGAGGCGGGTCAGGTCGACGTAGGCGACGTGGAACAGATCGGCGACATTCGGGTAGGCGCAGTACTGCTTGAGGCG
Organism: uncultured Binatia bacterium (SeqCode); assembly: GCA_964648215.1. GTDB lineage: Bacteria > Desulfobacterota > Binatia > HRBIN30 > JACQVA1 > CAZYMF01. Next base: position 2,837 of record CAZYMF010000127.1, on the reverse strand, counting down.
CAGCTCCGGATCCCCGAGCACGGCCATCTGCTCGAAACCCGTCTGCGTCCCGGACCCGGGTGCGACGTCCAGACCCGCCTGCGCTGCGGCGTCGTACGCGGCCGCCAGGCCGGCATGGAACATCTCGCCGATGCGCGCCGATTTGTTCAGCTCCTGGTACAGGCCGTCGGCGAACTTGTACTTGTAGCCGTAACCGCCCCCGTTTCGCGTCGACCCGATGTACGCAATCGCTCCGGACGTCGGCGAGAGCACCAGCCGTTCGCCGAGCGACTGGTACAGATCGAAAGCGAAGTTCCCCGTCGCGCAGCCACCGCTGATGATCAAGGGCAGCTCGTCGTTGGCGAGCGGGCTCAGCTGGTGGTCGCAGAAGAAGCCGCTGAAACAGGCCGGACTGCCGTGGCCGTAGTAGGCGACCAGCAGTCGGCCCGCGTTGATCTTGTCGAAGACCGTCTGTGCCGTGGCGGGCGGAGCGTAGGCGGTATCGACGGCGAAGCCTTCACTCTGCAGGAGGATCCTGTCGCCGTTGGCGTAGGTCGTCTCGGGGTACGTGCCGAACAGCAGCACGCGATTGCTGCTCCGGCACGCGTCGAAGCTCAGAATCTTGTTCACCATGTCGCTGGCTTCGGCCGCGGTGTTCACCGGCAGACGGCCGAGGAACACGTCGGGGAAGTAGTCGACCGAATCGATGGTCGCGTAGGGCATGTCGCTGGCGAAGCTCGTGTTTTCCCCGCACGTGTCGCACGGGGTGCGATAGTGCGTCGGCAGAAAGTCGACGTCACCGACCAGGAGAACGTACTCGGGCTTCGGGTTCTTGGTCGTGTATTCATTCCGGATGAAGGCGGTGATTTGCTCGGCCGTGGGGCTGGTGCCGATCTGCGACGTCTTCACTACTTTCGTGAGATACCCTCTTTGCCGCTTGTCCTGGGCCAGTGGCTGAATCGCCGCATAGAAGTCGTCATGGGTAATGATCAGGTAGGTGGAGCCGGCGGCGGTGATGACGATGTCGCCGAAAGCGGGGGCGTCCGCGTTGTCCGGAAACGTGGTGGTCACGAGTGCCGGTGGAAACACGTCGCCGGAGATGATCAGGCTGACTTGGACGTTGAAGCCCACGGTTCGGCCCGGGCCGAGGCGAAAGTCATGGCCGGGGTCCCCGCTGTTCAAGGGGTGGGCGAGCTCGTACACGGTCTGCCCCGCCGTCGCGATGAAGGCGCCGGCGCCGTCGTTCGTACCGCCCTGGTCCGAATCGGGGACGAAGCACGTGCTCTCGGCGGTGCACGGAGGCCCCGCGATCAACGCTTCATCGTGGAAGCCACTCTCGTCGATGCGCAACGCGTCGTCGCCCACTTCGGCGATGCCGTCGTGGTTGTTGTCGAAGTTGACGCGGACGATGCTCTGCGCGGCGCTGGTGAAAAGCACGACGGCGACGTAGAGGTTGTCCGCGTCGTTCATGACGTAAAGCGAGGCATCGACCGTGCCACCGGCGGGCAGGGCAACCGGGAAGCCCACCCGGGCCGCCGTGTCCCACTCCCCGGCGCCCAGCTCTCCGTCGACCGAGGCGGTGCCGAATGCGGACAGAGCTATACCCGGGGCATGTGCGTGTGCCGTGGCGGGAAGAGAGAGGATGATCAGTGAGGAGATCACGCTGGCAAAGCACGCGATCCTTACCCTCCGAACGAGCTTCTCAGGCCGTACGTTGCGCCGCATTTGGTCCCCCCCCTGGGCTCACGTCAGTGATCCGACTATCGGTGCCGCCGGAGCGAGGAGACGATGACCGATATCATCGATGTGGTTGAGATCGGCTCGGTCCGCAAGACGGCTTTCTCGCCACGAGGAGCTCCTCGGTGCACGAGGGAAAGAGGGCGAAGCCGCGTCATGCCAGCTTCAGCGCAATCGGACTGTCGGGGCTCAGGATCTCCTGCAGCTCGAGGACGTTGCCGTCGGGATCGCGGCCATACGTGGTCCTGACGTCCGCGCCGAGGCTCTGCGGCGGGCAATGGAACTTCATCCCCGCTTTGACGAGGCGCTCGTACTCGGCGTCGAGGTCGGTCACGTCGAGGCAGATGTGGGTGATGCCGTGATCGGACACCGGCCGGCGCGGGTCGCCCGGGTGCGGCGGCGGCGACTCGTACTGGAACAGCTCGATGTGCGCGTTGCCAGCCTGCAGCATCACGGCGCGCGCCGCCGAGCCCTTCAGACCGGTGATCCGGTCGGCGGCGTCGGTTCCCGCCGGCCAGGCAAAATCGAAGACGACGCGCAAGCCGAGCAGGTCGCGATAGAAGGCGAGGGCGCGCTCCAGATTCGGTGTCGAGATGGCGGTGTGGTGAACTCCTCGAATCATGATGGTCTCCTTTGCGGCGCCCGCTGCATCATCGCAGGATCGCATCCGCGGCGCTGCGCACCGGGATCGCCGTTTCCTTCGACTTGTATCCGGCCCGGTCGTAGACCGCCAGTCGCGGTCGCCGCGGTGGAGGAAAGGTATAGCAGCCCGTTGAAAAACCCCACCCCATGCTTCGACGCGCTCAGCATGAGCGGAGCCCCACCCTGATTTCAAAGGACTTTTCCCGCTCACCCTGAGCCTGTCGAAGGGTGTCTGCGCGTTTTTCAACGGGCTGATAGGCGATCGTCCCTCCGTCGTCCGCCAGGCGAGCGTCCTTGACGTAGAAGCTGACGTCGTAATCGCGGTTGTCGTAGCGATCGTACCCGTCGTACAGGACGGAGACCTTGTCGTCGCGCACGAGCAGCAAGCGGTCGCTGCGCTCGTTCTCCCAGCCGCAACAGCCGGCGTCGGGAACCGCCGTCACCAGCACGTCTCCTTTCGCCGACGCGCCGAGGGGCCT
>CAZYMF010000126.1:0-13905 GCA_964648215.1 uncultured Binatia bacterium (SeqCode) | reverse complement strand
GCTTGCCGTCGACCTCGTGGACGGTCGAACCGTTGTGGTCCCGTTGGCGTGGTATCCGCGCTTGGTCAACGGAACGCGCCCGGAGCGCAATCACTGGCGCCTGATCGGACGTGGTGTGGGCATTCACTGGCCAGACCTGGACGAGGACATCAGCGTTGAGGGATTGCTCGCCGGCCGACCTTCAGGTGAGAGCCAGCGCTCGTTGAAGCGTTGGCTGGAGGCCCGCGAATCGTCACGGCCTAAGCGTATCCAGCCGACGCGCAAGCGACGGGCGCGCGGTTGATACGCGTCGCTCTGTGCGGGCGATGGACAATGAAATACATCGCGCGAGTCAAACAAGTCCTCCGACCTGGAATCCACAAGATCGGCATGATTCAGGACGACCGGCCCGTCCCGGTTGCAGACCTGCCCTTGCCTGATCACGTGGAGATCGAGATCGAGGGTGGGCCGGATCAGCCGTGCATGATGTATCGGTACACCGATGCGGGCGAGTTTTGCGGGGACACGTGGCACGAGAACCTGCGGAAGGCCTTCGCGCAGGCAGAGTACGAGTACGGGTTGTCGGAGCGGGACTTTGTGCGAATGGCAAATGGGGGCGAGTAGGCGGGGTACGCAGAACAAGCCGTCAGGTGGCTCGGTTTCCCCGTCGGGAAGGTCATTGCCGGGTGAGTCACCGACGTGTCGCCCAACGTGAGAGGCGGCACCGTCCAGGATGAACGCGATTCCTGACTACATCGTCCGAAGGCTGAGGACGCCGGCTCCTGCCAATTGCGCCATCGTCTCGGGCAGCACGCCGGTGATCGCGTTCGGCGATCCTCGCACGGCGCGGGTGGCGACCCTGGGGCTCAATCCGAGCCGGCGTGAGTTTCTGGACCGACATGGTCGTGAGCTCGATGAACCGGAGCGCCGCTTCGAGACGCTGCGATCCTTGCGCGTCGACGACCTTGCGACGGCGCCGGACAACGTCTTGGAGCGCGCATTCGAGTCGTGTTGCCAGTACTTCGAGGGAAACCCCTATCGCACCTGGTTCGACCGGCTCGAGGAGGTGCTCCAGCGCGTGGGAGCGTCTTACTACGACGGCTCGGCCTGCCACCTCGACCTGATCCAATGGGCGACAGACCCGGTGTGGGGCCGCTTGCCGGACGCCGGTGCGCGTTCGCAACTCCTGAGCGCCGACGGCCCCTTCCTCCTCGAGCAGCTACAACGTGAACACATCCGCCTCCTCCTGCTGAACGGCCGCGCCGTAATGCAGCACCTCGGCGAGCTAACCGAACTGAGCCTGCGCGAAGCGCAACAGCTCGACGGACCGGGGTCGCGCCGCACCGGGCTGTATGTGGGCCAGCTACCAGGGCCGGTGCAGGTCATTGGTTGGAGCCTGAACCTCCAGTCGTCGTTCGGCGTCACCAGGGCGCTCCGTGCCGAGCTGGCCTCCAGCGTTGCAAACCTGAGCGAAGCCGCTCGCCTGGAATCAGCGATGGACCGTGGTGCCGTGAATTGCGACGAGTAACGACGAGGTTGCGCTCGTCATCGAGCGCGGCAAGCGGTACGAGCTTCGTCTTCAGTCGAGCACCGCTAGTGTCTCCATTGCATGTGTTGTTTGCCCGAGATTCACGACGCCGGCATCCGTCCCAAGGCCCGTGGCCACCAGCGCCGCGGTGGCGGTTGCCAACCGGCACGCCTTCTCGACCGCCCAGCCCTGCGCTAGACCCGCGATGAACCCGGCGCAGTAGGAATCGCCACAACCGGTCGTATCAACTACATCAACTTTGAAGGCCGGGATGCGCTCTTCCCTGCCCGGCGCAGCCAGGTAGGAACCGTCCGCACCGCACTTGAACACGCATGCTTTCGCGCCGAGACTCATGAAGAACCGCGCCACGTCTGCCGGCGTACTCCGCTCGCAGATCACCGCAGCCTCCTCGAAGCTCGGCATGAAATAGTCGACATACGGTAACGCCGTCTTCAACGCGTCCAACGTCCCCATCGTGGGGGCAACCAGATCACAGGTCACCGTGCACCCACGCGCCTTGGCGGCAGCCAGCAAATCCGCCGTTGGCTGGCCGTCGAGCTGCGGCAGGCCACCCACCCCGCCGAGGTGAATGAACCTGGCCCCGAGCACGCGGTCGTAGTCGGCGGGGCCGAGGGCGAGGAAATTGGCGGCGCCCAGGCGATGGAACGCGGGCCGGTCCCCGTTGCTCCGTATGGTGAGAATGGTGGCGGAGGTCGGAAGGCCCGCCGCTCGTTGCACGGCTGAGGTATCGATGCCATCGCGACGCGCCAAGCTGAGCAGGAAGTCCCCTTCCTCATCATCACCGATGGCGCCGACGAGCAATGTGCGCAAACCGAGCTTGGCGCAATTGACGGCGACGCCGGCCGCGGTGCCGGCAACCGTGAGCCGGATGTCATCGACCAGGGAGACGGCACCACCCCCGGGGATGTGATCGATGGGACGCCCGAGGATGTCGAGGATGGTCAAACCGATGCAGGCCACGTCATGCGCCATGCTGCCGCCTTTCGTCTCAACTCTTGAGCTGCGGGAGCGTCTTGAGCCACTCCACACCCGGTCCACGCCTGTATCAACGCTGATGTGCGGTCGAAACCCTAGCTCGCGCTTGGCCCTATCGATCGCGACGTGCTGGTCTCTTCCCATCACATAGACGGCATGCCGGGTGAGCAATGGCCTCGACGCAAGTCGTCAATATAAATCAGCCCAGCGTCAACCTCAGGTCTGAGGACGGCCGCGCGAGCAGATGGAGGCGAACAGGTGGGGACGAGGCGAGGAGCGTGTGCGTGAGGTGGGAGCCGATGAACCCCGACGCGCCGGTGATCAGGATGAGTTGGTCTTCTGTGAAAGCGCCCATGCTCAGGCACGGCCACTTTTCATTGGGTTCCGCCCCAACCACAAACCCGTTTCACGGCCTCCGCCGCACTGACCATAGCGCCTTCTATGAAGCAGCCACCGAAGATATCACTGACGAAAGAGACACCCTTCAGGCCCCTAAGTGTCGGTTTGAAATCCAACACCTTCCGATACGATCCGGTGGGGTAGTGTCCCATCCCGGCTTCTCGGTGCCAGAATACCCTCGCCTCCTCCACCCAGTTAGAGATGCCCGGTATCATCAGCTCAGTATCCGCCAGCGCCATCTTGAGAATCTCCTCGTCGGGTCGGCCAATCAGGTCCAATGTATGTGGATAGCATGGCCACGCGCTCACGATGCCCTTCCCGCTCGGAACCATCGCCGGACATTTGACAGACCCATCCACCGCAAAACTGAACGTCCTTTTGACCGTGGGCTCATTGAAATATGCCCAGACCTTCCTATTCACCGGACGATCAAGGAAGAATACCGGTATCGGAAGGGGCGCCTGGACCACGGAATCGAAGAAGTCCCGCTGCTCTTTCAGTTCATCGGGAAGCATGCGCCCAACCGAGGGCGCAGCCGCCGCCACTATGACATGACCAGCCCGCTTTACCGCACCGTCGTTTTTCATCTGCACGCCGACGACCCGGCCTTTCTCAATCACTAATTGTTGCACCGGTGATTCGTACCTCACCGAAAGTTTGTCGGCCAGCCCCGCTGCGAGCGAAGCAGTACCGCCAGCCAAGACAGAGTATTTCGTGAACCAGTCGATGCGTAGCAATTGGATGAAATGGTACAGGCTCATCCACTCGGGCTCGCACATATTGCTTGCCAAGCTTATTGCGGCCACAAGGCTTCTCAGCCTCAGCTCTGAGGGAGCCCTGAACAGCTCCGCCAGTGCCACATCGTCATACTCGGGACGGTCTTCAACAATCCCGAACAGCGGCGAGCGATGCGCAAAAATAATATGTCTGAGAACGAACCAATCGAGTTTTAGATTGTTCGCCAGGCCCAAGCCGGGCAAGTAGAGACTCCTAGGCTCGAAATCGAACACCGTGCCGCCCTCGAATCTAAAGTTTACCTTTGCTTTGATTGGCTCGCTGCGTCGAAGGCCCAGCTCGTCCATCAGCTTGAAGGCATGGCGGTAGGCCGAATGGAAAAACTGGGCTCCGACGTCCACCTTGTCCCCTTTGCGCTCAATAGTCGCCAGGCGGCCGCCCGGGCGGTCCAACGCCTCCAGAATCTCGACCTCGTAGCCTCTCTGCGAAAGCCAGTAGCCCGCCGAGAGCCCGCCGACACCGGCTCCGACAATGATCACTTTTCGGTTTTCCATTTTCCCGTCTCCTTTGGCGCCATAAGTCCCATGGATTTCCGCGTAATAGTCCGATGGTTTCAGGACCGGTGGGAGCGGGTCGTCTTGGCCTTCTCTCGCATCCTTTCCGCCGCGTAGAGTTCCAGAAAACGCCGCGTCAAATGAGCCATCCTCTTCGAGGAAACATTGGCGCCATCCATGTCAAGAACATAAAATGTTCCCTCCACAAGTGCGATGATTATGTTTGCAATGTCCTTCTTCTCGGCTTGCGGTAGGTTGAAAAGATCGCCCGTTCCAACGAGCAACTCGAAGAAGATCTGTCGCTCATCTCGAATCAGGTCCTGAAACGTCTGCCGAACTGTTTGGCTCCGATGCGCCATTGACCACAGGTCATAGTACAGGCTGCCATCTTCGAGCTTCTGCCCCTTGGAACCGAGCAGGAACTCGAGAACGCGTTCAGTGCGTCTCTCGGAATCTTCCGAGAGCCTGGCCTCAGCTTTGAGGTTGGCCACGATGCGGCCAACGATTCGTTTCACCAACTCGCTGACCATTTCATCGCGGTTCTTGAAGAAGTGATGCAAGTTGCTCACCGGGACCCCGGCTTCTTCGGCCACCTCACGGAGCGAAGCGCTTGCCAGCCCTTTTCGCCGCGCACAGGTGTGAAACGCGTCCAAGATCTGGGCGCGTCTCTCGGCGGCTATGCTCTTTCTGGGTCTTTTTGCCATGGGCGGATCGGTCGCCTTTCGCGATGATAGATGGGTCAACCCACCCATGAAAGATACCATTAAGGACCGGGCTGTCAAGAGGATCCTCCCACCGCGCCCCGAGAACCTCGCCGCGGCGGAGGCCGGCGGTGACGGCCAGGAGGATCGGCATGTGCAGCGGCGTCGCCTGAGGAGGGAGGAGTGGGCATACGGCTTGCGCCAGCTTCGCCATCCAGAGGGCCGTTCAGCGAAAAGCTCTGTTCGACGCAAATCCGGAGCGACACACGTTCGTTCCGCCGGAGGATTGATCCATGACGAACAAGAAGGCCACCTCCCCCGCGCTGCGGCATGTCCATCGACGCTTCTTCGCCGGACAACCGGAGCGTTTGGCCGAGCTTGAAGAAGCCCGCGCCAGCGCCGAGGTCGCCCGCAAGGTGTACGAGCTGCGAACCAACGCGAAGCTGACGCAAAAGGAGCTCGCCGCACGGGTCGGCACCACGCCATCGGTCATCTCGCGGCTCGAAGACGACGACTACGAGGGGCACTCTCTGGCGATGTTGCGCCGCATCGCCGCAGCGCTCGACAAACGGGTTGAGATTCGCTTCGTTCCCTTGAAACGTAAGCGTGCTGCCTGAGCCCTTCGGCTGCGGCAGCAGGTGATCGGCACTGGGCTGAACGCTTACCCGCCTGATTCAGGACAGGTGGCGGAGTCGGAGAGCCGGTTGCGGTCAGTCCTGCCGCGGGCGGCCGAACGGCAGCAGCATCGACACGCGTCGTTGGTAGCTCCGGTACTGGTCGCCGTGGAGGTGCACGAGCGTCCGCTCCTCGATCTGGACGGCGATCAGGACGTAGAGCGTCGTCACCACCGCGAAGAGGAGATGCCCCTGACTCATCGTCGGCGTGGCCCAGAAGGCGATCAGGAACCCGAGCATGAGCGGGTGTCGCACCCAGCCGTAGAAGAGGCGTTCGGTAAACTTGGGAGGCTCGACCGGACGTCCCAGCGCGTAGGCGACCGTCTGCTTGACGCCGAAGAGCTCGAAGTGGTCGATGAGGAACGTCGACACGAACACGATCCCCCAGCCGGCGAGGGAGACGGCCGCGAGGAGTCCGGCGGCCAGCGGGTTCCCGACGTGCCACACGGGCTCGGGCAGCGGTCGCCATTGCCAGGCCATCACCGCGAGGATCGCGGTCGAGAGCAGGACGAACGTGCTGCGCTCGAGATGCCAGGGCACCCAGCGCGTCCAGACCTCCTTGAACCCGGGGCGCGCCATGATCGTGTGCTGCACGGCGAAGAGGCCGAGAAGCAGAACGTTGACGGCAATGGCCGCGCCGACGGATGCGGCGGGCGTGCCGTCGTCGATGCCCTTCGGGACGACCCAGTTCCCGACGAACCCGATCAGGTAGACGAACGTACCGAAGAAGAAGAGGTAAGTGACGACGCCGTACAGCAGCGTCAGCACTCGGGAGACAGCTCCAGCCGAGTCCTGCACCGCCGTCGAGGTTCCCGTGGTCATGGTCGCGGCCTCCTTTGCTCGCCCATTTCGGATCATCCCCATTTGGGCGAGCCCGTCGCGCGCACGGTAGTGCGCGCGCACGTCACTCTGTCTTGGAGCTATATCGTTCCATGCTGGCCTGGCCAATGTCAATCGGGACCCGGTGCATCCGGCGGCCGTGGGGCCGTCGCCCGTCACCCGCACCTGCGCCGACTGTCCTGCCGACGCGCTCCGCCTTGTGCCGTCGGAGAGCCGTCAAGCTCCCAGGAACGTCACCTTCCCCGTCGTCACGTCGTAGATCGCACCCACCAGGCCGACCTTGCCCTCGTCGAGATGCTTCTTCAGGTACGGGCTTCTCTCGCGGATCTCCTTCAGCGACTGGAGGACGTTCTTCTCGGCGACCTTCGTGACACAGGCCTCGTCCTCGGCATTGCTGCAGCCGGCGGCCGTGACGGCAGGACGGATCTTCGCCAGCAGTCCGGTGAGGTTGCCCAGCTCGACGCCGTCGAGCGCACCTTTGACGGCGCCACAACCGGTGTGCCCGAGCACGACGATGAGCTTCGTGCCCACCTTGACCGCGTATTCGAGGCTGCCGAGCTCGTCGTCGTTGACGACGTTGCCGGCCACGCGCACGCCGAAGACGTCACCGATCCCCTGGTCGAAGACGACCTCCACCGGAACGCGCGAGTCCATGCACCCGAGGACCGCCGCGAACGGGAACTGTCCCGGCGCCGTGGCCAACACCTTCGCCGACCAGTTGCGCCGCTTCGCCGTGTTCGAGGCGAAACGGAGGTTGCCCTCCTGCAACCGTCGCAGCGCCGCCGCCGGCGTCATCGCGGCCTGGGACTGCTGCGTCTGGACCTCGGGCTTCGCCGCCGCGGCCTGCTGGGCGGCGAGGGGGGCGGGCAGGGCGGAAAGGCAGAAACCGATTGCGACGATGAGTCTTGTCATGGTGCCCAGGGTATCCGTCTCGGGTGCGCCGTGTCTACGGCGAGCACGGTGTGGGCCCTACCCGGAGCGCACTCTTCGCCCGCTTCGACAACGCCGCTACCACGGGCGGCGTTGCTTGCCCGAGACGCCCGGGGTAGCTTGGCCCCTGTCGGCGGTGGCCTCGATTCCGCCCCGTATTCGGAGATGGAAGATGAGTGAGAACGCTCGGGTGCAGCGCAGGCTGGCCGCGATTCTGAGCGCCGACGTCGCGGGCTACAGCCGCCTGATGGGCGACGACGAGGTCGCGACCATCCGCACCCTGTCCGAATACCGCGCCGCGATCTCCGAAATCGTCGCCGCCCACAACGGACGCATCGTCGACATGCCGGGCGACAACCTCCTGGCCGAGTTCGGCAGCGCGGTCGACGCGGTCGAGGCGGCGCTCGCCATGCAGCGCGAGCTGGCTGCGCGCAACGCGCAGCTTCCCGAAGAGCGCCGCATGGCGTTCCGCGTCGGCGTCAATCTCGGCGACATCATCGCCGAGGACGAGCGGATCTACGGCGACGGCGTGAACATTGCGGCGCGCGTCGAGTCGCTCGCGCCGGCAGGCGGCATCTGCGTGTCGGGGAAGGTGCACGCGGAGGTGTGTCGCAAGCTCGACCTCGCCTTCGAGGACCTGGGAGAGCACGAGTTGAAGAACATCACGGCGCGCGTCCGGGTGTACCGCGTCCGTACCGACGGCGCCGCCACGGCCGCCGCCCCCGCCCCCGCGCCGGGCGCCGCGAAGCCCTCCATCCTCGTGCTGCCCTTTGCCAACATGAGCGGCGCGCCGGAGCAGGAGTACTTCGCGGACGGCCTGACCGAGGACATCCTGACCGACCTGTCGCGCTTCCGCGAGCTGTTCGTGATCTCGCGCAACACCTCGTTCAAGTTCAAGGGACAGACGGTGGACGTGAAGAAGGTCGCGCGCGAGCTCGGCGTTCAATACGTCGTCGAGGGCAGCGTGCGCAAGGCCGGCAACCGGGTGCGCGTCACGGTGCAGCTGATCGACGCGGCATCCGACCGCCACGTCTGGGCCGAGCGCTACGACCGGGACCTGGAGGACATCTTCGCGATTCAGGACGAGGTGACTTCGGCCATCGTCGCCACGCTTCCCGGGCGCATGGAGGCCGCCGCGCGCAGCCGCGCCGAGCGCAAGGCGCCGGCGAACATGGTCTCCTACGAATGCGTGCTGGAAGCCAAGGTCCTGCACCACCGCTCGAGTCGCGACGACAATCTGCGGGCGCTGAGTCTCGTCCGGCGCGCGGTCGAGCTGGACCCGCGCTACGCCCACGCGCATGCGTGGTACGCCTGTATTCTCGGCCAGCAGTGGGGCTACGGCTGGTACGCCGACCGCGCGGCGCTCGAATCGGAGATCGAGCGCGAGCTGCAGATCGCGCTCCGGCTGGACGAGAACGACAGCGACGTGCACCGCATCCTCGCGGCGGTGGCGGTGACGCGCAACGATTTCGACAACGCCGTCTATCACCAGCAGCGCGCGCTGGCCTTGAACCCGAACGACGACCTGATCGTGGTCCAGCAGGGTGAGATCCTCACCTGGCTCGGCCAGGGGGAGGAGGGCAGCGAATGGATCCGCAAGGCGATGCGCCTCAACCCCTACCACCCCGAGCGTTTCTGGTTCCACCTCGCGCGCGCCCAGTTCGTGGCGAAGCAGTACGGCGATGCGATCGAGTCCCTGCGACACATCACCGCGCCGGACGGGTTGCACCACGCGCTCCTGGCGGCCTGCCACGCACAGATGGGAGATGCCGAGCGCGCGACCGCGCACGCGGCAGAGGTAATCAAACGCATCCCCGGGTTCGCCATCCGCAGGCATTGCCGGCCGCTGCTGCACTACCGACACGAGACGGATCTCGCCCACCACCTCGAAGCCCTGCGCAAAGCCGGGCTGCCGGAGTAGGGCTCGGGACCTGGGCGACTCGCTCGGCTCGCTCGCTTCGAGGGCCCGCGCGCTACCGCTCAGCGCTGCCGTCGGGCGATTTGATGGCGACCACCGTGTGGAGAAACTCGTAGAGATCGCGCATCTCGTCGTCCTCGAAGCGTGGCCAGCCGAGGTGCATCTCGCGGGTCTTCGCTTCCATGGTAAGGGCATGGTCCCACATGGCAGAGGCAAACTCGAAAGGCGATCGGGCAGCTCCCGAGTCGGCGAGGTCCGGCCCAACCCGCGACCCGTGACTGTTCTCGAGGTGGCACCGCGCGCAGGACTTCTGCTGAAAGAGCTCGCCGCCCTTCTTTACGTCGCCCTTCTCGCCTCTGTACTGGACGAAGTACAGATAGGCGAGCAGGTCCGACATCTCGCGGATGGTGATCTTGGGAAACGGGATATCGAGCTCTTTCATCTTGGCCCACATGGTGGGGCCGTGGTTCCACAGCGCCCCGGCCATCTCCCCGACATCGGCCGTTGGGCGGCGCTTGCCGAGGTCCGGGCCGATCGCTCCGCCGGTTCCGGCGATCGCATGGCATCGGATGCAGCCCTTGTCGCGAAAGAGGGTCTTGCCCGCCAGCGGGCTGCCCGACTCGGCGGCCGCCAGTTCGGCCGGTGCGGCGGACCGCGCCTTGCCGCGAAGAAAGGCGACGATATCGGCGACGTCATCGCCTTCCAGGCGGGGGCGGGTGAGGTTGAGTTCCGCCATCTTCAGCGACATTTTCGGGCCGTGGTTCCACAGGGCTTGCGCCATGAAGAGCGCCGACACGTGCGTCTTGAGCTCGTCGAGCCGCGGTCCGACCGTGCCCCCGCGTCCGGCGAGTTGGTGGCAGCGCGAGCACAACCGCTGGTCGAATAATTTTCGCCCCCGCTCGACGTCGCCCGGCTCACCGAGGAACTTGGCGTAGAACACATAGGCGGTGAGTCTGCGCATCTCGTCGGGCGACAGCGTCGGGCGCTCGACCCCTCCCTGCAGCATCTTCCCGGTCATCGCGGGGGCGTGGTTCCACAGGCTTCCGACGAACTGCATGATGTCGTGCCAGTCATTGTCCCGTCCGAGGTCTGGGCCAACCCGCTGATCGTGCTCGCTGCCCCAGATCGTGTGGCAGCCGGCGCAGCCTTTTGCTTGGAAGAGCGGCCTGCCTGCGATGAGCGGCTGGGCGGGGAGTGTTTCCCCGGCATCCCCCGCCCCGGCACGCGCCCCGGGCGCGAGCGCCAATGTCGCGAGAAGCGCGATCAGTGCCGGCCCGGCGGTGAGGGCCGAGCGGAGCGTGCCAACAACGCTGCGGGAGACAGAAGCGGACCCGGTGACGCTCATCATAGTTTTGGCTGTCCTTTCCGGTCTTCCCGGTCGCCGCTATGCGCGGACGATCACGAGGGCCTCCTTTGGCTGAATAGCTTGGTGCGAGTCAGCGACATTCGCGTCGAGGGCCGACCGCACGACCCCGAGGTCCGGATTGCATCGCTACGACAGGTCATTGGCGACAAGCTCCGCGAAGCCCACGCCTTCTAGCCCGTTTGCCGAGTCAATGCGAGCGCCGGCCCGACGTGTTATCGGTCCGTGATGTCCCCGGAGATGCCGAGGAGGTACACGGGTTCTCGATCGTTGTTGAGGATCGGGATTTTCTCGCTGTGCAGTATCCGTCCACCGTGTCGTCCGTCGGCAATCGACTCCGCGGGAGTGTCGCGCAGAGTCCCGGTCCGGGGCGCTCTTGGCGGGCTCAATGCCGTCTCTGAGCACGGCACGCAACGACGGTGGAAGTTGGGCTGGTTGCGGGCGGCACTCAATCGCGCGGCCGTCGCCGGGAGAGTCTCGGGCGAGTCACGCTGTCGCCGTGCGCCTGGAGGTGCCGACGGTCGCCTCGAATCTCTTGTCCATCTCGTCGAGCGGAGACATCGTCCGTTCTGCGAGCGCTCGCGCCTCGGCCATCAGCGGCCCCCCGTCGTTTTGGAGCTGCTCTCGCAACGCCCGAAAGATCTCCTGGCATTGCCGCAGGGTCGTGCGCATCTCCAGACGCTCGCTCACGGCTTGGCTCAGCACCGCTTCGTTCGGATTCTTCCCCTGACGGTACGCCCTCTCCAGCTTCCCTATTTCCGCCAGGGCCTCGTTGGAGCGCATCATTGCCTGGTCGCCGAGAGCCTTGAACTCAGCCCGGGCCCGCTGCACTTCGAGCCGAAGCTGGTCGATCAACCCGGCCAGGTCTTCCCTGGGAGGAAGATCGGCTTCGGCGAGTGCGCGATCCGCGACACACCGCGAAGCTGCCACGACTGCGGGAGCGGCGCGACGGCGTTGCCTCGGGCCAGGCTCGCTGAGGCGTACCCGGTCGCGCAGGACCAACACCTGCAGACCCGGATGCGAGCGCGCCGCCTCGGCAACCGCGAGAGCCCGCAGCCGACCGATGACCGAAGTGACCTTGGTGTCGCGAAAGAACTGATGGGTGAGCGTGATCAGAGTGGAGACGTCGTCGCGCTCGATGCGGAAGCTGCGCGTCGTGACCCCGATGAGAAACTCCGCTTCGCCGGCAAACTCGCTGACGCTGCAACCGGGAAACGCCTCGGCCAGGTAGTCCCTCGCCGCGATCAGCTTTTCGTCGTAGGCATCCAGCATGTCACCCGCACCTGAAATGGGCGTGGCGCTGCTCCGAGAACGCGCACCGTGAGCGTTAGAACGTCACCTGCACGAAAGTCAACTGCTCAGGTGAGGCATGGGGAGAGTGCGGAACAGGGGCATCCGCCGACTAAGTGGACTCGAGCTGGCCTCGTGTTGTTGTGCGCGAGCACTCGTCCAGGAAGTTGTGCATAGCTCCTGTACCCGCTCGGCCCCGATGGTGACGACACGGGGAAGGGAGCCGCAACGAGCGACGGAGGCCCGGCAAGAGGCGCAGCTCGTCGTCAGGCAAGCGGCGGCTTCGGTCCGTCGCCGGCGATCGCGGTCTTGTAACCGCTGTACGTCGGTTGATCGATCGCCACCTGGTTGACCACGCTGTTGCGGAGATAGCGGGCGAGGCCGGGCTGATCGAGCGGCATGCGGCTCTCGCGCAGCTCGTGCACCAAACGCCATTCGAGCGCTTCGAGGTCGTCGTCGGCTCCGAGCAACCCGCGTAGCTGCTCCCGCCGGCGCTGCCGGTGCTCGGGGCCGATCGCCAGCTCGCGCAGTACCATGTCGAGCGCGTTGCCGCCGACGCGGGCGAGGAACTGCGTGCGCCCCTTCGCGGCGCTCATCACGTCATTGCGTAGGTAATCGCGGACGCTGGTCACCAGCTCGTCGATCCGCGGCAGGTCCGCCGAGGCGGCGAGATCGGCTGGGTCGATCAGCTCCACCGGGCCCGGGATCAACAGGTTGACGCAGTCCACCTGGCACTCCGAGGAGCGGCGGCCGATCGTCGCGCGCTCCACGGACTTGTCGGCGCCCAGGCGGTAGAACTGTGCCATCGACAGGCAACCGACGGACCACCAGAAGGAGCCGAACACGATCCAGAACTTGACGTGCGCGGGATCGACGGCGGTTCCCGACACCGACGCGTAGCCGGCGAGCAGATCGTCGAGCGCGCCGAACCCGCCGACCGGCAGGTCGCTGCGCCCGAAGCGCCAGGAGTTGGTGCACAGCCAGCCGAGGTCGCGCAGCGGATCGCCGAGGTGCGCCAGCTCCCAGTCGAGGACGGCGACGATCCCATGCTCCGCCGAGACCATCAGGTTGCCGTTGCGGAAGTCCCCGTGTACCAGGCGCGGCGGCAATGCCGGCGGTAGATGCTCCAGCAGCCAGCGCGCCGCGTAGTCGATCATCGGCTGCGGCGTGGCGTAGGCCTGGTAGAGGTCCCAGCTCTCGTGCACGAGCTGTTCCGGCGTCCGCGCCTGCAGCATATCGGCGAGGCCGGCCGCATCCACGTCGATGGCGTGGATGCGCGCGAGCACCTCGCCGCACTGGCGGGCGAGCTGCGGCCGAACGGCGTCGAGCTCGGGCGCCCGGGTGATGCGGGCGCCGAGCGTCTCGCCCTCCATCCATTCCATGAGAAAGCCGTCGCCGAGGCCGTCGCCCTCCTCGAGCAGGTGCAGGATCGCCGGCTCCGGCACACCGGCGGCGCGCGCCGCGGCGAAAAGCTTCGCCTCGGCACGGAGACCGGGGCCGGTGGCGGAAAACGCGTAGCGCGAGCCGCCCGGCGCCCGTCGCATCGCCAGCTTGCGCGGGCCGTCCGCCGTCTCGATGACGACGCGATAGGTCTCCTGGCTGGCGCCGCCGGAGAGCCGCTCGCACGACTGCAGCGAGCGAAAGCCGGCGACGCGCTGCGACAGGACCCGCGTCAGCGTCGCCGCCAGCTCGGCCTTGGCCCCGCCGCTGCCCGCGCTCTTCTCTTCCATGCGACCGCCGCTCACTCTTCCACCACGCCCTTGGGCGCGCGCTGCTTCATGAAGCCGAACATGTAGCCGGCCACGCGCCGCATCTGGATCTCCTCCGCCCCTTCGGTGATGCGGTAGCGCCGATGATGGCGGTAGATGTGCTCGAACGGTTTGTAGCGCGAGTACCCGAGACCGCCGTGCACCTGCATCGCGCGGTCGGCGGCCTCGCAGCACAGGCGATTCGACCAGTAGTTGCACATCGACACCTTGTCGGAGACCGAGAACGGCC
>CAZYMF010000125.1:12279-13919 GCA_964648215.1 uncultured Binatia bacterium (SeqCode) | reverse complement strand
CCACCGACACCGCGAGGTTGAGCGTTTCGGCCTTCAAGCAGATGCCCGGGCCGCTGGTGGTGGTGATTCCGATGGCACCGCCGAAGGCCGCTCCGAGAGCCGAGCCGATGCCGGCGATCTCGTCCTCCGCCTGGAAGGTGTAGACGTCGAAGTTCTTGTACGTCGCCATCTCGTGCAGAATGTCGCTCGCCGGCGTGATCGGGTAGCTGCCGAGAAAGATCGGCAAAGCCGCCCGCCGCGCCGCGGCGATGAAGCCGATGGCTGCGGCCGAGTTGCCGGTGATGTTGCGGTACTTGCCGGGGGCGATGCGTGCCGGTGGCACCTCGTAGGAGGTGCGAAACATGTCGGTGGTCTCGCCGAAGTTGTAGCCGGCCCGCAGAGTGCGGCTGTTGGCTTCGACCAGTTCGGGTGCTTTCTTGAATCGTTGCTCGATGAAGCGCAGGGTCGGCTCGATCGGGCGGTGGAACAGCCAGGAGGTCAGCCCCAGGGCGAAGAAGTTCTTGCAGCGCAGCATCGTGCGCGTCGGCAAGTTGAGGTCGCGTAGAGCGTTCGTCGTCAGCTTGGTCACGTCGACCGGATAGACCTGGAAGCGATCGAGCGACCCATCGTCCAGAGGGTTGGAGGCATACTCGGCCTTCTTCAGGTTCTGCTCGGTGAAGCCTTCGCGGTCCACGATCAAGATGCCATTGGGCTTCAGGTCGCCGACGTTCACCTTGAGTGCGGCGGGGTTCATCGCCACCAGCACATCCGGGCTGTCGCCCGGAGTGAAAACCTCGCGGCTCGAGAAATGTAGCTGAAAGCCGCTGACGCCAGCGAGCGTGCCGGCCGGGGCGCGAATCTCGGCGGGGAAGTCGGGCAGGGTGCTCAGGTCATTTCCGGCCAGCGCCGATTCGTTGGTGAACTGCGCGCCGGTCACCTGCATACCGTCGCCGGAGTCTCCGGCGAAGCGGATGACGACGGTTTCGCGTTCTTCTGTCGATTTGAGCTCCGCCGCGACGGCGGCAGAGTCTGGGGATGCAGACGACATCGCTCCTCTTTCTCCCTCTGTTCTTCACCCCGGCTAACCGGGGCCACGGTTTTGGTGTGGATCCACCTATCAGGGGATATACTCGTAAGGCGATTTCTACTCAACATGGTGCTTGCGCGGCGCCGCAAGCGTTGGTTTCCGAGGCCGGAGAGGCCATCGCCCGGTCTCATGCCGCGGCCTCGACGACGGTGACCTCGTACGGCTGTTCTCCCAGGTCGGTGGCACTCTTGACCGTGATCTTGATGCCCAACTCGTCCTCCAGGGCCGGGAGCGTGGCGGCTTCGGTGGTGGCGAAGAACTCGGCGACGGCCGGAGGAACGCGAACGGTGAGCCGCTCCAGCCGCGTGCTCGATCGGACCTCGCGGCGGATGCGCCGGAGAATCTCGTAAGCCAGGGTCTCGAGGCTGCGGACCATGCCGCGGCCGTCGCAGGTCGGACAGGGCTCGCAGAGCAGCTGCAGGAGGTTTTCCCCCTTCCTCTTGCGCGTCATCTCGACCAAGCCGAGGTCGGAGATGTGCAGGATGTTGGTTCGTGCCTTGTCCTTGCGGACGGCTTCGCTCAGGGCATCGTGCACCTTCTTGCGGTTGACGGCCTTCTCCATGTCGATGAAGTC
>CAZYMF010000125.1:0-12269 GCA_964648215.1 uncultured Binatia bacterium (SeqCode) | reverse complement strand
CGATGATGATGAGGCCGCCGATGTTGCGTAGCCGGAGCTGCTCGACGATGATCTTGGCGGCCTCGAGATTGGTGCGCAGGACGGTCTCTTCCTGCGTCGTCTTCCCGACGTAGCGGCCGGTGTTGACGTCGATCGCCGTCAGAGCTTCGGTGTGATCGATGACGATGTAGCCGCCCGATTTCAGCCACACCCGACGCTCCAGGGCCCGATTGAGCTGCGCTTCGATTCCGAAGCGTTCGAAAATCGGGTTCCCTTCGGTGTAGTGCTCGACCCGGTCGATGAATCGGGGCATCACCGCTTCGAGGAACTCGACGATGCGGGAGTGGTCACGACTGCTGTCGATGTAGATGCGCTCGACGTCCGGGGTGACGAGATCCCGGATCGAGCGCAGGATGAGATCCATGTCGTAGTGGAGGAGCGCGGGCGCGGCGCCGCTCTCGCTCTTCTTCACGATGCGACTCCACAGACGGAGCAGGAACCGGACATCGCCCTGCATCTCGCGTTTGCTCAAGCCCTCGCAGGCGGTTCGAATGATGAAGCCCGCCGCGGGTGGCCGCAACTCCTCCACCGCCGCCTTCAGTCGCGCCCGTTCCTCGGGATCCTCGATGCGTCGCGAGACGCCCACGTGGTCAGTCAGCGGCATGTAGACGAGATGACGGCCGGGGATCGCGATGTGGGAGGTCACGCGCGCCCCCTTGGTCCCGATCGGCCCGTTGACGACCTGAACGATGATTTCTTGGCCTTTCTTCAGGACCGTCTCGATCGGGGCGAGGCGGGGTGTGGCGGGTGCCGGCTCCGCGGTCTCGATGGACTCGGACGATGCGGCCGGTTCGGGGGTTGTCTCGATTGTCCCGTTTTCCTCTTCGTACTCGCGCAACAGGCTTTCCCCGCCGGGGCCGGGGTAGAAATCGGCCGCCCGTAGAAAAGCTGCCTTCTCCAGACCGATGTCGACGAAGGCGGCCTGCATACCCGGAAGCACGCGGGTGACGCGGGCCTTGTACACGTTTCCGGTGATACCGCGCTCGCGCAGCCGCTCGATGAAGATCTCAGCCAAACGGCTGTCGTCGAGCAGGGCCACACGCGCTTCTTGCGGCGTGGAATTGATGACGATCCGGCGCGGCACGGTCTCAGCGGCGGCTCACGCCCAACGGCGGCCAATCGCGAAGCTTGGTTCCCCGGCCCTCGCATGAGCGCGAGCCCAGCGATAGCGGCGAGGTCTCGGTCTGTCAGCGATGCCCATTACCCACCTCCTCACATCGACCCAACCCGCCCGTATCATATGGACAAGCAGCCTAGGGCGCAAGCTGGACTGTGGGGCTACGGGCAGCCGTCTCGGTTAGCTTAGCGTTACAATCTTGACTTTGGGGTTAGTCGTAGGTAGGCTGCCGCGAAAGTTTCCGTTCGGGTCCCCATGGTTTGGGAATGTCAGCCGTCGCAAGCGTCCTCAATACCAAGGTTCTAGTTCTCAACCGGTCGTTTCTCCCGATTCAGGTCACGTCGGTCCGGCGGGCGTTTTCCTTGTTGTATCAAGGGCTTGCCGAGGCGGTGAACGCGCAGTACCAGACTTTCGATTTCGACAGCTGGAGCGCGCTGTCGGTATCGATGCACGAGGACACGATCGGGATGGTCAACCGGGTGATTCGTGTGCCCCGCGTCATCCTGCTGGTATCGTACGATCGTCTGCCGCGCCGTCAGGTGCGCTTCAGCCGGTTCAACATCTACGCCCGCGACCGCAACACCTGCCAGTACTGCGGCCAGCGCTTCCCGCGCTCCGAGTTGAACCTGGACCACGTCATTCCGCGCTCTCAGGGGGGAACCTCCCACTGGGAGAACGTCGTCTGCTCCTGTCATGTGTGCAATCGCCGTAAGGGTGGCCGCACGCCGGAGCAGGCACGAATGAGGCTGCTCCAGCCACCGCGGCAGCCGCAGTGGACCCCGTTCATGTTGCAGGCGTTCAGTCTCCGGCACTACCGGGAGTGGGGACCATTCCTGTCGACCGTGGATGCTTCGTATTGGAATACCGAACTGCAAGAGTAGCGCAGTGCGGCGGGCCGTGCGTGGGGCGGCGACGGGCCTTTCTTGACACCTTGAAGAACGCTGTGAAATACTCTCCCATGGGGTGGTGGTGATGGCATGCGGATCAAACAGCTCGAGCTAGTCGGCTTCAAATCGTTCGCCGAGCGAACGTCCCTGCACTTTCCCGCGCGCATTACTGGGATCGTCGGCCCCAACGGCTGCGGGAAGTCCAACGTTGTCGATGCCATCCGCTGGGTGCTCGGGGAGCAGAGCCCCAAGCACCTGCGCGGCACGGCGATGGAGGACGTCATCTTCAACGGCAACGAGCGACACGCGCCCCTGGGTATGGCCGAGGTGTCGATCGTCTTCGAGAACACGGGCGAGGTACGGGCGACGGCGGAGCCCCTGGATCCCGAGCTCGACGTTTCGACCGTCCCGGCGCACTTTCGCGACCTCAGCGAGATCATGGTCACCCGGCGGTACTTCCGTTCGGGCGAGTCCGAGTATTTCATCAACAAGACCGCCTGTCGCTTGAAGGACATCACGGAGCTGTTCCTGGGCACGGGGGTGGGCAGCAAAGCCTACGCCATCATCGAGCAGGGGCGGGTCGAGCAGCTGGTCAACGCGAAGCCCGAGGACAGGCGGCTGTTCATCGAGGAGGCGGCAGGAACGACGCTCTATCGCAGTCGCAAGCTGGCGGCGGAGCGTAAGATGGAGCGGACGCGCGAGAACCTGGCGCGTGTCACCGACATCCTGCACGAGCTCGAGCGTCAGATTCAGTACCTCAATCGACAGGCAAAGAAGGCCGAGCAGTACCGTGCCCTGCAGGAGGAGATTCGGACCCTGGATCTCGGGCTCACTGGTCAGCGCTGGCTCGAGCTGTCGGCGGAGATCGCCCGCCTGGAGGACCGGCACCGAGAGCTGCTCGGGGAGGACGAACGCCTGCAAGTCGACGTGGCGAGCTTGGAATCGGCCCGGGAGCAGGCGGCCGCCGGCCTGGCCGAAGCGGAAGCATGCCTGGCGCAACGGCGCGAGGCTCTGGCCGTGCTCGATGCCGAGAGGGAGAGTCAGCGCCAACGCATCGAAATGATGCGTCAGCAACTGCAGGAACGGGACCGGCGGCTGGGGCGGCTGCACGTCGAGCGCGAGACGATGGCGGCGCGTGCCCAGGCTCTGGCCGACGAGTTGGAGAGCGCCACACGGCAGTGCGAAGAGTACGCCGAGACATTGGTGGCGGAGGAGGCGGAGCTGCGTACACGAGAGGGAGAGCTGGAGGACTCTCGGAGCGCGCAGCGAGCGGCGCAAGCCGCCGTCGACGAAGATAGGGGCGCCTTGGTGTCTTTGGTCAGTCGCATGGCGGAGACTCGCAATGAGGTGGCGGTGCTCACGCGCCGCCGGGAAGAGATCCAGCGTCGATTGGCTCGAATGAGCGAGGATCGTCTCGCGCTAGTGACGCAGCTCGAGGTCGCCGAACGCGACCTTGCGGTGCGGCAGGGCGATGTGGCCAGGCTGCAGGCGCGCCTCGAGGCGGCGGCCGGCGAGAAGGAGCGCCGGGCGGCGGAGGTGCGGCAACTGGCCGAGGAGCGGCGGCGTTGGGAACGGCAGCTTGCCGAGCTGCAGGCGGCCCTGGTGCAGGCTCGTTCGCGGCGGCAGTCGCTGGACGAGATCCAGCGCAACTACGAAGGCTACCAGCCCGGAGTGCGTTCGATCATGGCCGCGAAGCAGCCCGCCGCGGGCGTGCTCGGCGTGGTTGCCGACGTTATCGGTATCCCGCGTGAGTACGAGCGGGCCGTGGCAGCGGCTCTCGGCGAGCGCTTGCAGTACGTTATCGTCAACGAGGCCGAGGAGGGCGTGGGCGCCGTTGCCAATCTGCGCGAGCAAGCCTCGGGCCGCGGCAGCTTCATCCCGTTGACGCCGCGGCCTGTCCCGCTACAGGGCCTCGGTGCGGCCGGCATGAACGGAAACAGCTCGCGCTTGCTCGATCTCGTCAAGGTCGATGAGCGCTACCGCCACGTGGCCGAGGCGTTGCTGGGCGAGGTCGTGCTGGTTCCGGATCTGCGCGCGGCTCTGTCGCTGTGGCGACAGAATGGTCGCTACGTCACCATGGTTACCCCGGACGGCGACGTGATCGATGCCAACGGGGTGATTACGGGCGGAAGCGAGGCTCCGATCGAGACCGAGATCCTGGCGCGTCGGCGCGAGTTGCAGGAGTTGAGCGAGCAGTGCGCCGCTCTGCAGCAGGAGATCGCGCAGGCCGAGGCGCAGCTGGAATCAGTGTCGACGCGTATCAGCGAGCAGGAGATCGCGCTCGCGACCCTCGATCGGGATACCCATGCGGCCACATTGGAATTGGTTGCGGCCGAAAAGGACATCGAGCGTCTGGCGGAGGACGGGCCGCGCCTTGCCGATCGCATCGAGGTGCTGCGTTTCGAGGCCGAATCCATTTCGGGCGAGGAAGAACAGGCGGCCGTACGCGTCGGCGAGTTGGAAGCCACGCTGGGCGAACAGCAGAGCGAACGCCTGGCGCGCGAGGATGGTTTGCGGACGCGCCAAGCGGAAGTGGAAGAGGTCACGGCTCGCGTCGATGCCGTGGCGGCGGCGGTCACTGCCGCCAAAGTCGCCGTGGCCGAGCGGCGGGAACGCCAGCACGCGGCGACGGCAGCGGTGCGCCGAATCGAGACGAGCCGTGCCGAGTCGGTCGAGCGCGAGCAGATACTCGAGCTCGAATGTCAGGAAACCGCACGAGAGCGCAGCGAGCTGCAGCGGACAATCGACGAAGGCGACGCGCTGTATGCCGAGCAAGGACAGCAGCGCCAGGCGCTCGAGGCCGAGATGGGGGCGGCACGAGTCTCGGTGGACGAGGCGGGACGGAGCCTTGCCCGGGAAGAGGAGCGATTGGTCGCCGCCCGCGAGAAGATAGAGCGGCTGCGCAGCTCGCGGGCCGAATGCGATGTGGCGCTGGCGGAGCACCGTCTCCAGGCCGACCATCTGTGCAGCGCAATCCGCGAGAAGTACGATCTCGAGCTGCCGGCAGAAGCGGGGCAGGGCGGCGAGGCGCTGCCCGAGGGGGCCGGCGAGCGCCTGCAGATTCTCCGTCAGCGTCTCGGTCGGATCGGCGAGGTGAACGTCAGCGCGATCGATGAGCTGCGCCAGCTCGAGGAGCGCGCGCAGTTCCTTCGCACCCAGAAGGAAGATCTGGAGCGCTCCCTGGGAGACCTCGAGCGAACGATCCAACGCCTGAACAAGGCCTCGCGCACGCGCTTCGTGGAGACTTTCCACCGAGTCAACGAGCAGTTCCAGACCGTTTTCCCGCGGCTATTTCGCGGTGGCGAGGCGCGCTTGGTACTGACCGATGAGCACAACCTGCTCGAAAGCGGGGTCGAGATCATCGTGCGACCCCCGGGCAAACGTCTCGATACCGTCAGCCTGCTCTCCGGTGGTGAGAAGGCACTGGTGGCGGTCAGCCTGATCTTCTCCCTGTTCCTGATCAATCCGACGCCGTTCTGCTTCCTCGACGAGGTCGATGCACCGCTGGACGACGCCAACATCGGGCGCTTCACGCAAATGGTGCGGGAGATGAGCGAAAGATCGCAGTTCATCGTCATCACGCACAACAAGCGCACGATGGAGTGCGCGGAGAATCTGTACGGCGTGACGATGCAAGAGCCCGGTTTGTCGAAGATCATCTCCGTTGCGATGCATTGATCCCCGTGCCGTGACCGCAGCCGATCCCGCCCTGTTGCTGGCCGCCGCTGCCGCCACCGCGGCCTTGGTCGCGCTGGCGCTCGTGGCCGTTGTCTTGCGCCGCCGCCGCCGGCGGCGACGCGCGGGAAAGGAAACCGAAGCCGGGGTGCCCGCTCCCGAAGCGAAACCCGTGGGAGCATGGGCAGCCTTCCGCAAGGGGCTGAGCCGGACGCGCCAGGCTTGGGGAAGCCATCTGCGCGACACCCTGGGCCGTGAGCGGGGCCTGTCCGGATGGCTGAGCGATTTGGAGGAAGCGCTGCTCCTGGCGGATGTGGGAACCCCATCCACACAGAGACTCGTGGCCGCGTTGCGGCAGCGCTCGGGGCTGGACACCCCGGAGAAACTCATCGAGGCGCTCAAGGATGAGGTTCGAGCGCTGCTGGAGACCGGCAAGGTGAAGGAGCCCGACGCCAAGCCGCTGGTGATCCTGGTCGCCGGCGTCAACGGGGTCGGCAAGACGACGACGATCGGCAAGTTGGCCCACCGCTACCGGTCGTCGGGCAAGGCCGTGCTGCTGATTGCCGCGGACACGTTTCGCGCCGCTGCGATCGAGCAACTGGAAGTGTGGGCCAATCGTGTCGGTTGCGACCTGGTGCGGCATCAGAGTGGCGCCGATCCGTCGGCGGTGGTCTTCGACGGGCTCAAGGCTGCGGTGAGCCGCAATGTCGACGTCGCGATCATCGACACGGCCGGTCGTCTGCACGTGAAGGCCAATCTGATGGAGGAGCTGAAGAAGATCGTCCGGGTGATTGGACGTGAAGTTCCGGCAGCCCCGCACGAGACCTTTCTCGTGCTCGATGCGACGACCGGCCAGAATGCCCTCAGTCAGAGCCGGCTGTTCCGTGAAGCGCTGCCGCTGACGGGCGTGATTCTCACCAAGCTCGACGGCACGGCAAAGGGCGGCGCCGTGCTTGCCGTGAAGGCGGATCTTGCCTTGCCCATTCGCTACGTTGGCTTGGGCGAGGGGCTGGACGACCTGCGACCGTTTGATGCGGAGGCCTTCACCGAGGCGATGTTCGAGCCGAGCGCCCGGTGAGCGCCCCGCGCCCCAGTCCGTCATCGCTCACCTTCCCTTGGGTTGGCCGGTCGGTTTCACGGCCCTGTGACCGGGAGGCCTGCGGCTTGACTTGTTCCCCGACCCACCCGTATTCTGATGCGTCACTTGAAGAACGAAGGGTATGAACTTGGAGAACTTGAAGCTTCTGGAGACGAAACTCGAACGCTTTTTGGCCGAGCACGAAAAGGTCAGACAGGAGCGCGACCGTTTGGATGAGCGTCTGCGGGAGCGCGAGCAGCAGTTTGCGCAGATGGCAGGGCAGATCGAAGGCTATGAGAAGGAGCGCAGCGAGTTCAAGACGCGGTTGGAGCGGATTCTGAGCCGCTTGGACGGATTGGATCTAGGGTAGCCGACCGGCATGAAGCAGTCCGTCGACGTGGTGATCATGGGTCAGTCGCTGACGGTGGCGAGCGAGGACGGCCCCGAGCACGTTCGTGCCGTTGCCCGTTACCTCGATGAGACGATGCGTGCCCTGGCCGAGAGCGGGCGGGCGGTAGCCACCTTGGATGTGGCGTTGTTGGCCGCATTGAATATCGCCAGCGAATATCAGAAACTGCAACAGCACTATAAGCAGCTCACAGAGACGATCGACCGCCTGTCGCAAAGGTTGCCGACCGAAGCACCAGATACGGAGTGACGGCGGACGGAAAGGAGACGGATCCGGAGAGTGGGCCGAGCATGAGGATTTTCCGCAGCGGGTGTTTGGTGACCCGATCCTGCTACAGGAGAGATCCTCAGGCGAAAGCGCGGCATCCCGGTGAACTGTTTTCGTTGGGCGTGGGGTTTTGGGGGAACGTGTCAAGCTGGATGAAATCGACGAGTAAACGACTACGATACACGCGGCCTGCGGCCGAGCGTACGGACGAAGGACGAAGAGTCCATTTCGCCATGCAACCACGACCACATCCCCTTCCAGGACCTTGGTTACCACTGGGCGGAAAGGCCAGCCAAGCCTAGCGATTTCCCACCGAGGTGCCGCGGTTCAGCCCTACGGAGAGGAGGGATGGACCCGGTGCCAGAGCAACACCGCGACAAATTCTCGGCCCGAGATCCCCTCGGTGCGCCCGTGGGGAGGCCTTCTGGCCGTCGTCTGACCGCTCGGCTAGCGGCATGGCGGCCGTGGGCTGCTGATCACTGGTGTCGGGCGAAATCATCGGCCGTTTGGCTGTGCGCGGCGTACGGCCGGCTCAGCCCGTGCGGGCACATAGGGAGGGATCTCGGCGGTGGGGGTGGTGGGGTGAGGGATCACTCCGGAAAGGAGAGCGGTAGTCATGACAGCTTATTTGTTATCGGCAATGGCGCTGATCGCCTTGGCGGCGCTGTTCGCCTGGGGTCTGGATCAGTTCCGCCAAAGGCAGAGCAGTCAACAGCGGCTCGCAGCCCAGGAGGCGGCCGACCGAGCACTGCAGGAGGCACGGACCGAGGCGGCCGCGATACGGAAGGAGGCCGACCTTCGGGGCAAGGAAATCATCTTGCAGGCAAAGGCGGAAGCCGAGAAGGAGGCGCGGGAGCTGCGGCGGGAGCTGACGCAGCTCGAAAGGCGCTTGGTCACGCGGGAGGAGGCTCTCGACAAGCGGGTCGAACAAATCGAGAAGCGTGATGTGGAGTTCGACCGGCGGGATCAGTCGCTGAAGCAGCGGGAGCACAATATCACGGAGCGGGAAACGGAGTACGGTCGCTTGCTGGAGGAAACCCGAGCCCAACTGGAGCACGTGGCCGGGCTGACGCGTGACGAGGCCAAGCGCAACCTGGTGCAACAGATGGTCGAGGAGGCTCGTCATGAGGCGGCGAAGCGAATCCGCCAGATCGAGGAGGAGGCGAAGGGGGACGCCGATCGCAAGGCCAAGAAGATCGTGAGCATCGCCATCGAGCGCCTAGCGGGAGAGTTCGTCGCCGAACGGACGGTGTCGGCGATCCATTTGCCCAGTGATGACATGAAGGGTCGGATCATCGGCCGCGAGGGACGTAACATCCGGGCCATCGAAGCGGCCACGGGGGTCGACCTGATCGTCGACGACACACCCGAGACCGTGATCGTATCCTGCCATAATCCCATCAGGCGCGAGATCGCCCGGATTGCGCTGCAGCGGCTGATCTCGGATGGTCGAATTCACCCGGGGCGGGTGGAGGAGGTGGTTCGCAAGGCCGAGCAGGAGGTCGAGGAAAGCGTCCGCGAGGCCGGCCAGAAGGCCATTTTCGAGGTCGGTATCCACGGGGTTCACCCCGAGATCGTCAAACTGCTGGGCATGCTCAAGTACCGCTACAGCTATGCCCAGAACGTGCTGATGCACTCGATCGAGGCGGCCTTCATCTGCGGGGCAATGGCGGCCGAGCTGGGTTTGAACGAGAAACAAGCCCGGCGTGCCGCCCTGTTGCACGATATCGGCAAGGCACTCACTCACGAGGTGGAGGGATCTCATGCCATCATCGGTGCCGACATTGCGCGCAAGTATGGCGAGTCGGCGAAGATCGTCAACGCGATCGCCGCTCACCACGAGGAGGTGAAGGCGGAGACCATCTTGGCGCCCTTGGTCGACGCCGCTGATGCCCTGTCGGGAGCTCGACCGGGTGCGCGCCGCGAGGTGCTGGAGAGCTACGTGCGCCGGCTTGAGGACTTGGAGCGGATCAGTAACTCCTTCAAGGGGGTGGAGAAATCCTTCGCCGTCCAGGCCGGGCGCGAGATCCGCATCATCGTCGAGCCCCGTGCGGTGAATGATGACCAGGCGACCCTCTTGGCCCATGATGTTGCGCGCAAGATCGAGACGGAGATGACCTACCCGGGGCAAATCAAGATCACGGTCATCCGCGAGCTGCGGTCGACGGATTTTGCCCGATGACGATGGACCATCGGGCCGTCGTGGGGGGCTGCCAGGCTGGGTGTCGGTAGGATCCGCGTTGCAATGAAGATCCTGTTTCTGGGCGACGTGGTGGGCAAGCCCGGCCGCCTAGCGGTGCGGTCGGTCTTGCCCCGGTTGGTGACTTCGGAGGGCTTGGACTTCGTTGTCGTCAATTGCGAAAATGTCGCCGGCGGGGTGGGGGTAGACGCCCGGACGGCGAACGAGCTACTGGAGTGCGGCGCCGATGTGCTCACCTCGGGCAATCACGTGTGGCGGCACCGCGAAATTGCCGAGTACATCGAGCACGAACCCCGGCTTCTTCGGCCGGCGAATTTCCCGCCGGGTTTGCCGGGGCGAGGTTGGGTCGTGCGCGAGAGCGCGGGTGGGCATCGGGTGGCTGTGATCAATCTGATCGGTCGGGTGTTCATGGACAGCGTGGACTGCCCGTTTCGGTGCGCCGATCGGCTGATCGCGGAATTGAAGGAGGAAACCTCGATCATCGTGGTGGACATGCACGGTGAGGCGACTTCGGAGAAATGTGCCATGGGCTGGATGCTAGCCGGGCATGTTTCTGCGGTCCTGGGATCGCATACGCACGTGCAGACAGCGGATGAAAGAGTTCTGCCCGGCGGCACAGCCTATGTGAGCGACGTCGGGATGTGCGGCCCGATTGATTCGGTGATCGGGGTGCGCCGCGAGCAGGTGATCTCCCGCTTCTTGACCCACATGCCGACGAAGTTCGACGTCGCGGGGGGGGTGGTGATGGTGCAAGGAGCGATTGTGGATGTCGACCCCGGTACCGGACGGGCGTCAAGTGTGCGGCGCGTACAAGAGCGGGTTGATCGATGAAGGGTGTCGAAGAGCAACTGGCAGCCATCCGGCGGGGCACGGCCGCGATCATCCCCGAGGGCGAACTGGAGGAGAAGCTGCGCGCAGGGCGGCCGCTGCGGGTGAAGTTGGGGGTCGATCCGACCGCGCCCGACATTCACCTCGGACACACCGTGCCGTTGCAGAAACTGCGGCAGTTCCAAGATCTGGGCCATCACGCGGTTCTCATCATCGGTGATTACACGGCGATGATCGGCGATCCCAGCGGACGATCGGCGACCCGGCCGCAGCTTACGCACGAGCAGGTGATACAGTCGGCCGCGAGCTTCCAGCAACAGGTCTTCAAGGTGCTCGATCGCAACCGCGTCGACGTGGTCTTCAACGGGAGCTGGTTTGCCAGGTTCTCGTTCAAGGATGTGATGCGCTTGTGCGGTCAGTATACGGTGGCGCGAATGCTCGAACGCGACGATTTCGCCAAGCGCATGGAGCGGGAACAGCCCATTGGGATCCATGAATTCTTGTATCCCCTGATGCAGGCGCACGATTCGGTTGAGGTGCGGGCGGACGTGGAGCTGGGTGGAACGGACCAGACTTTCAATATTTTGCTGGGGCGCCATTTGCAGCGCGAGGCCGGGTGCGGGCAGCAGGTCGCCGTCGTGACTCCTTTGCTCGAGGGCACCGATGGCGTGCAAAAGATGAGCAAATCGTTGGGAAATTACATTGGCATCGCGGAGCCCCCGGAGCAGATCTTCGGCAAGGTCATGTCCATCTCCGACGAGCTGATGATGCGCTACTACGAGCTCCTGACGAGCGAGGACATGGAGGGGCTGCGCCGGGAACTGGAGCGAGGGTTGCTCCACCCGATGGAGGCGAAGAAGCGGCTGGCGGTCCTGCTGGTCTCGCGCTTCCATGGTGCGGACGCGGCCCTGGCGGCGAGGCAGGATTTCGAGCTTCGCTTCCAGCGCCGAGAGCTGCCCGACGAGATGGAGACGTTTGTCTGGGCGGAGGAGGCGGACACCGTCTCGCTGCCGGCGGTGCTGGTTGCCGCGGGATTCGTGAAGTCCATGAGTGAAGCCCGACGCATCATCCAGCAGGGTGGGGTCCGGGTTGACGGCGATCGCGTACGTGATATCCACCACCTCCTACGCCGTGATCGAGCCGAGTCGATTGTCCAGGTGGGATCCCGGCGGGTGAAAAAAATTGTGTTCTTGCTCCCGCCGGGGGCTTGACTCCGGTACGGTCCTCCAATATATACCGCCTTCTGCCGAGAGGCGCCGCCGCAAGGCGGCCGGTCTTTGAAAACTAGGTAGTAGCGCCAATTCATCGAATCGGACTCGCGAGGGTTCGGTTGTGATGATGCGGATCATCTTCGGATGCGTGACGGGACCCGTTTCAATGGGTAACAACCGGTCCTCCAGGCCGGTTCACGTTTTAACTGGAGAGTTTGATCCTGGCTCAGAACGAACGCTGGCGGCGTGCCTAACACATGCAAGTCGTGCGGGAAAGTGGGGGCAACTCCATGAGTACAGCGGCGCACGGGTGAGTAACACGTAGGTAACCTGCCCGCGGGACTGGGATAACCTGTCGAAAGACGGGCTAATACCAGATAAGACCACGAGGGCTGCGGTTTTCGTGGTAAAAGGTGGCCTCTGCATGCAAGCTACCACCTGCGGATGGGCCTGCGCGCCATTAGCTAGTTGGTGGGGTAATGGCCCACCAAGGCGAAGATGGCTAGCTGGTCTGAGAGGATGACCAGCCACACTGGGACTGAGACACGGCCCAGACTC
>CAZYMF010000124.1:0-14098 GCA_964648215.1 uncultured Binatia bacterium (SeqCode) | reverse complement strand
GCCGCGTACGGCCTCTATCCCTACGTTCTCCCCGCCACCACCGGTGACAGCCGCGCGCTGACGGTGATGAACGCCGCCGCCCCGGAACCCGGCCTCCGCGTCGCTCTCGCCTGGTGGATCCCGGGCATGCTGCTGGTGATCTCTATGTCTACGGCAGCTTCGCCGGCAAGGTGAGACCCGTGGGAGAAGGGTGTCGCGGGGGTCCGGATCGCCCGTCGCCTACTTGATCTGCCGTTCGTTCGTCTGTTAGTCCCAGTCAGCTGCATGACTTCGTTTCTCGAGCTCCGGTGTTCTCGGCCGGGCGCCTTCGCCTGCGTTGCGGTGCTGTGCTCGATCGCGCTCGGCGCCCGGGCCCAGGCGTCGGGCTCGTGCCCCGGTGACTGCGACGGGAACAGACTGGTCACGGCTGCCGAGCTGGTTGCCAGCGTCGACGTCGCGCTCGGCACCCTGCCGCTGGCAAGCTGCGCCGCGGCCGACGTCAACGACGATCAACAGGTGCTCGTCGACGAGCTGACGTTGGCGGTCGACGCGGCGCTCAACGGCTGCCCGCCCGGCCCCACCGCCACTGCGACGCCGAGTGCCACTCCGACCCCGACCGCCACGCCGACACCCACGGCGACTCCGCCGCCGGGACCCATCGTGTCGTACTTCGGCGTCACCTCGGCGGACAACCACGTGGTCGACCCGGCCACGGTCGAGAACGGAGTGCCGGTCTACCAACGCCTCGTCGGCCAGGGCTTCTATCTCGTCGTCGAGGGCGCCAAGGGGCCGTCGGGTATGAACGTCGGCTCGTCCACTTTCAAGAGCGATCCCGAGCTGCGGCCGGACCTGCAGATCGTTGCCGACGAGGCGCTCGGCGACGGCAGCGCTGCGGTGTGTGACAACGCCGCCCCGTTTCTCGGTGGCGTTCCCGCGGTGAACCCGCCGAGCTTCGCGGCGACGCAGGCGATCACCGACGCCATCAACGACCTCGGCTGCCGCTTCGAGACCGGCGGCGGCACGCCCGGCGGGCGGACGTGCGCGAAAACCGACGCCTGCGTGCTCCTCGACAGCGGTTACGGCTGCGTCGACGGCCGCTCCAGCGTTCAGTTCTGCGGCCTGATGTCGGCGCCGCTCGAGCTGCCGCCGGGGGACACCCGCTTCGTCGTGCGCCTGCGCGACATCGGCGGCAACGTCGGTGCCCCGGCCGAGCTGATCGTCCGCGTACCGACGCCGACGCCGCTGCCGTAATCGAAGGTGCGCCGTCGACGGGCGCGACGAGGCGGCGCGAGCGCCCGTCTGCTATGGTGGTCGTTGCCGGGGTGGGTCAGGTTCCACGTGTGAATGAATTATGGAGAGTCAGGAACCCAGAACAGGGAATGCAAAAGCGGTGAACGAAGGGCCGGCCATGGACCGGTTCTCCGTTCCGAGTTCCCGGTTCCCGGTTCTCCATTCGCTTCTCCATACCCCCAGCTCCGAGGCCGAGCCTCGTTCGCTTGCCGGGCGCCGGAGGGTCTGACCGCACGTGGAGACGCGACTCCAGCTCGACATCCTGCCGCAGCCGACCGATTCGACCTGCGGGCCGACCTGCCTGCACGCGGTCTATGCCTACTACGGGGACCAGGTGCCGTTGCGCCAGGTGGTGGCCGAGGTCGTGCCGCTGGAGTCCGGGGGCACGCTCGCGGTCCACCTTGCCTGCCATGCTCTGCAACGCGGCTATCAGGCGACGATCTACACCTACAACCTGCAGTTGTTCGATCCGACCTGGTTCGGCGACGGCGCCGCGGACCTGGCGGCGCGGCTGGTGGCGCAGCGCGAAGCGAAGGACGATGCCCGGCTCGGCGTCGCCACCGAGGCCTATCTCGAGTTTATCGATCTCGGCGGTCGCTTGCGCTTCCGCGAGCTGTCGCGGGATCTTCTCGCCAAGTACCTGCGGCGCGACCGCCCCATCCTCACCGGGCTGAGCGCCACCTACCTCTACGGCTGCGCCCGCGAGGTGGGGATCGAGAAGCTCCACTACGACGACGTCCGCGGCCATCCTACCGGCCACTTCGTCGTGCTCTGCGGCTATGACAGCCGGCGCCGCGAGGTGCAGGTGGCCGATCCGTTGCAGGACAACCCGGGCTTCGGCTCTCACTACTACACGGTCGGGCTGGATCGGGTGCTCGGCGCCGTTCTGCTCGGTGTGATCACCTACGACGCGAACTTCCTGGTCCTGGAGCCGGGGAGCCGCAAGTCGAGCGCGTCATGATCTCCCTCGTCGTGGTCGAGAACAGCAAGCGGTGGCCGCTGCAGCTGCCGGACACCGACGTGGTGTCGGCCAAGAGCTACCTCACCGAGCCGCGCTTCTCCGAGCTGCGCGGCGCCGCCGTGTTCAACCTGTGCCGCACCTACGGCTACCAGACCGTCGGCTACTACGTCTCGCTCCTGGGCGCGGCCCGCGGCCACCGGCCGCTGCCCTCGGTCGAGACCATTCAGGATCTCCGCCTCTCCCCGCTGCTGCGCATCGTTTCCGAAGATCTCGACGGGATCATTCAGCGCAGCCTGGCCTCGTTGCGCTCCCCCACCTTCGAGCTCAGCATCTACTTCGGCCGCAACGTCGCCTCGCGCTACGACCGGCTCAGCCAGGCCCTGTTCAACCAGTTTCCCGCGCCGTTCCTGCGCGCCAGCTTCGCGCACGAGGACGGCAGCTGGCAGCTGGCGCGAATTCGCGCCATCGCCACCAGCGAGATCCCCGAGGGGCACCGGGAGTTCGTGATCGAGCGCGCCGCCTACTACTTCGGTCGCCCGAGCCGGCCGCACCGGCCGAAGCAGTACCGCTACGACCTGGCCATCCTCGCCGGCCCCGAGGAAGAGGCCCCGTCGGACGAGGTCGCCCTGCGCAAGTTCGTCCGCGCCGCCCGCACGCTGGACATGGACGCCACGCTCATCGAGCGCGAGGACTATGGGCGGGTGGCGGAGTTCGACGCGCTCTTCCTCCGCGAGACCACCGCCGTCAATCATCACACCTACCGCTTCGCCCGCCGCGCCGCCGCCGAGGGGCTGGTCGTCATCGACGACCCGGCCTCGATCGTCCGCTGCACCAACAAGGTGTACCAGGCCGAGCTCTTCGGCCAGCACGGCATCGCCAGCCCGAAGACCCTGGTCGTCCACGCCGGCAACGTCGGCGAGGTGGAGGCGCGGGTGGGCTTGCCGTGCATTCTCAAGCAGCCCGACAGCGCGTTCTCCCAGGGCGTGGTCAAGGCGTCCACGAGCGAGGAGCTGCGCGCCCATCTGGAGCGGCTGCTCGAAGGCTCCGATCTGGTGATCGCCCAGGAGTACGTGCAGTCGGCGTTCGACTGGCGCATCGGCGTGCTCAACGGACAGCCGCTGTACACCTGCAAGTACCACATGGCCCGCGGCCACTGGCAGATCATCCACACCGACACGGGCGGCCGCCGTCGCTACGGCAAGGTGGAGGGGCTGCCCATCGAGGCCGTGCCGGCCGCCGCCGTCGATCTCGGCGCGCGCACCGCCGCCCTGATCGGCGACGGGCTCTACGGCGTCGACATCAAGGAGGTCGACGGCCGCTTCCTGGTCATGGAGGTGAACGACAACCCGACCATCGAGGCGGGCTACGAGGACGCGGTGCTGAAGGACGACCTTTACGTGAGGATCATGCGCTACTTCCGCGAACGGCTCGACGCCCGCGGCGGCAAGCGTCCGGTGGTATGAGCGAGCCGCCGCTCCGTCTCTTCGCCGCCGTCGGCCTCGAGCTCGAATACATGATCGTCGACGCCGAGACGCTGTGCGTCAAGCCGATCACCGACGAGCTGATCAAGAGCGAGGTCGGCCGCTACGAGTCGGAGATCGAGGTCGGCGACGTGGCGTGGTCGAACGAGCTGGCGCTGCACGTCGTCGAGCTCAAGACCAACGGGCCCGCGCCCGCGCTCGACGGGCTGCCCGAGCTCTTCCAGGACCACGTCGCCCGCATCAACCGCCTGCTCGCGCCGATGGAAGCGAGGCTGATGCCGTCGGCGATGCATCCGTGGATGGACCCGGACACCGAGCTGGCGCTGTGGCCGCACGAGTACAACGCGGTCTACGAGACGTTTCATCGCATCTTCGATTGCCGCGGCCACGGCTGGGCCAACCTGCAGAGCGTGCACCTCAATCTGCCGTTCGGCGACGACGAGGAGTTCGGCCGCCTGCATGCCGCCATCCGCCTGCTGTTGCCGATCCTGCCGGCGCTGGCGGCGAGCTCGCCGCTGCTCGACGGCCGGGCCACCGGGCTGCTGGACACTCGCCTGGAGGTCTATCGCCACAACGCCGCCAGGGTGCCGTCGGTCTGCGGCGCCGTGATCCCCGAGCCCGTGTTCCGGCGCGCCGAGTACGAGGGGGTGCTTCTCCAGGGAATCTACGACGACCTGGCGGCGCTCGATCCCGAAGGAGTCCTGCGCCATGAATGGGTCAACGCCCGCGGCTGCATCGCCCGCTTCGACCGCGACGCCATCGAAATCCGCGTCCTCGACGTGCAGGAGTGCCCGCGGGCCGACGTCGCGATCGCCGCCGCCATCATCGCCGTGCTGAAAGCCCTGACCTCCAATCGGTGGGCGAGCCAGGAGGAGCAGCGTGGCTGGCCCACCGAGCGCCTGCAGGCGATTCTGCTCGACGTCATTCGTGGCGGTGACACCGCCGAGATCCGCGACGCGGAGTATCGCAAGCTGCTCGCGTATCCGGGGACGTCGAGCTGCCGGGCCGGCGATCTCTGGCGGCATCTGATCGAGACTGCTCTCGCGCCGGAGCCGGGGGCGGCAACGTGGCGCAGCACGCTCGACGTCGTCCTCGACGAGGGCTGCCTGGCCCGCCGGATTCTCGAGCGCCTGAACGGCGATCTGCGCCGGGAGCGGCTGCGGGAGGTGTATCGGGATCTCTGCGCCTGTCTCGCCGACGGGGTGATGTTCCGTGGCCAGGGCTGAGCGGCTTCTCTTCACCTGCGAGCACGGTGGCAATCGCATTCCCCGCGCCTACGCCGCGCACTTCGCCGGCGCGACCGCGCTGCTGGCGGGCCATCGCGGTTACGATCCCGGCGCGCTGGCGTTGGCGCGCTGGCTGGCCCGGCGCGCCAACGCGCCGCTCTACGCGGTCACGATCAGCCGACTGCTGATCGATCTCAACCGTTCGCTGGGCCATCCGCGCTTGTTCTCCGAGGTGAGCGCGCCGCTGGCTGGCGCGGCGAAGGATGGTCTCGTCGCCCGCTACTACCGCCCGCACCGCGAGCAGGTGGAGGCGGCGATTGCCGGGTGGGTGGGCGCGGGCGAGCGCGTGCTGCACGTCGCCGTGCACAGCTTCACGCCGGTGTTGGCAGGGCAGGTGCGTCGCGCCGACATCGGCCTGCTCTACGATCCGGCGCGGTGGGCGGAGCGGGAGCTGTGCGCGCGCTGGGCGCAGCGGCTGCGAGAGATGGCCCCCGAGCTGCGCGTGCGGCGCAACTACCCGTATCGCGGGCATGCCGATGGGTTCTCCACCTATCTGCGCACGCGCTTCGCGCCGCCGCGTTATCTCGGCATCGAGCTCGAGGTGAATCAGGCCTGCCTGGCAACCCGGCCCGTCGGCGAGCGACTGCGAGCGGCGCTCGCGGCCAGCCTGACCGGCCTGACTCGCCCGGGGATGGGCGTGTCAGTCGCGGCCGGCGGCGGACCCGCGGGATAGATCGAGACGGGCGATCAGATCGGCGTACTTGAGGAGGTGGTTGAAGCCGAGAAACTCGCGGGCCACGCGCGCCCGCGCCGCCGCTCCCAGACGTTGCGCGTCTTCCGGGCTCTCCAGCAGGAGGCGGGTGCGCGCTGCGAAGGCGTCGAGATCGGCCGGGTTGCGCAGCAGCAGACCTTCCTGGCCGTCGACGATCTGGTCCTGGATTCCGCCGACCGCACTGGCCACGATCGGGCGCGCCTTCCACATCGCCTCGGTGACCGTCAGACCGAAGCCCTCGTGCAGGCTCTTCTGCACCACCACGGCGGCATGACGCTGCAGGGCGTTGACGATGGCGGCGTTCTCTTGCACGTCGGCCATCGGCAGCGAGACGAGGTGGACGCGCTGGCGGACGGCGGGCGGTAGCTGCCGCCACTCGTCGATGACTTGATGGAACACGGCGGCGCCCTCGGGATCGTCGGCCACCGCCCTTACGTCGGGGCCGGCGAGCACCAGCTCGGCGCCGGCCGGTGTCGAGCCGTTGACCAGCTTGGCAAAGCCGTTGAGGACACCGACGGGATCCTTCAGCGGGTCCCACCGCGACACCTGCACCACCAGCGGGGTCTCCCATCGCGGCGCACGTCCGAGACGGATCACCTCCGCCTGACGATCGACGCGGCCGGGTGAGCCGTCCTCACGGATGAACCCGCGGCTGTCTCCCGCTGCTCCCTCGGTCAGACCCACGTGCCCCAGGATGGCGCGCACGGTCTCTTCGGCCATGTCCTGGTTCTTGGGAGAGAAGGCGTCGATGCTCGGGGTGATGATCGTCGATTTGCCGTGGTCGCAGTAGTCCGGCACGTAGGCCGCGCGCGAGAACACGAAGGCCGGCACGTCGGCGAGATAGGGTGCCAGGAAGGACCAGCCGCGCTCGACCTCGGCGTTGGTGGAGTCATGGCCGATGTGACAGCGCCAGATCACCATCGCCCCGGCGCGGAGGAGGTGCGCGGCCAATCCGGCGGTCTGCGGGTCGTGCAGCAACACGACGTCGCCGGCGCGGATCACGCCGGCGAGATCGGTCGCGTTGGCGCGCATGGTTGCCTCGTAGATGGCGTGGGCCTGCTCGTCCAGCGTCGAACCGTCGCCGAGCGAGCCGTGCAGCGCGTGATGCAGGCGCTTGGTGACGCGAAAGAAATCGCCGTCGCCGCGAATCACCAGCCAGCGTGCGTCGATGCCGGCGCCGCGCACGTACGGCAGCAGGGCCTGCAGCATCTCGGCGACGCCGCCGCCGGCCGCGGTCGAGTTGACGTTCCACACCACGCGACCGGCCAGCCGCTCGCGGATCGCCTCCGCCCGCTGGATCAGGCCGTTCATCGGCTGGTCGCCGACGATGGGCTGAAAGCGTCCGATCGCCTGCGTTCCCATGCCCACCTCAGTCATCCCCCACCTCCGCAAGCCGTGCTGGTTCGCTTGAATCCGACGCTAGTTGCGATGTCGGCTTGACGTCTAACCCGGGTACGTGACCGCATGCAAGCATTTTCTCGCCGGATTGACTCCGGCTCCTGGCTTTGCGTCGGTGCCGGTGCGGCTCTCCGACGGGGCTACCACCATGGATGACTGCAACGCATGTGCCGGGCTGACCGACCATCGCGCACAGGGACATTGCTGCGATGGCCGGCACAACCCGAGCGGGCGGCGGCCGCTCCGCGGCACCGCGACAACGGAATGGCGCTCAACCTTCGCGGCCAGCAGGCGCCAGACTTGCGCACTTGGAGTGAAGTGGCGGCGGCTCACCAAGGGGGCGAGCGACGGGGGCGATGTCTTTTCCGGGGCGGTGTGGGCGGCGGCGTGAGCCCCAGATCGGCGCTCAGCCGTCGGAGGAGTGAACGGTCCGGATCGCGCTCGCGCGCGGCAAGCAGAAAGGCGATGCTGCGCTCGATGGCCGTGCTGACCTTCCGGCGCAGGGCGAGGCACGCCGCTTCGTCGTCGCGACGGCCGGCCAGCGATCTGGTCGCGATCGGCTTGGAGAAACGGAAATAGAATCGCTCCGGGCGCGGCAGCGGGGAAAGGCCGATCCCGCGCACGAGCGGCGGAATGACGTCGGGGCGGGGCGACAGCCGCTCGATCGCCCCGCGGAGCGGGGTGCGCAGCAGCTCGTCGCCGTCGACCAGGATGTCGAAGCACTCCTCGGCGCCGACCGCGGCGAAGGGGACGATGGGATAGCCGTGCTCGATGGCCAGGCGGGCGAAGCCGATGCGGTTCTTCCAGATCAGCCGGTACTTCTCGCCCTTGCGCTTGAACACCTCGCGCCCGCCGCCGGGGAAGACCAGGATGGTCTCGCCGGCGCGCATCAGCGCGCGGCAGTTCTCCGGGGTGCCGTCGACCGAGCCGAAGGCCTGCAGCAGGTCGCGCCACAACGGAATCCGAAAGTGCAGATGGTCGCCGAGGGCGCGCACGAAGACGCCGCGCTGCTCGTAGAGACCGAAGGCCATCAGCGGTACGTCGAGCACGCCCATGAGCGTGTGGTTGCCGACCAGCAGGACCGGACGGTCTTTTGGAACATGCTCGAGGCCGTAGAACTTCGGCGACGTCAGCCACTGCCAGGGACGCAGCAGCCACTGCGCGGCTGCCAGCTCGACGGCGGTCGGCCGCCGGCCCGTGCCGGCGCGCGCGCGGTTTGCCGTCGACTTGCGGGCGTGGTCGGTCACGGTCAGACCCGCGCCGGGCCGGCGCCGAGCCGTAGGAGCCGGCGATTGCCGCCAGCGATCTCCCGCGCTGTCAACGTGTCTGCCATGGAGCCGCGGCAACGTAGCCGATCAAGTCTTCGATTTCGAGCGTTCGCCCGTGATTGAGGCAGCGATCGGCGAAGATCAAAGAAGGGGGCCGGAATGCGGCGGACCTGCGCTGCGTGGGCTCGATGACTGTCGGCGGACAGGGAGCCGCGCCCTGCCGTATGATAGGGTCCGCTTATGGATCGAGTTTCGCGCTTCAGTGATGGTTCTGCCCGGAGCGAGGGACGGCGGCTGTCCCCGCAAGCGCAGGGATGCGCCGCTCGCGGCCGTGTGCTCCTCCTCCTGATCGCTTTGGTCGCCGCGGCGAGCCTGGCCCCCTCCTCCTCCGCCGGGCAACAGCTCGGGACGGATCTGACCGGCCTCAACCTCTGCCTCTACGGCGATTGCGAGGCGCGCGGCTCCTACGCCGCCGATCCCTACGGGTGGACGAATCCGGCGACCTTGCCGGTCGGATCTCTGCCCTATGTCCCGCGCGGCGTCTTCGGCAGCGGCAGCTACTTCCGGCTCAACTCGGGCGGCGTCGGCGTCGACATCGGCAGCGCCACCGTGTCGCTGGCGATGGACCCGTGGGTCGTCGAGGTTCACACGGTCTATGCCGACGGCGGGGGCACGCCCCACAGCCTTCCCGGGGTCGACATGACGACCCGCAGTCGCCTGCTGGGCCTGTTGGCCGGCGTCGATCTCGGCCGCACGCCGCTCGCCATCAAGGGGTTGTGTCTGGGTATCGGCGCCTCCATCCCCGGCATCGACAGCGACGTGAAGCTGTCGTCTTCCGGCGTCAGCTTCCTCCAGTCGACCGATGAGCGACAGGTCGATCTGACCTTGGGAGCGCACTGGCGTTGGGGCGAGAGAGACTGGTTTGCCGTGGGGGCGCTGGTCAACGCCGTGCGCAGCCGAACGACGGCGAGCGGGGTCGATCCGGTCACGTTCGCGCCTTTCGCTTCGAGCGGCACGACCAACGCCTGGTTCACGCGCGCCGGCCTCAGCCTGCTGCCCTTCGTCGGAGCCGGCCTCGCCGGCCGGACGCCGGCGGGCGAGCTTCTCGGCGAGGTTCGTCTCGGCGCCGATCTCGCCTACACGAACATCGGCGTCCCCGACGAGCCCGGTCGCGACACCGAGGTCGGCTACTTCGGCGTCGACGCTCGGGTGTTGCCGGATGCCTGGAATCCGCTTTCGTCTTATCTGCGACCCTACGTCATCGGCGGCACCGACACCGACGGTGGTTGGGGAGTCGGAGCGGGAATCTACGGCAACGGCCCGCTCGAATTCGTCACCTGCAACCCGGCCTACTCGTCGCGCCCGCTGGCGAAGTCCATCGGCAACCGCGTCGACGTCTGGGCGGCGACCTGCGCGGTCAGCGTTCCCTTCTGATCCCGCGCCCGGCCACTACGGGCGCAGCCAGCGAGGAAGGACGACATCGCCCACTTGCTGGAAGACGACGCGAACCGGTTCGCCGAGGCCGGCGATCGTCGTGCGGGTCGCCTCGTTTCGTCGAACGAACCCCGGCCGCGGCGAGCAGGTGTTGGTTGATTGCTCCGCTCCATGCCGATGCGGGAAATGCGCCGAAATTGCGTGGTGGCTCCTAGTTTTGAGAGAAGGCTCGTCCGAGATTCTCCCCGTCCCGCGCCTCTTGCCCGATGGTTGCTGCGATGACACTCGTGGCTCAAATCCTGCTCGAGAAGCACGCGGCATCGGAGGCCCGCCGACAAGGGAGGGTGCCTCGCGCGTTTCGCATCATCTGCTGCAAGGCGGATCTGGATTGGGTCCGGTGGCTGCCGCGGGAGAGCCGCGGCGGCTGTCCAGCACGGTACGCTTCCCGCGCCAGTGAGCGGGACGGCTGCCCGGAGGTGTCACATGCCCGTGAAGAAATGGGAGGTCGCCGACGAGGCGGAGACGATCGGCCGGCATCTCTTCCGATGTGGCGTGAGTCGGCGTCAGTTCCTCGAGTTCTGCGCCAAGCTCATGGTCGTGGCTCCGGCGGGGCTTGCCCTGACGAACAAGGTGCGCGCCGCCGAGGTGGCGCGGGAGATCGCCCAGGCGCGGCGACCCTCGGTCATCTGGCTCAACTTCCAGGACTGCACCGGCTGTACCGAGACCCTGCTGCGCACGTCGACGCCGGACCTCGCCGAGCTGATCCTGCATCTCGTCTCGCTCGACTACCACGAGACTTTGATGGCGGCGGCGGGGAAGGATGCGGAAGACGCGCTACGCGCGGCGATGGCGGAGAACGCGGGCAAGTACGTTCTGGTGGTCGAGGGATCGATTCCGCGCAAGGACAAGGGCATCTACTTGAAGATCGCGGGCAAGCCGGGGATCGAGATCCTGGAAGAGGTGGGCGAGCAGGCGGCGGCCATCATTGCCATCGGCTCGTGCGCCTCCTGGGGCGGGATCCCATCGGCCGATCCGAACCCGACCGATGCCGTCGGCGTCGACTCGATCGTCAGCGACAAGCCGATCGTCAACATTCCCGGCTGTCCGGCCAATCCGTACAACCTGCTGGCCACCGTGCTGCAGTATGCGATCGCCGGCACGCTGCCCGAGCTGGATTCGCTGCGGCGGCCGAAGTTCGCCTACGATCGCTACATCCACGATCACTGCCCGCGCCGCGCCCACTTCGATGCCGGTGAGTTCGTCCGCCAGTTCGGGGACTATGGGCATCGCCAGGGCTGGTGCCTGTATCATATGGGTTGCAAGGGCCCGGTGACGCACGCGCCCTGCTCGACGCGCCAGTTCAACGAGGTCGTCGACTGCTGGCCGATCGGGATCGGTGCCCCTTGCTACGGTTGCACGGAGCAGCAGGTCGCCTTCCGGGTGCCGATGTTCGAGACGGTGAAACCCGCCGACGTGGCGCCGCCGCACACCTACGCGCCGGTGCACGCGCCCGAGGGGCACATCAGCCCCCTGGCGACCGGCGTGGCCGGCCTCATCGGTGGGGCGCTGCTCGGCGCCGGCTACATGGCGTCGAAGAAGCTCGGCTCGTCCCCCGATAACGAACCGGACTCCCAGGCCCCGGAGGAGTGAGCCATGGACTTTTCCCGACGCGACGCCCTGAAGTTGATGGTCGGCGCGGGCGGCACCGCCATCGCCTCGGCCTGCGCGCCGAGCGAGGCGAAAGCCGCCGCGGTCGCCCGGCCCGATGCGGTCGGGATGCTCTACGACTCGACCAAGTGCATCGGCTGCAAGTCGTGCATGGTGGCGTGCAACGAGGCCAACCACCTGCCCCCCGACACCGCCCTGTCCGACGGCCTGTGGCAGATGCCGCTCGACCTCAACGCGAAGACGAAGAACATCATCAAGCTCTACACGGACCCCAAGGACGGCCGCTACGCCTTCGTCAAGCGCCAGTGCATGCACTGCCTCGACCCGGCGTGTGCTTCGGGTTGTCTGCTGGGCGCGCTGAAGAAGGGCGACCACGGCGTCGTCGCCTACAACCCCAACCTCTGCATCGGCTGCCGCTACTGCGAGATGGCGTGCCCGTTCAACGTGCCCAAGTTCGAGTGGAGCAGCACGGCCCCGAAGATCGTCAAGTGCGAGTTCTGCAAGGAGCGTCTCGCCGAGGGGAAGCAGCCGGCGTGCTGCGAGGTCTGCCCCACGGGGGCGGTGATCTTCGGCAAGTACACCGAGCTCTTGAACGAAGCCCACGCGCGCCTGCAGCGGCATCCACAGCGCTACGTTCCCAAGGTCTACGGGGAGACGGAGGTCGGGGGTACGCAGGTGCTCTATCTGGCCGACGTCGACTTCGCCAAGCTCGGGCTGCCGGACTACGGCCCGGAGCCGGTGCCGACGGGCGTGCGCGAGGTGTTCCAGGAGATCTACCAGGGAATCGTTCCCCCCGTGGCCCTGTACGCCCTGCTCGTCGCCGTGCTGGCGCGTAGCCGCCGCCAGATCACCGGCGAGGGGCAACCGACGGAGGACGCCGAGTCATGACCACACAGGCACAGCCGCAAGCCATCGGCGGCCCCTTCTTCACGCGCCCCGTTCGCCTCCTGACCGCTCTCGCGCTGCTCGCGGGCGCGCTCGTCGTCTGGCGCTTCTGGGTCGGGCTCGGCCACAGCACCGCCCTCAACGACGGCTACCCGTGGGGCCTGTGGATCGCCTTCGACGTGGTCACCGGCAGCGCCCTGGCGTGTGGCGGCTACGCGCTGGCCCTGCTCGTCTACATCATGAACCGCGGCAAATATCACCCGCTGGTGCGGCCGGCACTGGTCACCAGCGCCTTCGGCTACTCGATCGCCGGCTTCTCGGTGATGATCGACCTGGGGCGCCCCTGGGAAGCGTACCAGCTGCCCTTCTTCTGGCACTGGAATCTGCGCTCGGTCCTGCTCGAGGTGGCCCTGTGCATCCTCACCTACACCATCGTGCTGTGGATCGAGCTGTCGCCGGCCTTCCTGGAGCGGGCGCAGCAGAGCCGGGTGGGGTGGATTCGCTCGCTGGGCAAGGCGTGGATGCCGCGGCTGCGCAAAGGGCTGGTGTGGGTGGTGGCGTTCGGGGTGTTGCTGCCGACGATGCACCAGTCGGGTCTGGGCACGCTGATGCTGCTGAGCGGACCGCGCCTGCACCCGCTGTGGAACACCATCATGTTGCCGCTGCTCTTTCTCTCGTCGTGCATCGCCATGGGCTTTGCCATGGTCGTGCTCGAGAGCGCCTTGTCGTCGCGGCTGCTGGGCCGGCGGCCGGAGATCGACATGCTGGCCGGGTTGGGCAAGGTGATGCGCCCGGTGTTGCAGGCCTACATCGGCATTCGACTGATCGACCTGATCATGCGCAAGCAGATCGACCGGCTCTTCGCCTTCGACCTGTACAGCGTCATGTCCCTGCTCGAGTTCCTGCTGTTCTTCGGCGCGCTCGCCCTGCTGCGCGAGGAGCGGCAGCGGCGCAACCTCGGCACACTGGTGCGCGCCTCGATGCTGCTGCTGCTGGCCGGCGCGCTGTATCGCTTCGACGTCTTCCTGGTCGCCTTTCAGCCGGGGCCGGGCTGGGCGTACTTCCCGAGCGTCCTGGAGATCCTGGTCACCGTCGGCCTGGTGGCCGGCGAGGTCGCCGGTTACATCCTGCTCATCAAGCGCTTTCCGATCATCGCCGGAGCCCCGCAGGCGGCACCGGCCCGGTAGAAGAGAGGACAGCCCATGGCTCGCATCACGATTGATCCCATCACTCGCATCGAAGGTCACCTGCGCATCG
Organism: uncultured Binatia bacterium (SeqCode); assembly: GCA_964648215.1. GTDB lineage: Bacteria > Desulfobacterota > Binatia > HRBIN30 > JACQVA1 > CAZYMF01. The sequence continues at coordinate 479 of CAZYMF010000124.1, read as the reverse complement.
ACGCGGTCGTCGACAACGGCCAGGTGCAGAAGGCGTGGGCCTCGTGCAGCATGTGGCGCGGGATCGAGAACATCTTGCGCGGCCGCGACCCGCGGGAGGCGTGGTTCTTCACCCAGCGCTTCTGCGGGGTCTGTACCACGGTGCACGCGATCGCCTCGGTGCGCGCCGTCGAGGACGCGCTGGCGATGGAGATCCCCCTCAACGCCCAGTACATCCGCAACCTCATCCTCATCGGGCACGCGCTCCACGACCACATCGTTCACTTCTACCACCTCTCCGCGCTCGATTTCGTCGACGTCACCACCATCCCCAAGGCCGACCCGGTCCAGGCCGCAAACATCGCCCAGAGCCTGTCCGCCTGGACGGGCAACTCGCGCCAGGAGATGTCGAAGGTACAGGGCAAGGTGGTCGGCCTGCTGCAGAGCGGGCAGCTCGGCATCTTCGCCAACGGCTACTGGGGCCATCCGGCGATGAAGCTG
>CAZYMF010000123.1:0-14179 GCA_964648215.1 uncultured Binatia bacterium (SeqCode) | reverse complement strand
CCCTGCCCGCGCAGCGACTCGGCGCACCCCTTGCCGACCTCGCCGAAGCCGCAGACCACGGCGACCTTGCCACCGAGCATGACGTCGGTGGCGCGGTTCAGTCCGTCGACCAGGGAGTGGCGGCAGCCGTAGACGTTGTCGAACTTGCTCTTGGTGACCGAGTCGTTGACGTTGATCGCCGGGAACAGCAGCGTGCCGCTCTTCGCCATCTGGTAGAGGCGGTGCACCCCGGTGGTGGTCTCCTCGCTGACGCCGCGAACACGCGGCGCGATGCGCTCCCAGCGCCCCGGCTCCTGCTGCTGCAGCCGGCGCAGCACGTCGAGGATCACGCCCCACTCCTCCGGATCGTTGGCGGCGTCGAAGTCGGGAACGCGCCCCGCCTTCTCGAACTCGAGACCCTTGTGCACCAGCAGCGTGGCGTCACCGCCGTCGTCGACGATCAGGTCCGGCCCCGAGCCGTCGGGCCAGGTGAGGGCCTCGTTGGTGCACCACCAGTACTCATCGAGCGTCTCCCCCTTCCAGGCGAACACGGCGGTACCCTTGGGGCTGTCGGCGCTCCCCTCGCGGCCGACCGCGACCGCCGCGGCGGCGCTGTCCTGGGTGCTGAAGATGTTGCACGAGCACCAGCGCACGTCGGCGCCGAGGTCCGCCAGCGTTTCGATCAAAACCGCCGTCTGCACCGTCATGTGCAACGACCCCATGACCCGCGCCCCCTTGAGCGGCTTGTTCGCGGCGTGCCGCTGGCGCAGAGCCATCAAGCCCGGCATCTCCTGCTCCGCCAGCCGGATCTCCTTGCGACCCAGCTCGGCCAGGGACAGATCCTTGACCTTGAACGGCAACCGCTCGGCCGCACCGGCCGTCTTCAACTTCGTCACAGTGCTCATACTCTCCTCCGTTCTCCTCTCGAGTTTTCTGCTTGGCCTCTGCTCCTCGACCTTCGACCATCGACTTTCGACTCTTGCTTTCCATTCCCGTTCGCTCGCCGCGCCGTCGCCGCGAACAGAGCCGGCCCCTTCGCCGCCGCCTCCGGCGGCAGAGCCCGCACACGCGGTCGTTCGAAGCCTGCCTGGCACAGCCAATCCTCCGTCTGCTCGGGCTCGAAGCCGAGCCAGACGTGCCCCATCTGCTGCTGATACTCCCGGCGGTCGTGGCGGAACATGTCGACCAGCAGCAGACGCCCGCTCGGCCGCAAGGCGCGCGCGGTCTCGCGCAGCACCGCCACGGGATCCGGGACGTGGTGCAGGACGAGAACGATCGCCGCCGCGTCGAGGTCGGCGTCGTCGATCGGGAGCGCTTCCAGCTCGCCCGCCCGCAGCTCGACGTTGCCGGCACCTTCCAAGCGCCGCTGCGCCGCCTTGAGCATCGCCGCCGAGCTCTCGACGGCGATGACGCGAGCGACAAAGGGCGCCAGCGTCGCGGCGATCTGCCCGGTGCCGCAGCCGAGATCGGCCACCGTCCAGTCCTCGTCGAGCAGGCCGGCCAGGGCCAGCAGGTCGAAGCGCTCGCCGAACATGTCGCGCCGCAGGCGATCCCACTGTCCGGCGGCGGAGCTGAAGAAGGCGCGTGAGCGGCTCCGGCGCTTGGCGAGGATGCTGGCCAGGCGCTGGTCGTCGTGTGCCGCCGCGGCGGTGGCGCCGATCTGCTCCCGCAGCAGCGCCCAGAGCCGGCGCGCCGCCGGGTCTTTTCCGTCGAACGCCAGCCGGTAGAGCCGGCTGGTGCCCTCCGAACGCACCGATACCCAACCGTCGTGGGCCAACACCTTGAGGTGCCGGCTGACCGTCGATTGCGGCAGCTGCAGCACGCCGCAGAGCTCGGCGACCGCCAACTCCTGCCGCTCCACGAGCCGCAGCAGGCGCGCGCGGGCGGCGTCGGCAAGCGACTCCATCCAGCTCAGCATCGGCGGGCTTTCCATCATCATCTATCCGTGAATCCGGATGGAGAGATACAATAGGTCCGGCGCCGATGCAACACCACGCGGGACGACGGGACGCGACGAGGAAGACTCCCGGACATTTTTCTGTATCGTAGCGCCGTGAGCGCTCTTCCCTATCGCGGTCGCTTCGCGCCGTCGCCCACCGGCGATCTGCACCTGGGCTCGGCGCTGACCGCGCTCGTCGCCTGGCTGCGGGCGCGCGCGGCCGGCGGCTCGTTGATCCTGCGCGTCGAGGACATCGACAGCCCCCGCGTCGTCGCCGGCAGCGAGGCGCGCCAGCTCGACGATCTGCGCTGGCTCGGCCTCGATTGGGACGAGGGGCCCGACGTCGGCGGCCGGCGCGGCCCCTACCGCCAATCCGAACGCGTCGCTCGCTACGAGGCGGCGATCACCGCGCTCGCGGCGCAGGGGCTCACCTACCTGTGCGACTGCTCGCGGCGAGAGATCGCCGAGATTGCCAGCGCCCCGCACGCGGGCGAGGAGGGACCGCGCTACCCCGGCACCTGCCGCCCGTTGGGAATGCGCCCGCGGCCGTGGCGGCGGCCGCCCGCCGTTCGCCTCGCCCTGCCCGAGCGCGCAGTGAGCGTGCACGATCTCCTGCAGGGATCCGTACGGCAGCAGGTGGCACAAGCGGTCGGCGACTTCGTCCTCAAGCGCGGCGACGGCGTCTACGCCTACCAGCTCGCCGTGGTCGTCGACGATCTCGCCATGGGCGTGACCGAGGTGATTCGCGGCGTCGACCTGCTCGACTCCGCGCCGCGCCAGGCGCTGCTCGCCGAGATGCTGGGCGGCCGCGCGCCCGCGTTCGCCCACGTACCTCTGGTCGTCGACGCCGACGGCGCGCGGCTGCAGAAGCGGGATTCCCGCCACACGCTGCGCGGGCAGCGCGAGAGCGGAATCGCGGCCGCCACCGTCATCACCCGCCTGGCACGCGGTCTCGACCTCCCCGGCACCGAGCGAGCCCGCCGAATCACGCCGGGCGCGCTGCGCCAGGGGTTCGACATCACCGCCCTGCGCGGGCGCCGCGAGCTGCGGCTGCCGCGTTCCGGGGCCGAGTCGAAGGCTCAAAGCTGAAGGCGAAAAGCTCAGGTCGGCCCGGCGCCACTTCCGGCTTTTCGCCTTCAGCTCTTCACTTTTCGCTTCCCCGCTTGACCCAGATGCGCGAATGCTGTCGAGTCTGCCGGTGCGCACAACAGCGGAAACCGCGGCGAGCCCGGTCCCTCTCTCCACCAAGCTCTACTACGGCATCGGCTCCGTCGCGGAAGGCACGAAGAGCGCCTCGTTCAACGTCTTCCTGCTCTTCTACTACAACCAGGTGCTCGGCGTGCCGGGAACGCTGAGCGGCGCGGCGATCTTCCTCGCTCTGTGTGTCGACGCGATCACCGATCCTCTCGTCGGCTCGATCTCCGATGGCTTCCACTCCCGCTGGGGCCGTCGTCACCCGTTCATGTACTTCGCCGCGCTGCCGATGGCCGTCTGCTTCGTCCTGCTCTTCAACCCGCCGGCGGGGCTCGGCCCCACCGGGCTCTTCGCCTGGCTCGCCGCGTTCGCCGTCGGCGTGCGGGTATGCATGACCTTCTACGCCATCCCCAGCGACTCGATGGTTCCCGAGATCACCACCGACTACGACGAGCGCACCTCCATGGTCAGCTTCCGCTACCTCTTCGGCTGGATGGGCGGGCTGCTGACGGCGCAGCTCGGCTACCTCTACTTCTTCGCGCCGTCGCCGTCGTTTGCCGACGGGCGCTTCGACCCGCAGGCCTACGGGCATTTCGCTTACGCCGGGGCGGTGCTGATCTTCACCGCCATCCTCACTTGCAGCCTCGGCACGCACCGCCTGATCCCCACGATGCGATCGCCGGCGCCAAGGGCACCCGCATCTTGGGGGCAACTGTGGGCGGAGGCACGCTCCGTGCTTCGCAATCCTTCGTATCGGATGCTCGTGCTCGGCGCCCTCTTTGCCGCCGTGGCGGCCGGGTTCAACGACGTGATCGGGCTCTACATGAACACCTACTTCTGGGGCTTCTCCACCGCCCAGATCGCCGTGCTCGTCTACGCCCTGGCGATCGCGGTGATCCTCGCCTTCGCACTGGCGCGGCCGCTGACGGCGCGCTTCGACAAGAAGAGAACGGTCCTCGGTCTGGCGACCGCGGGATGCCTCATCGGCCCCTTGCCGGTGTTTCTGCGTTTCGTCGGCGTCATGCCGGAGAACGGCGCCCCCGCGCTGCTGCCCATCATGTTCGTCCACGCCCTGTGCATGGTCACCATCGTCGTCACCATCGGGATCACCGTAGCCTCGATGATTGCCGACATCGTCGACGAGCACGAGCTCGACACGGGCAGGCGCCAAGAAGGCATGTTCGTCGCGGCGATCGCGTTCGTCGGCAAGGCGACCTCCGGCCTCGGGGGATTCCTCGCCGGTGTCGGTCTCGACGCGATCGGCTTCCCTCGCGGCGCCGCCGCGGGTGCCGTGCCGGGACAGAAGCTCTTCCAGCTCGGCCTGGTCGTTGCCCCCATTCTCATGGTGCTCTATCTGCTCAGCCTGGTGTGCCTGTCCCGCTACCGCATCACGCGCGAGCAGCACCTCTCCACGCTGGCCGCGCTCACCCGCCGCAACCTCGAGCAGGGGACAACGACCTAGGGAGGGTTAGGAAGGGAGGGTAGGAAGAAGGTTCCTCTCCCAAAGAGAGGGGTTCGAGAGAGCAGCCGTGAGTTCTTTCAACGAACTGCGGGGACAGGATGCTTCCCTGGGACAGCGCGAACGAAGGAGCGTGGGGTCGCCGATGCGAAGCTAGCGGATCGCCTTGACGCGCAGGGCGGTCGGCCGCCGTCGCCGCGAGGAACGTGGACGCCTACTCAGCGGGGCGATCGCGGCCTCGGGAGGCGCGTCGTCGAGAAGGCACCCGACCGTCTCGAAGCGCGGGCGGCGCCGGCGGGAGCCGACCATGCGCAGCGGCGCGCCGGCGCGAGCCGGGTCGTCGAGCAGGCAAGCCACGGTCTCGGCCAGGCAGCGATGGTGGCGCCCGTTCAACCAGTGGCCGAGGCAAGGGAGGCGGAGCTGACGCGAGCGGGGCAGCACCTGCGCGGTGCGAGCGGCGAAACGCACGCTCACCAGCCCGTCGCGCTCGCCCCACACGAACGCGGCCGGAACGGCGAGCTTGCGGAGGCGGGTCCACAGGCCGTTCCTACCGAGGGGCGGATCGAGGGCCAGCTCGCGCGTGGCCGACAGGAAGCTGGCGCGCGTGGCCGGGCAGGCGAAGTAGTAGACCAGCCGCATACCCGCCTGCGCCAGCTCGTCGTCGCGTAGCTGCGGCACCCGCTCGAGCGCGCCCGACAGCAGACGCAGCAACGGCCAGATGCGCTCCAACGGGAACAGGCCGGCAAGGCGCGGATCCAGAAGATACCCGGCCTGAAACAACCAGCGATAGCGCAGCCACGGCAGGTAGGGAGCGATGGCGATGACGGAGCGGAAGGCCTCGGGCGCCGTCAACGCGGCTTCGAGGGCAACGCGGCCCCCGAGAGAGATGCCGACGATGGTGGGGCGCGGCCGCATCGCCCGCGCCATCGCGATCACCGGCTGCGCCAGCACCGCCGGCGTGAGCGGCGCGTTGGGGGCGGGGCTGCGGCCGAAGCCGGGCAGGTCCACCGCGATCGTACGCTTGCCCCGGCGCGCCAGGGCCTTGCCGAAGCCGGCGAAGCCCGACGACTCGAGGCCGAGCGGGTGCAGGGCGATCACCGGCTCGCCCTCTCCCCACACTCGCTTGTGGATCGACATCGGCGACATTGCCGGAGAGATCTCCGTCACACTTCGCCGTTGCGATCAAGAGCGTGGAACTACGCAGCGCGAAACTACGCGAGGACAAGCCCGACGGCTCACCCCGCGGGGTCGAGAATCTCCTTGAACCCGTAGCGCGCGTGCGGCCCGAGGATGAACTGCTCGATGACGCCGACCCCCACTTCCTTGCCGAGACGCGCCTTCACCACCTGCTGCACGTGCTGGGTATCCAGCGCCATCGGATCGAGGTCGTCGCTGCGCCACGATTCGCCGCCGACGACGAGCTCGCCCTTCCACATGCCGTGGCCCCACTCGGCGTGCGTGTAGCCGATTCCCTTCATCTGAAAGCACAGGAGCGGCTCGAGCTGAATCACCTCGCGGACACCGCCGGGCTCGACCAGCGTGATCTCGGCGGCGCTGATCCGGCGCGTCCCGGGGCGAAAGCTGAGGCGGTGCTCGACGCCGAGAAGGTGGCGGGTCGCCGGGTCCTCGACGCCGGGGATGTCGTCGGCAGACTCGTAGGCCGGCAGGATCGCTCCGTCCCAGTGCCACATGCGACCGTCGGCCTCCTCGAACACGCTGGCCAGGGTGCACCGACTCTGCCACTGCAGCGGCGTCCAGATGAAGAAGAACTGCGGCAGCTCGTAGTTGGGGGCCGGGCCGGGATCGGGCAGACCCACCGGACGAATTCCCCACGAGCGATCCTTGGTGCCGTAGACGTGGCCCGGGTCGATGGCCAGGGAGCGGCCGTCGTAGCGAATCTCGCCCTGCCAGCGACCGAACTGATCGAAACGCGTGGCGTCCATCATGACGCGTCCCGCCCGGTGCGCCGTCTGGCGACCCTCCTGCACGTTCGCCGTACGCGGCTGGAAGGTCAGGTCGCAGGCGATCCCGGTGTCGTTGTCGGCGATCGTCACGCGCGCCCGCCGCATGGGCTCGAGGACGTGGATCTTGAAGGGACCGACCTCGACCTCGCCCGGCTCCCGCGGGGCGCGGCGCGAAGCGTGAAACGAGTGCTGCACGCCGTCGCGAACAATGGAGAAGCCGCAGTCCATGATGCCGAGGTTGGGATAGAGAGCGGCGCCGATAGCGAAGTAGAACTCGCCGTCGGCGGCGTAGCCGTTGAACCAGTACCGATCGTAGGCATTGCGATCGCTGGAAGCGGGATGTGCGATCGGCTCGGGAGTCTGGTGAATGGGGTAATCATCGAATCGCGACAGCATGGGCAGCCTCCTCTCGCGGCAGTTGCGCCTCCCTTTACGGCGCCCGCCGCGCGCTTGCAACCGTGTCAGCCCACATCAGAACGCCCAGAAGCGCCTGCGCCGCCGGCCACGCAGTCCGCGAAAGCTCAAAGGCGCAGTCACGGCGAGATTGGCCACCAAGAGGACCACCAGGCGGGTATAGCTCCAAGGGCCGACCTGCACGCACCAGACGTGCCCCAGGAAGGAAGCGGCTCGCAGACAGGGACGGCCGAAGAGGAACCAGAGCACGCCGGCGCCCAGCACGGCGATGATCACGGCCAGGAGCAAGTCGCGTCGGTACGTCCGCTCGAGCTCGCCGGCGAGCTCGGCCTGCTGTCGCTGCAGCAGGGTTTCCGACGAATCCGCCACGACGCGGTCCCCAGTGGTCAACCTGCATCCGGGTCGAAGGCGTTGGCCCGGGCGATGGCGCCGAGGTAGTCGGCGCTCGGCTTCGGCTTGCGCCGCTGCGTCGCGCGATCGACCGCGACCAGGCCGAACTGCGGCCCGTAGCCGAAGAGCCACTCGAAGTTGTCCAGCAGCGACCAGTAGTAGTAGCCGCGGACGTCGATGCCGTCGCGCAGGCAATGCACCACGCCCTTGAGGGCGCGCCGCACGTACGCGATGCGCTGCCCGTCGTCGGTGGTGCCAATGCCGTTCTCGGTCACGTAGATCGGCACGCGCGCGTGCTCACTGGCGTAGCGAATCGTCGCTTCGAGGGCCTCGGGCCAGAACTCGTAGCCCATGATCAGCGTCGGCACGCCCTCCTCCGGCCCCAGCGGCCCATCGGCGTCGAAGCGGCAGCGACTGTAGGTCTGCACGCCGACGAAGTCGTCCTTGCGCGCCGCCTCGAGAAACGGCAGGTAGCTCTCCGCCAGCGCCCGATCGCGCCTCGCCTCGCCGCCCGGAACGGCCTGGAAATCCATCATCGCCACGGTCACGCCGAGCGGGAAGTCGCCCTTCCCCGCCTTGATCACGTCGCGCGCCCGCACGTGGGCGTCGAGCATCGTGTCGCGGATCTCGAACGGACGTCCCAGCAAGAAGGGGCCGAAGCGCTCCACCGTCGTCCCGCAGCGCTGCGCCGCCTCGGCCACGGACGGGGCCTGCTGCTTGATGCCCTCGCGCGGCAGCGTTCCGGTCACCGCCAGCATGGCGTTCAGGTTCGCCTCGTTGATCGTGCAACCCATGCCGATCAGGTCCCCCAGATGCCTGGTCGCCCGCTCGCAAAAGCGCAGGAAACGGTCGGCGTTGCCCTTCTCCTCCCAGCCGCCGTCGGCGGTGAACCAGCGCGGCGAGGTGAAGTGATGGAAGGTCACGCAAGGCGTGACGCCGTGCTCGTGGCAGGCGGCCAGCATGCGGCGATAGTGATCGAGGGCGGCCAGGGAGAAGCGCCCTTCCTCCGGCTCGATCCGCGCCCACTCGAGCGAGAAGCGATAGGAGTTGAAGCCGAGCTGTGCCAGCAGGGCGATGTCCTCGGGGTAGCGATGGAAGTGATCGCAGGCGTCGCCGGAGGGCTCGGCGAACAGCGTGCCGGGAACGTGCTCGAGCACCCAGAAGTCGCAGTTGACGTTGTTCCCTTCCACCTGGTGCGCCGCCGTCGCCGTGCCCCAGACGAACCCCTTCGGAAATGCAAACGCCATGTCCCGCCTCCCCTTCCGGCCTAGTCGAAGTCAAGCTGATACCACGACCTCCCGCGCCCTGCGAGCGCGAGCCCCGTGCTCGCCTTCGACTTTCCGCTTCCGCGCCGCTACAGCGCCTGCAGCCCGTCGGCGGCCTGTTTGGGGCCGGCAACGATCAGGGCGTCGCGTCCCTCGATGCGGTCGTCGGCGGTCGGCACCCGCAGGTGCTCTCCCTCACCGGTTCGCGTGCGGATGAAGATCACCTGCACGCCGTGCCGCCGGGGAATGTCGAGATCGCGCAGAGTCCGGCCGACGAACCCGTGCGGCGCCTGGATTTCCTGGACCACGTAGCCGTCGCCGACCGACACCTGCCGCAGCTTGCCCACCAGGCTGACGGTGCTGCTCATGCTGCCGGCGAGATCGCGCCGTAGCAGCTCCTGATTGCGGGCATTGAGAACGCTGTTGAGGTGAACACTGCCCACCAGCTTGCGCGAATCGCCGGTGTCGACCACCGCGATCTCGGCCACCTCGAGGTGACTGAACAGCTGCATGACGACGTCGAGGTTGTCGGCCTCGCGCACGCTCACGGGCGCCGGCTCCACCAGGTCGCCCGCCACCACGATCTGGTGCAGCGCCTCCTGCTCGAAGATCAGCCGCCGCAAGGCCGACAGCGAGACGGCGCCGAGGAACTTCTGCTCGCCGTCGACGACGAAGAACGACGAGTGCGGGCTGCGTACCGCGAGGTCCAGGATCGTGACGAACGGTGTCGACGCCGGGATCACCTCGGGCTCACGATCGATGATGTCGCGCACGTAGAGCTCCTTGAGGGCGTTGGGATCGTCCTCCTTGAACGGGTCGATGCCGCGCTCGCGCAGCTTCAGGGTGTAGATCGAGTCGCGCCGCAGCATCGTGGCGACCAGGGTGCTGATGACGCAGGCCGCCATCAGCGGGGCGATGATGCGGTAGTCGCCGGTGAGCTCGAAGATGATGATGATCGCCGTGATCGGCGCGTGCGTCGCCGCGCCGACGACCGCACCCATCGTCACCAGGGCATAGGCGCCCGAGGTTGCGGTGTAGGCCGGAAACATCTGGTGGATGAAGGTGCCGAGAAAGCCTCCGGTCATGGCGCCCAAGAAGAGCGAGGGTGCGAACACGCCACCCGAACCGCCCGAGGCCAGGGTGACGGAGGTGGTGACGATCTTGGCGAGCAGGAGCACGGCGAGCAGCGCCGCCGACACCTCGCCGGCAAGGGCGGCGTTGATCGTGCCGTAGCCGACGCCGAAGACCTCCGGCAGCCAGATGCCGACGGCGCCGACGAGCAGCCCACCCACGGGCGCCTTGAGATACTCCGGCATCGACAGGCGGTCGAAGATCTTCTCGCAGCCGTACAGCATGTTGATGAAGCTGACCGCGACGAAGCCGGAGACCACGCCCACGAACATGTAGGGGATGAGCTCGAAGGGGCCGACGAGGCGGTAGTGCGGCACGTCGAAGGCGGGGAAGTCGCCGAGGAAGTGGCGGGACACGACGGTGGCGACGACGGAGGAGATGACGATGGGGCTGAACTGCGGCACGCCGAAGTCGCCGAGCAGGATCTCGACGGCGAATAGGGCGCCGGCGATCGGCGCGTTGAAGGCGGCGGCGATGCCGGCGGCGGCGCCGCAGCCCACCAGCGTCCGGATCTGCCGGGTGGAGACGCCGAGCAGCTGTCCGATGGTCGAGCCCAGGGCCGAGCCGATCTGCACGATCGGACCTTCACGGCCGACCGATCCGCCCGAGCCTATCGTGATCGCCGACGCCACCGCCTTCACGATCACGACGCGCGGCCGGATGACTCCGCCGCGGACCACGATCGATTCCATCACCTCGGGAACGCCGTGCCCCTTCGCCTCGCTGGCGACGAAGTACACCAGTGGACCCACCAACAGGCCGCCCAGCGCGGGTGCCAGCAGGCGCCAGGTCCACGGCACGCCGCGTACCAGGGAAAGGATGTCGAGGCCCTGGCCGAAGAAGGCCCGCTCCACCAGGGCGATCAGCTCGCGCAAGGCCACCGCGCCGAAGCCGCCGCCGAGCCCACACACGATCGCGATCGCCACCATGTAGAGGTGGCTGCGTCCCACCGAAGCCTGCTGCTGAAAACTCGCTCGTCTGACGATGACGGTATCCTCCCCCCCAGGCGCTGGCCGATCCTAACGAACGATGCTCCTCGGGGGCAAATCACGTCCACGCTTCGTCCGCAACGCGGACTCTGGCGGCGGGGCTCACGGCTGCGCTTTGTCATTGTGCTCGCGGCCAAATCGTGCAAGTGACGCCTCTGCCCGCCCGCGCGCGGAGACCGAGCAGCAAGGAGCGACACCCCGAATGGATACGACCGGCGGCGCGATCATCGCCCAGATGCTGAAGCAGGAGGGCGTCGAGAAGTTCTTCGGCATCGTCGACGGGACCTACACGCAGCTCTTCGCCCACTGCGTCGAGCTCGGCCTGGAGATGATCACCCCCCGGCACGAGGCGGTCGCCGCCCACATGGCCGGAGCCTACGCGCTGCAACCGGTGCGCGACATGTTCAAGACGGCGCTGGGGCCCGATCACAGCCGGACGATCAACACCGACCTCGGCGAGATCGGCTGGGACCGGCTGGCCGATGCCATGGGCGCCTACGGCGAGCGCGTGTCCTCTCCCGACGAGCTGGAGCCGGCGCTGCGGCGCTGCCTCGCCGAGAAGCGCTGCGCCGTCATCCACGTCGACGTCGATCCGACGGCGCACATGTTCGCCCCCGGGCTGCAGTACTTCAAGGACATGCACCAGGAGCCCGCCGGGTAGGGAGCCGAAGAGAACGAGAAACAACTGACGAATGGCCGCACCCGCAGAAGAGCTCCCCTACCGCGCGGTGCTCGTCACCGGCGCCGGCGGCTACATCGGCCGCCAACTGGTAGAGACCCTGGCGCAGGACCGGCGGGCGATCGAGACCCTCGTCGCCGCCGACATTCGCCTGCCGGCCGACGCCGAGCGGCAGCCCGGGGTCACCTACGCCACCGCCGACGTCCGTGCCGGAGACGAGCTCACCGCGCTGTTCAAGCGGCACGCGATCGACCTCGTCGTCCACCTGGCGGCCATCGTCACTCCCGGCCGCAAGTCGAACCGGCAGCTCGAGTACGACGTCGACGTGCGCGGCACGCACAACGTCCTGCACGCGTGCGCCGCGGCCGGCGTGCGCAAGCTCGTCTACACCAGCAGCGGCGCCGCCTACGGCTATCATGCCGACAACCCCGAGTGGCTGGACGAGACCGACGCCCTGCGCGGCAACGCCGAGTTCGCCTACTCCGATCACAAGCGGCAGGTCGAGGAGATCCTGGCGCGCTGGCGGCGCGATCACCCCAAGCTGCTGCAGCTCGTCTTCCGTCCCGGCACGATCCTCGGCGCGCGTACCAACAACCAGATCACCGACCTCTTCACCAAACGCTACGTCCTCGGCATCGGCGGCGCCGAGACGCCCTTCGTGATCGTCTGGGATCAGGACGTGGTCGGCGCCATCGCGCGCGGCATCCGCGAAGGCGGCAGCGGCATCTTCAACCTGGCCGGCGACGGGACTCTGTCCCTGCGCGAGATGGCGGCGATCATGCGCAAGCCGTACGTCGTCCTGCCCGCGGCCGTGGTGACGGCGGGGCTGTGGCTGTTCAAGAAGCTCGGCCTCACCCAGTACGGGCCGGAGCAGGTCGACTTCCTGCGCTATCGCCCGGTGCTCAGCAACCGGCGCCTGCGGGAGGAGTTCGGCTACCAGCCGCAAAAGAGCACGCGCGAGGTCTTCGAGTACTTTCTCGCCGCTCGGGGCCATGGCTCGCAGGCGTGAGTTCGCCGGCAAGGTCGTGGTCGTCACCGGCGGCGGCGGCGGCCTGGGCGCCGCCTACGCCCGCCGCTTCGCCCAGGCGGGGGCCCGGCTGGCGCTGCTCGATCGCGACGGCGACGCCGCGCGGGCGCGGGCGGCGGAGCTGCACGATCGCGGCACGGAGTGCGTGGCACTGCCGTGCGACGTCAGCGTCGAAGGGGAATGTCGCCAGGCGATGGCGGCGGTGAGCGAGCGCTTCGGCGGTATCGACGTCCTGATCAACAACGCCGGCATCACCCACCGCAGTGCCTTCGCCGACACCGACACCGGCGTCTTCCACCGCGTGATGGGCGTGAACTTCTTCGGCTCCCTGTACTGCACCAAGGCGGCGTTGCCGAGCCTGCGGGAGCGGCGCGGATTGATCGTCGCCGTCAGCTCGATCGCGGGAATCGCCCCGCTCTACGGGCGCACCGGCTACGCCGCCAGCAAGCACGCCGTCCAGGGCCTGTTCTCGTCGCTGCGCACCGAGCTCGCCGAAGCGGGGGTCGGCGTGATGATCGTCTGCCCCGGATTCACGGCCACCGGGATCGGTGCCGCGGCTCTCGACGCCGACGGCAGCGTCACCCGCCACCCGCAATCGACCGTCGGCAGGGTGGCGACGCCGGAGAGCGTCGCCGAGGCGGTGTTCGTCGCCGCCCAACGCGGCAAGCGCATGCTGGTGTTGACCGCGGTGGGCAAGACCACGCTGTGGGTGAACAAGCTCTTCCCCGGCCTCTACGAGAGACTCATGGCGCGCTCGCTACGGCACGAGCTGGAGCACCGCGCGGCGGCCGGAAGGGAAGCAACGGATTGAGCGGATTCCAGAGAAAGAAAACGCAACGGACCCGTTCCTCCCTCTTCTCATCCGTTCAATCCGTTCAATCCGTTGTTATCCTCCTTCCGACCTTTCGCCTTCGCCTTGGCGCTGTAGACTACTTCGTCGCGTGCTTGCGCAGCTCCAGCCGGGCGATGGCACGGCGATGGACCTCGTCCGGCCCGTCGGCGAGGCGCAGCGTGCGCATGCCCGCCCAGGTGCGCGCCAGGCCGAAGTCCTCGGTCACGCCGGCGCCGCCGTGCGCCTGGATGGCGTCGTCGATGACCTGGAGCGCGACGTTGGGCGCCTTGACCTTGATCATGGCGATCTCGGCGCGCGCCACCTTGTTGCCGACCGTGTCCATCATGTAGGCGGCTTTGAGCGTCAGCAGCCGCGAGCACTCGATCTCGATGCGGGCATTGGCGATGCGCTCCTCCCACACCGAGTGCTCGGCGATCTTCTTGCCGAATGCCTCGCGGGTGAGCAGGCGGCGGCACATCTTCTCGAGCGCTCGCTCGGCAACGCCGATGGTACGCATGCAGTGATGGATGCGGCCGGGGCCGAGACGGCCCTGGGCGATCTCGAAGCCGCGCCCGTCGCCCAGGAGCATGTTGCTGGCCGGCACCCGCACGTTGTCGAAGCGCACCTGGCCATGGCCGTGCGGCGCGTCGTCGTAGCCGAACACGGGCAGGAAGCGCTCGACGGTGACACCCGCGGCGTCGCGCGGCACCAGGATCATGCTCTGCTGCAGATGCCGCGGCGCCTCGGGATTGGAACGCCCCATGAGGATGAGGATCTTGCAGCGCGGATCGAGGATGCCCGAGGTCCACCACTTGCGGCCGTTGATGACGTACTGGTCGCCCTCGCGGCGAATCTCCGCCTGGATGTTGGTGGCATCCGACGACGCCACCGCCGGCTCGGTCATCAGGAACGCCGAG
>CAZYMF010000122.1:12909-14481 GCA_964648215.1 uncultured Binatia bacterium (SeqCode) | reverse complement strand
CGGGGTGGGGGATGTCGCCGTCGCCGGCGATCTCGTTCGAGGTGTCGACGATCACTACGCGCCGCCCGAGATCGTCGGCCAGGACGCGCGCGGCCTCGCGCAGCAGCGTGGTCTTGCCCACCCCGGGCCGACCGAGGATGAGCACGCTTTTGCCCGACTCGATCACGTCGCGGACGATCTCCACGGTGCCGTAGACCGCCCGTCCGACCCGACAGGTGAGGCCGATGATCTCGCCGAAGCGGTTGCGCAAGGCGGAGATGCGGTGCAACGTCCGCTCGATCCCGGCGCGGTTGTCCTTGGTGAAGGCGCCGATGCGCGCCACCATGTAGTCGAGATCCTCACGCGTGACCTGCCCGCGATTGAGCGGGAGCCCCCCGGAGGGGAAGCGCGCCTCGGCCTGACGGCCGAGATCGAGGACGACTTCGATGAGCGTCTCCAGCGCGGGGGCCGCCTCGAGCTGTTGCCGCACCCGCGGTGGCAACACCCCCAGGAGCAGATCCAGATTGTCCGTGATTTCGATGCGAGGCTCGGTCATGCCGTCTTCCCTCGTTAGCGTAGCGCTCAGCGCGTGCATTTGCATCTTCATTCGGCATCCCCCATCGCCAGCTTCCGCGGCGCGCCGATCTCGGGCAGCGGGCGCGCGATCTGTCCAAAGAGACTCGATTCCCGTTTGAAGAAACCATCGGTGTGCAGCGACACGCTCAGCCGCAGCAGCTCGTAGTCGAGGTGGTGGCAGATCTCGTGCAGCAGCGTGCGCAGGAACGTCTTGAAGGCCACCACCTGGCCGCGTTTCGCGGTGATCATCCAGACCTCGATCCGGTCCTGCCTCCGGCCCGGGCTGTAGAGCCCATGCAGCTCGCCGCGCCCGTCGGAGGGGCGCGTTCCGCGCACGTGCACCTTCACCGCCGGCACGCGCAGGGCGAGACAGATCTCGTCGCCGATGGCCTGCGCGAGGCGCTCGACCATCGCTTGCCGCCCCTCGGGCAGGTGCTGCGTCAGTAGATCCGTGGCGCGCCTGAGCCGGGGGCTCACGCGCAGGGGGATCGCCGGAATCGCGTTACTGCGGTCGTAAACCTTCTGCTGACTGCGTGGAAGACGATGGCGAAAATTCGGCATCTGCCACCCGACCCTCTACCTCAACCCATCACAACGGCAGCGCTTCCGACTATCGGCGGGACACGCGGCAAAGTCAACTGTTTTGTGACCGACCGAGGCGGCAACACCACCGCAACTTTGGCTCGCGCCGTGCGTTGGATCGGCCATAGGCAAGATACCGGAGGAAATTGGCAATGAGAGTGCCCGCAAAGTCATTGGCAACGGGCCTGCTGGCCGGCCTGCTCGCGGCTCCGACACCGGCTCTGGCGTGGCGGCCACATCCCTACCACGGCCACTACCGCGGACACTTCCGTGTCCACGGCAACAACGACGTGGCCCTCGGCGTTCTCGGCGGGATCGTGGGAGGAATCGTCCTCGGTCAGATCCTGGCTCCGCCACCTCCGCGCTACTATCCGCCGCCGCGCAACCCGTACGACGCGGGCTACCGGGCCGGCTACGAGTCGGGGCTACAGCGCG
>CAZYMF010000122.1:0-12809 GCA_964648215.1 uncultured Binatia bacterium (SeqCode) | reverse complement strand
CGCAACC
The DNA here is from genome assembly GCA_964648215.1 of uncultured Binatia bacterium (SeqCode). Taxonomy (GTDB): domain Bacteria; phylum Desulfobacterota; class Binatia; order HRBIN30; family JACQVA1; genus CAZYMF01. The sequence goes on along the minus strand of CAZYMF010000122.1, from coordinate 12,802 downwards.
CGTACGACGCGGGCTACCGGGCCGGCTACGAGTCGGGGCTACAGCGCGGCCGCTACGAGCAGTACCAGGCGGGCCGGCAACGCGGCTATGAGGACGGCGTCGACGCGGGCCGCGGCGCGCCGCCCTACCCGGATTGAGGCGGACGGTAGTCGACGAACGCCGTCCAGCCACCGCCGGGCGTACGCCAGAGCAGGCGCAGCTTCCAGAAGTCCGACTTGTCGTCGGCGGGGCGGACGGAGCGGACGACGATCGGCACGCGGCCGCTCACACCCACCAGCTCGGCGGTGACCGGACGGCCATCGCGAGAGCCTTTGCTGGCGATGGCGAGCGCGCCGTTGACGTACACCTCGGTCGGCCCCGTCGCTGCCAACCGAATGCCCTGCGTGTCGCCTTCGACCAGGTTCACGGTGCCGCTCCACTCCATGGTGGATCCGGTCGCCGCGAACGGCGGCGGCGGCGGCTCGTCGAAGTGCAGGTTGAAGTCGAAGCTGACCGCGGCATCGAGCCGCGTATAATCGGCGGTCTGACCGAGCGGTACCGCCGCATGATCGTCGATCTGCCGCGCGAAGAATCGCCCCAGAAGTCCGTGCGACGCGGGGTGCGTGTTCAGCCAGCCGCGTGAGACGGCCGTCCACTGCTCGGCGCCCGGCGTCTTCCACTGCAACAGGATCGGGCCGGCGGCGGCGCTCGCGAATTCCGCGCCGAGCTCGATGGTGTGCCAACCGGCGGCGAGGGTCATCGGCGCGGTCTCCGTCACCGATTGATCGTCCACCCGCAAGCTGGCGCCGTCACTGCGGAAGGCGTAGGGCCCCGGGCGTTCCGCCCACACCTGCCCGCGCCACGTCGCCCGCAACGGGAAGTCGCTGCTCGTCGCCTCGCGCGGCGGCGCGAACGCGTCGGTGCCCACCGGCGAGCTCCAAGTGCGCAACGGCGCACGGTACGTGGCGCGCAGACCGCGGCCGCGTTCGACCGCGTCGGGGGTGAGGGTAAACACGTGCAGCACCGGGAAACCATGCGCCTCGTGCACGATGTCGTAACGCGCCTCGGGGTAGTAGTGCCGCACCAGGGGCACCAGCTCCTGCTGCATCCACGACACCAGCAGCACCACCGTGCCGTGGCTCGTCGGCGGCACCGGCACGATCGCCGGATCGTCGGAGAGATCCACCAGGAAGCGCTCGGGGCTCGCGGCGATCATGCAATCGTGCGCCGCCACCTTCGGCTCCGCCATGACCCCGGCGCCCGCCATGTAGAAAGTCGCGGGCAGCGGCGTCTCGTCGATGGTGTGACAGATCGACGTCAGAATGTCCCCGCGTTGCAGCCGCGCGATGTCGATGAAGACGTTGTGCCAGTTGGCGTACAGCGCGGCGCCGAACCACACCAGGAGAAGCGGCACCGCGATCAGGTCGGCCCGCCGCGGGGTCAACCGCCACAGCGCCTGGCGCAGGCGCCCGGCGACCAGCGCCGGGATCAGGCAGATCGTCGGGAGGTAGCCGAGCAGCCGCGCCTTCCACGGCGGCGAGTCGGTGATCATGCCGCCGACGACCAGGATCCCCACCGTCCAGGCCAGCACCACCAGATGGCGCGGATCACGCCACCGCCACAGCAGCCACCCGACCCCGAGCAAGAAAGGAACGGCAACGAACGGATCGAACGTCGGCCCCACGTCGGGAATGGCCGTGAACGACATCAGGCAGCCGACGACGTGCCGCCCGATGTAATCGCGCACGGCCGGGATGTCGTTGCGCTCGTGCGCGGCGACGAGCTGCGCCAGGTCGACGCGGTTGGAGGTGCCGCCGTAGAAGGCGCCCCAGCCGCGGTACATCGTCACCAGCAGCGGACCGATGCACAGCAGGCAGGCGACCACGCCGACGACCGCGCCCCGGGCATAGCGGCGGGCGAAGCCCCGTATCCCGAGGGCGAACAGAACGCCGCACAGCGCCAGCAGCGCCGGGAACAGCTTGGCCGCGTGATAGGTGTGAAACGCGAGCCCGGTGGCATAGCCGAGCCATACCCAGTCGATGGCGCGGCGCCCGCGCAGCAGGCGCGCGAAGGCCGCCAGCAGCAGCCCCGCCACCAGCACCTGCTGGATGTTGTTCAGCGCCACCCGGCTCCAGGCAATGTGATCGCGATTGACGGTCAGCAGAAACACCGCCATCAGCGCGATCACGTTGCCCCACCAGCGACGCACCCAGAAGAACACGGGAATCAGGCTGAGAACGCCGACGATCGCCGCCGACAGACGCAGGTGCGCATTGCTGGTGCCGAGCGCCTGCACACCGACGTAGTCGGTCATGTAGGCGAGGTTGGGAAAGACGTTCCAGCCCAGCCCGAAGGCATCGGGAAATCCGTGCTGCCAGATCTGCTCCGCCCACCGTCCCTGGCGACCCTCGTCGGGATCGAGCAGGCTCGGCACGTCTTTCAGCATCGTCACCCGCAGCGCCAACGCCAGAGCAAGGATGAGCAACAGCGAAAAGCCCGCCGCCCGCGGCGATAGCTCCGGCCCCCCTTCGCCGCGCCACTCCTCGGCACCGGCGGGCGCCGGGCCGCGGCGCCAAAACGCGGCGGCGAAGAGCAACAGGCTGCCGAGCCACAGCAGAAACGCCGCCAGGTGATGACCACGGTCGACGTAGGCTGCGGTGACGCCGGCCGCGAGGGCGGCGACGGCGAGGACGCCACGCAAGGTGCGCCGCCCCGCCGACTCGACGGGCACCCCGCCGGCGCCCAGATCGCCGACGAGCGCGTGGACCTCGGCCGGGGCAAACGGTCGCCAGCGCGCCAGCGCAAAGGAACCGAGGGCAACGACGCACGCGATCCCGGTCGCCAGCTCGCGGCCCGGTTGCGGTTGCAGGCGCACCGCCACCACCGCCGCCCCGACGGCGGCGACACCGGCGAGCACGCGCAGCAGCCGCCGCGTTCTCGCCTCTTCGAGGCGCGGCGGTGGCGGCAACGCCGCGACCAGCAGCGCCGCGCCGGCGGCGATCTCTCCCAGCCAGCGCCACCAGGGGATGTCGGGAAGAAACTCCCCGCGGTAGCCGAAGACACCCAGCGCGATCGCCAGAACGAACAGCGCCACGCGCCCCGCGGCGACGGCCCGCTCGGCCTTCACAGCCCCACCCCCTCGCTCACCGCGACGATCATCATCTGCCCGCGAGGGGAATCTGCCCCGGCCGGGGCGGCGGCGCAAGCCGCGACCACGCTCGTGCGCCCGGCATCGGCTTGAATCACCGCTGCCCGCTGGTTATGGTGCCCCTCATCGTTCGTGGGCAAGCACCCACACCAAGGAGGCAATACCGTGGCAAACGTGCTCGAGGTCAGTGACGCATCGTTCGACAACGAGGTCCTCAAGGCCAAGGACCCGGTGCTGATCGACTTCTGGGCCCCGTGGTGTGGCCCCTGCAAGGCGATCGGCCCGATCGTCGAGGAGCTGTCACAGGAGTACTCCGGCAGGCTCAAGGTCGTGAAGATGAACGTCGACGACAACCCCCAGACGCCGTCGAAGTACGGCGTGCGCGGCATCCCCAATCTCATCCTCTTCAAGGGCGGGCAGGTGCAAGATCAGATCGTCGGTGCCGTGCCGAAGGCACACCTGGTCAAGGCCATCGATCGCGTCTTCGCCTGAGCGGCCGTAGCCCCGACTCACGACGGAGCACTCCCCGTCGACCGCCCGTCGGGGAACAGACCGGCGCGGAAGAACTCGGGCAGATCGCGCCGGCGACGCCACAACGTGAGCGCGCCGAGAACCAGGTAGAGCGCCGCGAAGCCGTAGCGGACCTGCGTGCTGGGAAAGACGAGCTGCGCGGCGAACAGCACGAACAGCGTCCCCGCCTCCAGCCGCGACAGGCGCAGATTGGCCAGCACCGCCAGGGCGAACAGCGACTGCGCCGAGGTGAGCAGAATCTCTTCGACCTGGCGCGCGTCGAGGTGCAGCGCGCTCGGCGCGCCGGCCGAGACGCTGTACACCAGCGGCAGCGTGCCGACGAGCAACGTCCACTGATTGACCTTCGACGACACCATCGCTCCCATGCCCGCCTGAGCGTCGCCGCGTAGCGTCAGGATGCAGGCGATCAGCACCTCCGGCGCCTCCGACGCCAGGGGGGCCAGCCACTGGACCAGCAGGAACTCGTCGATGCCGGCGCTCTTGCCCACGTGCACCAGCGCCTCGGCGAAGCGCTCCGCCGAGCCGAAGATCACCGTTGCCGCGAACAGGAACAGCACCGCCACCGCGGCGCGGCGCAGGTTCGGGCGCAGCTCCCCGAGGGCGAACGCCGGTCCCAGGAGCTCGGGCTCCTCGACCTCGCCGCGCGCCGTGCGCCACATGTAGGCGGCGAAGCAGCCCACCAGCACCACGCAGTCGAGCAGAGAGAGAGTCCCCTTGAGCGGGATCACCAGCGAGTAGGCGGTCGGGATGGCGAGGAACACCAGCTCGACGCAGCGGCTGCGCGGCAGCACCAGCTCCGGCTTGCGCTCGCGCCACCAGAACAGGGCGACGATCAGCGGCCAGGCAATGCCGATCAGCATGCGGTTGGCACCGGTCATGTTGGCGGTGGCATACGCGGCGTACTCGGGCTGGTGCGGCGCGCGCCAGGCGAAGTAGAGATCGACGGCGTACTCGGGGAGCACCGCCACCAGCGCCAGGAAGGAGAGCGCCAGCCCTTGCGAGATGTCGACCTCGGCAACCTCAGCCGCCCACGTCAGCAGAAAGGCCGCCCCCAGAATCGCCAGGCCGAAAACCACCGCCTCGGTCCCCGGGCCAACGTGCAGACGGCCGAAGCGCAGCACGAGCCCGGGCACGGTCGCCAGCGTCGCGATCAAGATCGGATTCCAACGAGACATGGGGCTCACACGCCGGTCAGCCCTGCCTACACGGGCGCTGCCAGCGATTCAACCGACCGCGAGCGGGATCTCGACGTAGTCGCGCGCGACCGGGTCCCAGGCGAAAGCCTTGGCCGCCCGCACCTCGCCGCCGCGCACCGAGACGACGATCTGACCGGCGGTAGGATAGCTCGGCTCGTCCCATACCGTCGCCTGGGCGCGGTCCTCTGCCGAGAAATAGGCGTCGTGATCCGGGTGCGAGTGGAAGATGGCGCGTATGGCCAGCGCGCCACGCTCGTGACCGGTCAGGATCGGGACCGCCTCCATCCCCATGGTGTAGGCGGTGCGGGCATCACGCAGCGTCGGATCGGCGGCGTGGCGTTCGTTCTGAATGTTGCGCACCGGCACGACCTCCTCCCGCCCGTCGCGGTCGACGACGAAGCCGCAGGCCTCCTCGGGATAGCAGGCGACCGCGTGCTCCTCGATGGCGGCACGGCTCGCGGCCGTGATGCACAGCTCCTTCACCGCGTTTGCTCCCGGTAGCGAATCAGTCGCGTCAGTGTCTCGTTGACGGGCGTGACGATACCGCGCTCGCGGCCACGGCGCCAGATCTCGCCGTTGATCGCCTCGATCTCCGTCCGACGGCCGCGCTCGAGATCCTGCAGCATCGACGAGCGGTGGTCGATGGTGCTCGGCACCAGACGCTCGTAGAACAGCGCCCGGTACGCCGCCGCCGCCGGCCACGAAAGCCGCACCCCCTCCGCCCGCGCCACGGCGAAGGCCTCGTCGATCACGCGATCCATGATCCCACGCGTGTCCTCGTGCTCGGCCAGCAACCCGTAAGGCACCCCCAGCAGGGCACCGAGCGGATTGAGCGCGGCGTTGTAGAACACCTTCGCCCAAAGCGCGCCTTCGATGTCATCCGTATAGGCCGACGGGATGCCCGCCGTATTCAGCCGCTCGGCCCAGGCGCGCGCACGCTCGTCCAGGTCCGCATCGAACCCCGCGCGGCGCGCCCCGATGAGCACGCGATCCGCGTACACGGTAACGCGAACGCAGCCCGGCGCCGTGATCTCGGCGCCGAAGATCACGCGCGCCCCGAGGGTTTGCCGCGAGGAAACCACGGCTTCGATCGCTTCGAGATTGCCGAGGCCGTTCTGCAAGGAGATCACCACCCCCCGCGGAGCCAGCCGCGCGGCGACCTGCTCGATCGTGCGGCGCGTGTCGTACGACTTCACCGCCAGTAGGATTGCCTCGAACTCGCCACCGATCTCGGCCGGCGCCCGGGCGAGATCGAACCCGTCGGCGTGATGATCGCCCCAGATCCCGCCGAGGCGCAGCCCCGATTGCGCAATCGCGTCGAGATGCCCGGCACGGCCGAGCAACGTCACCGCGACTCCGGCCTGGCGCAGGAATGCCCCGAATACCGAACCGAGAGCGCCAGCTCCGGCAACCAAGACACGCAAGCCGTGACCTCCCGCTCCGCTCATAGCAGACCTGGGGCGCCGACGCAGACACGTCGTCCATCCAGACGCAGCGTCCCCAGCGGCCTTCACGGCTGCGCCGAGCCCGGGGGGTGCGCGTCGCCCGGCTCGATCCCGTGCGAGAGCGGATCTTTCGGCCACCATACAATTCGATCTCGCCTTTTGCGGATGTCACGTTTATTCTCAGCAGCCATGCAGGTCGTGCTGCTGGCTGCCGGGCGGGGAACGCGCATGGGCGCTCTCACCGCCAGCTGCCCCAAACCGTTGCTGACGGTGTGCGGGCGCTCGTTGATCGAGCACATCATCGCCGGGTTCCGCGCGGCGGGCGCCGCCGAGTTCGTCATCGTCACCGGCTACCGCGGTGAGCAGATCGAAGCGGCCCTCGGCGACGGTAGCCGTCTCGGCGTGCGCCTCCGCTACCGGCGTCAGGCCGCCGCCGAGGGTACCGCGCGCGCGCTGCTGCTCGCGCGCGACGCGTTGCGCGACGAGCCGTTCGCCCTCAGCTGGGGCGACATCCTGGTGCAACCGGCGCTCTACGCCGAGCTCCTGCGAGAGTTCGCGCGGCGCCCGTGCGATGCCCTGCTCGCGCTCAACGACATGGACGACCCCTGGCAGGGAGCCGCCGTCTATCTCGACGAAGACGGGCGCGTGCGGCGGATCGTGGAGAAACCGCCGCGCGGCAGCTCGACCACGCGCTGGAACAACGCCGGGGTCTTCGTCTTCGCCCCGATCATCCTCGACTACGCCGCCCGGCTCGCCCCCTCCGCGCGCGGCGAGTACGAGCTGCCGCAAGCGATCGCCGCCATGCTCGCCGACGGCCGAGACGTGTTCGGCCTGCCGCTGCGAGGCTACTGGAGCGACGTCGGCACGCCGGAGGACCTGCGCCGGGCCGAGAGCGAGTTTGCGCGGGCGCTGCGCCGGCACCGGGCCGCCGCGGCCGGGACGACGCCAGCGCCATGACCCCCGGTGTCTCCCAGGCTCCCGACAGCGAGCGCCTGACCGGCTTGGTCGACCGCTTCCACGAGATCTTCGGGCGGCCCGCAAGCTGTCTCGTGCGCGCCCCGGGCCGCGTCAATCTGCTCGGCGAGCACACCGACTACAACGGCCTGCCGGTGCTGCCGATGGCGATCGACCACAGCGTGATGATCGCCGCGGCCCCCGACGAGCAGGGCCGGGTGCGCCTGCACAACCTCGACGGCACCTTCGCCCCCCGCCGCTACGAGCTCGAGGCCAGCATCCCGCCTTTCGAGCCGGGGGACTGGGGCAACTACCACAAGGCCGCGGCCCAGGGCCTTCTGCGCACGCGCCACGGCGCGCTGCGCCGCGGCGGCGACTTTCTCGTCGCCGGCAACATCGCTCCCGGCGCCGGCCTGTCCTCCTCCTCGGCCCTGGTCGTCGCCAGCGCCCTCGCCCTGCTCTGCGTCAACGACATCGACGTGCCGCCCCTCGAGCTGGCGGAGCTGCTGCCGCAGGCCGAACGCTACGTCGGGACGATGAGCGGCGGCATGGATCAGGCCATCAGCCTGCTCGCCGTCCCCGGCAGCGCTCTGCGCATCGACTTCTTCCCCTTGCGCGTGCGCCCCGTGCCGCTGCCCCCGGAATACCGAATCGTCGTCTGTCACAGCCTGGTGCGGGCAGAGAAATCCGGACGCGCCCGCCAGGCCTACAACCTGCGCGTGGTCGAGTGCCGCCTGGCGGCGCGCGCGTGCGAGGTGGCGCTGGCACCAGCCCTGCCCCGGGCCTTGACCACCCTGGGCGATCTCGCCCGGCTCTTCCCGGGGCGCTCCCTGCTCGAGTTCCTGCCGGCCGTCGAAGCGCATCTGCCGCCGCGCCCGCTATCCCTGGCCGAGATCGCCCGCATCGTCGGCAGCAGCCCGGAGCAGCTGCGCGAGGACTGCGGCATCTCGTCGGATCTGGGCGATCGCTTCGCCGTGCTGTCGCGGTTGCGCCATGTCTTGACCGAGGCCGAGCGCGTCAATCGCGCCGAGCACCTTCTCGCCGCCGGCGACGGCGGCGGCTTCGGCGCCCTGATGGATGCCTCGCACGCCAGCTGCCGCGACGACTACGACATCAGCTGTTCGGAGATCGAGTCGCTCGTCGCCGCCGCCAAGGAATCGGGAGCGGCCGGCGCCCGGGTGACCGGCGCCGGCTTCGGCGGCTGCATCGTCGCTCTCGTCGAAGCCGGCCGCGTGGCGAGCTTCCTCGACCTGGTCGACAGGCGCTTTTACCGAGCGCGCCTGGAGGACCGGCGCTCCCCGGCCACCTGTCGCTTCGTCTTCGAGCCCTGCGCCGGCGCCGCGCTGCAGCGGCTGTGAGGGCGGGCGGACTTCGCCCGTCGTCGACCGCCGCGCCGCTGCAAGCGGGCCGCCGACGCTGCGAATCGGCAATGGATCAGCGTGGCATCTTCGGCTATGACTCCCGCATGACGGCGCGGCGTTGCAGCGGTGGCGGGCGGGGCTCCTTCCCCGGCGAAACGGAGGGGAAGTGAAAGCCTGGCGTTGGGCTACCGTCGCCGTGTCGCTGTTCTGCGCCGGCTGTGCGGTGCCGCACGTGACCGAGCAGACCCTGTTTCGCGGCACCCTGGAAGAGCTCGCGCCGCACCGTCCCGGTGACCGCTTCGTCTACCGCGTCACGGGCACCGGCGACCGCGATGGCATCTACGTCGAAGAGCTGTCTGCAACCGGCAAGGCGAACGAATTCGACGTCACCCTGCATCTCGCGCAAAACGACTCTCCCACGCTGATCACGCGGCTGCGCAACCACGGCGACTCCATGGCCATCGTCAGCGAGGAGCTCAGCACCGAGCGCGACCTGGGCTTCGCCTATGAGAGCTCGATTCCCTATCTGAGCGTGCCGGTGCGCACGGGCGTGCAAGAGGCCAGCTCCGCGGCAACCCTGTGGCGGCTGTCCGACGGCCGCGGCATCGCTGACGGACACGTCAAGCAGACCACGACCGTGCCGCGGCCGACGAAGGAAACGGCCGGCGGGGAGATCGAGATCCGCCGCGAGCGCAACCTCGAGTTCCCCGGCTTCTCCATCCACCTGCGCGAAACATCCTGGTTGCGTCCCGGACTCGGCGAGGTTCGCTCGGAGAGCAGCACCAACGGCGGGCCGCCCATCTACCAGGAATTGCTCTGTGCGTGGATCGACGGCAAGCAGATCGGCGATTGCGGCACGTTGGGGGCCAAGGGCGAGGAGAAGAAGTAGAAGGCGCGACCGTCCGCGGCCCGGAGCGCCGGCCGGGGACCATTCGCGAAGGAGGAGAGATGATGACGAGGCTGCGCGACACCCGCGGTATCGGCTTCGTGACGGTGCTGCTGACGCTGCTCATTCTCGCCGCGCTCTACTTCGGCTACTTCCGCGTGCAAGGGACCAGCGAGCGCGGCACCCACATCCAGAGCCTGGAGGCGTCCAAGGCCGTCGCCTGCCGCGTGCAGCGGCAGCAGATCGAACGCGACATCCAGATGTACACCGCCAGCCACGACGGCCCGCCGCAATCCCTCGCCGACCTCGAACGCGCCGGCATCCACATCCCCTCCTGCCCCGAGGGCGGCCAGTACAGCCTGCTCGGTACGCACGTGGTCTGCAGCGTACACCACTAGAGGTTGGCTCAGCGCGCTCCGTTGGCCAGCGGCACCCCGCGGTAGGCGCGGTCGAGCACCTCGACCGGGTGCAACACGGAGATCTTCCTCCCGCGGCGGGACAGGCCCGCCTGGATGTGCAGGATGCAGCCGGGGTTCGCCGTGACGACGCAGTCCGCCCCCGTGCTCTCGATGTTGCGGACCTTGCGCTCGCGCAATCGCGCCGCCATGGCCGGCTCGGTGAGGTTGTAGCTCCCGGCGCTGCCGCAGCACACCTCGGACTCGGGCAGGTCGACGAGCTCGATTCCCTGGATCGCGCGCAGCAGCGAGCGCGGCGGCTCGCGCACCTGCTGGGCATGGGCGAGATGGCAGGCATCGTGGTAGGTCACCCGGATCGGCGCCACCGCCGGCGGCGGCTCGATCGTCAGCTCGGCGAGCCACTCGCTGACGTCGCGCACCTTGGCGCTGAAACGACGGGCGCGCTCGGCGTAGACCGGATCGGACGCCAGCAGCTCGCCGTATTGCCGCAGCATGGCGCCGCAACCGGCGGCGTTGGCGATCACCGCGTCGAGGTCGTCGCCGAAGGCGTCGATGGTGCCGCGGGCGAAGCTCAGCGCCGCCTCCCGCGAGCCGCCGTGCAGTGACAGCGCGCCGCAGCAGGGCTGGGCGCGCGGGGCGAAGACCGTGCAGCCGTTGCGCGTCAACACCCGCACGGTCGCCTGATGCGTCTCGGCGAACATCACCCGGGCGACGCAACCAGTGAGCAGGCCGACTCGCTTGCGCTCCCTGCCCGCGGCCGGGGATTTCTCCGGTAGCGCGCCCGCGGCCGTGCCGGCGGGAATCATGGCGGCTAGCGGAACCACCTTGACGACCAACGGCCAGAGGCCGAGACGCTGGGCCAGCCGCACCGGCAGCAGCAATGCCCGCAGGCGCGCGGGGTACGGGAACACCCACTCGATGGCGCGGCGGCGCCAGCGGTCGACAAACCCGCGACGGTGGCGTTCCTCGACGAATGAGCGCACGCCCTCGATCAGCTCGCCGTAGTGAACCCCGGAGGGGCAGGCGGTCTCGCAGGCGCGACAGCCGAGACAGAGGTCGAGATGTCGCGCCACCTCCGGCGCCATCCCGATCGCCCCGTCGCTGAGACCGCGCATGAGATAGATGCGCCCGCGCGGCGAGTCCATCTCCGTTCCCAGCTCGAGATACGTCGGGCACGCCTGCAGGCACAGCCCGCAGTGGACACAGTCGAGGAACCGCTCGTAGGGCACGAATCCTGATGGCTTCGGCGCGCCGCCGTCCGCGGTCATGTCAGATGCCTCCGACGAAGCGGCCGGGGCTGAGCACGGCCTCGGGATCGAGCTGGCGTTTGATCCCTTGCATCAGCAGCACGGCAGGACCGGGATGGCCGAACGGGTCCACGCGGCCGTGGAGCGCGTCGGCGAGGTGGTCGAAGACCACCCAACCCCCACGCTCGCGAGCCGTGATCCGAAGCCATTCGCAGAACAGCACCGCCTGAGCTTCGTCGCCGTCGATGCGGGCGCGCGCCACGCCGTTGCCGGCGTGCGCGACGAGCTGCAGCGTCAGCCCGCGGGCGGCGGCTTCGGCGGCGACGCGCGGCAGCATGGCGAACAGCTCGGTCGGCAACAGGCTGACGCGGGCGGTCACCAGCGACCGACGCGGGAAATCGCACAGCCAGTCGCCGACGCGGGTCGCCGCACCCTCGTCGAGCACGTGGGAGAGCACCGCGGGCAGCCGTGACAGCGCCGCCTGCTGCGCCTCCAGCTCCTCGGCAATTCCGCCGAGACCGACCGCGACTCCGGCCGCGCCGAGGCCGGCCTCTGCCGCCGCTGCGATGTCGACGATCTCGAGGAAGAGCGGGGCGACCGCCAGCTCCGCGATCGCCGCCGCGACCGCCGCGGCCGCTGTCAGGTTCTCCGTCGGCAACCAGACGATGCGCGTCGCTTCCGGACGCGGCCGGATCTTGAAGGTGGCCTCGACGATGACGCCGAGCGTGCCCGCCGATCCGGTGAACAGCTTGGCGAGATCGTAGCCGGCGACGTTCTTGACCACCTTGCCGCCGCCCTTCAGCACCGCACCGTCGGCCAACACCACGGTGATGCCGATCAGCGAGTCGCGCACCTTGCCCTGCGACAGCCGCAGCGGACCGTTGAGATCTCCGGCGATGAGACCGCCGATGGTGACGCGATCGCGTCGCGGCGGATCGAACGGCAGCCACTGGCCCGCGGCCGCCAGGGCACCGTTCAGCGCCGTCAGCAAGGCGCCGGCCTCGACCGTGACCGTCATGTCCGCCGCCTCGTGGGCCACCACGCGCGACAGACGCCGCAGCGACAGGGCGATATCGTAGCGTGCCGGCGGCGATCCCACGTGCAGATGGGTGCCGTTGCCGCAGGGCACGACGGCGAGCCGCCGCTCGTGCGCGAAGGCGAGCGCCTCGCGCACCTGGGCGACGCTGGCGGGCGCAACCACGCAGGCGGGAGAGCGCCCGCCGATGGCGAACGCGCCGGTGTCGGCGCCGATGGCCTCGGCGCCGAGATGGGCGCGCAGCGCCGCGGCAATGTCGTGGTCGGTATCCATCAGGCCTTGGTTTGAAGGGAGGACGATGAAAGGTCTCGTGTTCGGCTTCCCTCACCCTTCTCTCCCACAGGGAGAGGGGACCAATTTGCGCGGATTCGCGTGCCTGCGCCGTGCATCCCACCCTCACAGCGCGGCGCGGCGCATGGGACGGGTCGTCTCGACGCAGACGCCCGGCGTCGGGAAGATCTTCCCGGGGTTGCAGCGCCCCTCGGGATCGAAGACCTGCCGCAGCTGCTGCATCACCAGCAGGTCGGTGGGGCTGAACAGCAACGGCATCTGCTGCATCTTCTCCACGCCGATGCCGTGCTCGCCGGTGACGCTGCCGCCGAG
>CAZYMF010000121.1:0-14500 GCA_964648215.1 uncultured Binatia bacterium (SeqCode) | reverse complement strand
TGCTGCAGCGCGAGCCGTTCACCGTCTACTACGCGCGCCGTCAGGTCCCCCGCTGGCAGCAGAAGACCCGCGAGTTCGAGTCGATCAACCGCGTGATGACAGGCTATTGGGCAACGCTGTTCTTCGTCGCCGCCGGCATCGCCGCCTGGGCACCCGGCGACTGGCACTTCACCGCCCTCTACCCGAATCTCGTGATCTTCGCGGCGGGCATGGTCGGCGGCTCGGGAATTCCGCCGCTGTACATGAAGGTGTTTCCTCCCCAGCTACCCGACGACGCGGAGGCGTTGATCATGGGCATGCCGCTCATGTTCAACGCCCGCGCCGCCGGTGACACGCGAGCCACGGTGCAGTTCCGGGTCAGCGGCACCGACCCGGGCGACTACTATCTGCGCGTCGACGCCGGCAAATGTCAGAGCCTCGAGGGAATTGCGTCGGCCGCCGACCTGACCATTCACACCCCGGGAGAGGTCTGGTTGCGCGTCGTCCGCGGCGACATCGACGGCGGGCGGGCCCTCGCCGAGGGGCTGTTCCGGGCCGAAGGCGATCTCGCCCTGTTGGCCAAGCTCTCGTCCTGGTTCCAGAGATCGTAGCGCCGAGCGCCGCCGACCCCCGTTGATTCCGGTCCAGGGCTGGCGTAAGCGAAACGCCGAGAAAAACGGAGGATCTCATGAGCAAACTTTGCGAAGGTCGGGTGGCGATCGTGACGGGCGCGGGCCGCGGCATCGGCCGCGAGCACGCGCTGATGCTCGCCGCCCATGGCGCCAAGGTGGTGGTCAACGACCTCGGCGGCGAGCGCGACGGCACCGGCGCGTCGAAGGGACCGGCGGCGGAGGTGGTGCAGGAGATCAAGAAGGCCGGCGGCGAGGCGGTGGTCAACGCCGATGACGTCAGCAGCTGGGATGGGGCGCAGCGGCTGGTGCAGCAGGCGATCGACTCCTTCGGGCGGCTGGACGTGCTGGTCAACAACGCCGGCATCCTGCGCGATCGCATGCTCGTCAACATGACCGAAGCCGAGTGGGACGCGGTGATCAAGGTCCACCTCAAGGGCACCTTCGGGCCGGCGCACTTCGCCGCCGGCTACTGGCGCGACCAGGCCAAGGCGGGCAAGCCGTTCGACGCGCGCATCATCAACACCACCTCGGTGTCGGGGATCTACGGCAACCCGGGCCAGACCAACTACGGCGCGGCCAAGGCGGGGATCGCCGCCTTCACCATCATCGCCGCGCGCGAGCTCAAACGCTACGGCATCACGGTCAACGCGGTGGCGCCGGGCGCTCTCACGCGCATGACCGAGGACCTCGGCATGGGCCGCGGCGGCGAAGAAGAGAAGGCGATCATGCACCCGCGCTGGATCGCCCCGATCGTCACCTGGTTGGCGAGCTCGCAATCGGCCGGGGTCACCGGTCGCGTCTTCGAGGCCTCCGGCCGCGTCCTCGGCATCGCCGAGGGCTGGCATCGTGGCCCGGTAGCGAAGCCGATCGAAGATCCCGCGGCAATGGGTCCGGTGGTGGAGGAGCTCCTGCGCCAGGCGCGCAAGAACGCCGGCATGGACGGGCAGGATCTCGACTGAGCCGCCGCCGGAGCGAGCGGCTCGCATGAGCCCGACGGGCGCCGAGGTCGTCCGCGCCGATCCCGCGTTTCGGCGCCGCTTCCTCGGCGTCGTTCTTCTTCTGGCCGCCGCCGGCGCGGCGGCCCTGGTGGCGCTGCACTTCCACCTCGAGGCGACGCGCGAGCTCGCCCGCGACGATCCGGCGCGGGCGATCGAGCACATGCTCTGGCTGCTCGAGGTGGTCAGCGCGGTCACGGCGGCTTCGCTGATCCTCTTCGGCCTCTACGGCGTCCGCCTGGCGGCGCGCGTCTACCGTGCCCAACGTTACCCGCTGGCGGAGCAGAGGGTCCTGCGCGACACCCCGGTCACCATCGGGCGCGCCGCGCAGCGCCGGGCGCTGGCGATCGGCGCGACCTCGACCCTGCTGATAGCCGCCGGGATCGTGTTTCCGTACGCGATCAACCGCATCGTCGGGCAGCTGACGGAGGTCGAGAAGAAGCTGCACCCGGCCGGCACGCGCGCGGCGCCTCCGGCGACCAGGCGAGGGCGAGGCTACTGAGGAAAGCGACGGGGCCGTCCTGGAAAGAGAATAGGTCGCCCCGCCGAGCGGCCGCCGCTTACTCGATCACCGCTGTCTGGCACATCACGCACCGCTGTTTAACGCCGGAGTTCTTTGGTTCGACCCGCGACCCCAAATGTGCTACACAATGTCCACGTTATGAAGACGGCAACGATCCGCCAAGTTCGCAATGATCTGGGCACGGTATTGTCCTGGGTGGCGCAGGGCGAAGAAGTCACCGTTCTGAACCGCAAGACGCCGGTTGCCCGGATCTGCCCGCCTCGAGCGCAGGCGCATGCTCCGGTCAAAATGCCCGACTTCGCCGCACGCGCCAGAGCGACGTTCGGGCGCAGGAAGACACACCTCGCGGATGTGGTGATCGAGGAGCGCCGGGAGAGCCGTTGGTAGTATACGCCGACACGAGCTTTCTCGTTTCGCTCTATGGTCGTGACGCGAGCAGCGCAGAGGCGCAACGGCTGGCGGCCACGCTGGACGGCCCGTTCGCGTACACATCTTTGCAGCGCCATGAGGCGCGCAACGCGCTGCGGCTTGCCATGTTCAGGAAGGACATCACGCCGGACCAGTGTGAGGCGGTCTTGGCGGCAATGAACGAGGATGAGAAGACGGGCGTCCTCGTCAACTCACCCGTTGCATGGGCAGAGGTCTTCGAGCAGGCCGAGGCCCTCAGCGCCGCGCACTCACGAAAGCTCGGCACGCGCGCCATGGACGTGCTGCACGTTGCCGCCGCCGCCGTGCTGGGCATCGGCCAGTTCCTCACGTTCGACACACGCCAGAAAGCGCTCGCCCGCAAGAGCGGGATGACGGTTCGGCCGGAATAGGTTCGCTACTCGCCCGGGATCCCCTACAGTCGCTCCGCCACGTCCAGCGTGCCGCTCAGCTTGCCGACCCAGGTGCTCATCAGCGGCGGCTTGGGCAACCCCAGGGTGCGCAGCTCGTCGGCCATGGAGTGGGCCCCGAGCGTGATGCTGGCTCCGCCCAGGCGGGTGCCGACGTCCTCGCCGCTCAGGCGGAAGGGCGTCTTCCACACCATGCCGTCGTGCTGAGCGTAGGCGTCCACCGCCATGTCCGTCAGGCGCCGGCGTCCCCCGCGCACCACCGAGAAGGTGAGAACATGGGCCCCGTTGGCCACCAGTCGGCAGATGCGCCGGTCCTCCTCCTCGCGGAACTCGACGTCGTCGACGGTCTTCGGAAAGCCCCAGATGTCCCTCCCGGCATCGCGGGAGAAGCTGGTGGTGACGGGCAGGCGGTGGACGTAGGTGCCGATTGCGCCGTTGCGAAATCCGGAGAGCAGCCCGAACAAGGGGGTCGGGCGGGCGCCCCCGCACTTGACGAAGAAGGTGATCGCCACCTCGTTGCACGGCCCGAGATCGAAATCGCGGTACTCGATCCCCGTGACCATGCACAGGGTGCGCCCGGGGAAGAGCTCGGGTACGTGTAGCTGCGGGTTGCGGATCAGCCGGCGCACCGCCGGGGCCGAGACGACGAACATCGCCGACACCGAGGTGGCGTCGCGCACCACCGCCGGCAGGGACAAGGGCTGCCCCTGCACCACGCAACTGGTCAGCGGCGTCCCAATGCCATTGGCAACGACCGCGACACCCTGACTCATGAGCACCTCCCCCGAACGAACCGAGAGCCCTGAACTCGATACGAACACTTGTTCGTGTACCATACCGATGTAGGCCTCGAAAGACGCAAAGTGCAACCCGCCGGCGATCGCGCGCGGTTCACCGCACGATCGTCGCAAGACCGTCGCGCGAAGAGCTTCCCGACCGGCGGGGATCTGTGATTTGCTGCGTCCGGGAGATCGAGGCATGCCGGGATCACGCTCACGCACCACGGCTCCGGCCGGCTGGCCGCTCGTCGGCTGGAGCGCCCTGCTCATCGGGAGCCTGATCGTCGCCATCCTCGCCACCCGCGGCAGTGGTGAAGCCGGGCTGCGCGCCGTCATCCGCACCACCGCGTTCACCTCCCTCGTGCTCTTCAGCAGCGCCTTCGTCGCCGCGGCCGCGGACCGCGCCTGGCCCTGCGGGTTCACGCGCTGGCTGCGACAGAACCGACGCTACCTCGGCGTCTCGTTCGCCGTCTCTCACTTCGGGCATCTCGCCGCCATCATCACCCTCGCCGCCGACGTGCCGGGCTTCCATCCCAGCCTCGTCACCGTGATTCTGGGCGGCCTCGCCTACCTCTTCGTTCTCGCCATGGTGGCGACCTCGTTCGACCGCACGGCCGCCTGGCTCGGACCGCGCGCGTGGCGGACATTGCACACCACCGGCGTCTACTACATCTGGCTGATCTTCTTCTTGACCTATCTGCCGCGGCTGGCGAAGTCGCCGCTGTACGGCCTCCTGGTCGCAACTCTGGTCGCCGACGTCGGCCTCCGCGCGTTCGACGCCGTCCGCCGGCGGCGCCGCCCCGGTCTCGCCTCGTCGAGCTGAGCGCGGCCGCGGCTTGACCCACGCCGGCGAATCACTCAAGGGTGACCCGCGGGCGCCGCGACCGCCGGATCGATCTCGTGTTCAACATCATCCTCCTCGGAGCGACCTCGCTCTTCACCGACATCGCCAGCGAGATGGTGTACCCGCTGGTGCCCTTCTTCCTCACCGTGACGCTCGGGGCCAGCCCGGCCGTGCTCGGGCTGATCGAGGGCGTGGCGGAGAGCGTCGCCAGCCTGCTCAAGGTGTTCTCGGGATATCTCTCCGACCGCCTGCACAACCGCAAGGGCCTGACGATCGCCGGTTACGGCTCCTCGGCGCTGGGCAAGCTCCTGCTGGCGCTCGCCCACGGGCCGCTGCTGGTCTTCGGCGGGCGCGTGGTGGATCGCATTGGCAAGGGCATACGCACCGCGCCGCGCGACGCCCTGGTCGCGGACAGCTCCAGCGACGGACGGCACGGCAGTGCCTTCGGTCTGCACCGGGCCCTGGACACCTTCGGCGCCGTCATCGGCGTCACGCTGGCGTACTACTTCTTCACCCGCTTCACCGGTGACTACACCCTGGTCTTCTTGTGGTCGCTGGTGCCCGCCGCCATCGGCGTGGGATTGCTGTTCTTCGTCCGTGAGGCAAAGCCGCCGGCAACCGAGGCGCACCTGCCGGCTTTGCGCTGGGGGGCGTTGCCGCGCAAGCTGCGGCTGTTTCTGCTCGTCGCCCTGCTCTTCACCCTCGGCAACTCCTCCAACACCTTTCTGCTGCTGCGCGCCAAGAGCCTCGGATTCACTCCGGCGACGGCGATCCTTCTCTACCTCGCCTACAACGTCGTCTACTGTCTCGTCTCGTTTCCCGCCGGTAAGCTCTCCGATCGCGTCGGTCGCAAGCGGCTGCTCGTTGCCGGCTACGCGTTTTACGGCCTGGTGTATCTGGGCTTCGGCGTGCTGCAAGGGCCGCAGCACGCGGACGTCATCTGGGGGCTCTTCGCCCTCTACGGCCTGTACATCGGCTTGACCGAAGGGGTGGAGAAGGCGCTCGTGGCCGACCTCGCCCCCGGTCGCCTGCGCGCCACCGCCATCGGCCTGCACGCCACCATCGTCGGCATCGGGCTGCTCCCGGCCTCGTTCATCGCCGGCCAGCTGTGGGACCACGTCGGTCCGGCGGCGGCTTTCTACTTCGGCGGCGGAATGGGCCTGGCGGCCGCGGTCGGCATGCTGCTCGTCCTGTGAGCGACCCTCAGACTTCCTCGGCGATGCCCGTGCCGATTCGGTAGTGGCGCAGCTTGGGCATCCGCAGCGCGACGATGGCGAGGGCGGCAAGGCAGCCGAGGCCGCCGCTGACGACAGCGAAGGGGGCGTTGGTCAGCGCCGCCACGAACCCCGATTCGACGGCGCCGAGCTGGTTGGAGGCGCCGATGAAGATCATGTTCACCGAGCTCACCCGCCCGCGCAGCTCGTCGGGCGTGGAGAGCTGAATGATCGTGCTGGTCGTAGGTGTCGGCGACCGCGCCCCCGACCAGCGACAGACCAAGCGCGGGCAGAAACTGCACCAGGCCGATCAGACCGAGGTGAAAGGCCGAGTGCGACAGGGCGAAGACGTGCCAGGCGATCGCCGCCCGCAGCATGGTCATGGCCGCGCCCGTGCAAAAGCGACTCGCAAGGAAGATGCGGAAGTCCCGCGGGAACAGGGGCGGATCCGGCGTCGCTCTGTCTTCCGGCGCGGCCATGGGTGGCCGCCATCATCGTCAAGGGCGGCGCCGGCGCAAGTGGGGGCCGCCCCGATGGATCATCTGCCTGGTCTTGCCCGGCGCATCGTCGCCGCCGGCGCCGTGCCACTTGCCATGGGCTCGGACCGAGCACATCGAGCAGACCATTCTTCCCCGGCGTTACTTCCATGACGTGGCGATGCTGGGGTGCTACGTGAAAGTGAGACACTTCGAACACCGGCGGTAGTGTCACCGGTTGGCATCGACTCTGCAGCGCCAGCGATCAAATACGAGTCGGGAAGACGAGAATGCAATTGACGAGTCTGAGGCTGCGCCGGTTCGAGCGAGGACTGCTGCAGATGGTGGTAGCCAAGCGCGCCGAGATGTCTTGCGGGCGGCTGTCCGAGATCGAGAACGGCCGAGCCGAGCCGAGACCCGACGAGCTGCAGCGGATTGCGCAGGTGCTCGGCCTCTCGCCACAACATCTGCTTGCTTCGCACTCGGGCTGAGCCGCAAGACGATGCCTTGCGCTGCGACGGCGGCTTGGCCGTGCGCTGTGCCGCGCCCTGTGGCACGTGGCCTTCGCCGGCGCGGCCGGGCCGCGACTTCCGCAACCGCCGTCGCCACGTCTTGACCAATCGCCCCGGGGCAGGATAGCGACGACGTCGACCGGCAAGGCGAGCGGGCGGCCAGGGCCGCTCGGCGGAGGTAACGCGCACGTGGCCATCGACGTCTCGGATCTGGAAGCGCTGCGCCGCGAGGCGCTGCGGGTGCTGCCCCACGTCGACGGCGAGATCAAGCTCGCCGGCATCGAACGGCCGGTGAGCGTCGTGCGTGATCCTTGGGGCGTGCCGCACCTCTACGCCAAGAGCGCCCGCGACCTCTTCTTCGCCCAGGGCTTCGTCCACGCACAGGACCGTCTGTGGCAAATGGAGCTGCGGCGTCGCATCTCCGCCGGCCGCCTGGCCGAGGTGTTCGGTCCCGGGGCCCTGCGACGCGACATCTTCTCGCGCACGCTCGGCCTGCAACGCGGTCTGGCGGAGGAGTGGCAGACGTATCCCGAGGAGATCCGCGCCATCGTCACCGCCTACGTCGATGGCGTGAACGCCTTCCTCGGCGATCACCGCGATCGCTTGCCGCTCGAGTTCCGGCTCGTCGGCTTCGAGCCGGAGCCGTGGACGCCGCTGGACGTGCTCACGCGCGCCGTCGCCTACAACCAGGGAGGTGTGTGGCCGCGCAAGATCCTGCGCGCCCGCCTGGTGGCGGCCTTCGGCCCCGAGCGCGCGCGCCAGCTGATGCCCACCGACCCGAACGTGCCGCTGGAGGTTCCCGAGGGCATCGACTACGGCTGGCTCGGTGCGGATGCCGTGGCCGACCATCTCGCCTCGCTCGGCTACCCCGACGATGACTCGCTGCGCCAGCGCGGCCTCGATCTCGCCCCGGGGGCGCGTTGGCTGGAGCCGGCGGCCGAGGCGGCGGGCGACGCCGTCGTCGGCTCGAACAACTGGGCCGTCGACGGCTTCAAGGCGCTCGGGGGCCGGCCGCTGCTGGCTTCCGATCCGCACCTCGGCATCGCTCACCCCTCGCACTGGTACGAGATGCATCTCGTCGGCCCGACCTACGACGAGCGCCGCTACTACAACGTCATCGGCTGCTCGACACCGGGACAGCCGGGCATCGTGATCGGCCACAACGCCCGCATCGCCTGGGGTCTCACCAATGCCTCGGCCGACATCCAGGACATCTACGTCGAGGAGTTCGATCGCAGCGACCCGCTGCGCTACCGCACCGCCAACGACTGGGCGCGGGCGGTGGCGATCGAGGAGAGCTTCCACGTCCGCGGCGAGAGCGAGCCCCACCGCCACACCATCCGCATCACGCGCCACGGACCGATCCTCCACACCTCGGCCGACGGCCGGCTCGGGCTGGCCCTGCGCTGGACGGCGCACGAGCCCGGCTCGGTGTTCACCCAGATCCTGCCGATCAATCGCGCCGGCAACTGGGCCGAGTTCACCGATGTCTTGCGCACCTGGGCGGCACCGCCGATGAACTTTCTCTACGCCGACGTCGACGGCAACATCGGCCACCTCGCCGCCGGCTTCTACCCTCTGCGCCGTCGCGGCAACGGCCTGCTGCCGGTTCCGGGGTGGACGGACGACTACGAGTGGGACGGCTACGCCCCCTTCGAGCACTGGCCGCAGAGCTTCAACTCACCGGAGCACTTCCTGGCCACGGCCAACCAGCGCACGACCCACAAGGGCTCGCCTCACGTCGTCTCGCACGATTGGGATGCCGGCTTCCGCGCCGCCCGCATCAAGAGTCGCCTGCACGAGCAGCGGCGCTGGAGCGTCGGCGACATGGCGGCGTTGCAGAGCGACGTCACCTCGCTGCCGGCGCAGATCATCGTCCCCTTCGTCCTCGGAGCGATCGAGGACGAGCCCGCGCGCGGCCCGGAGCGCGACATTGTCCTCACGCTCCTGCGTGACTGGAACGGAGTGCTGGAGGCCGGCAGCGCCGCCGCCGCGCTCTACGAGGTGATCCTGCACCGCTGGTTCGCCAACGTGTTCCGGCCCCGGCTCGGCGATCTGTTCCCCCACTACATCGATCAGAGCAGCAGTGTGCTGCTGGCGGCGATCCGCTTGCTCGAGAGCCCCGACGCGTTCTGGCTCGCGCCCGCGGCGGGCCGCGACGGCGAGGCGGCCCTGCTGCGCGACGCCGTGCTGCGCCGCTGCGTCCGCGAGGCGGTCGCCGAGCTCAAGGAACGCCTCGGCGACGACCCGGCGGCGTGGCGCTGGGGACGGTTGCACACCGTCTACTTCGTGCACGGCGCGGCGCGCACGCCGGCGCTGAAGAGGCTCTTCAACGTCGGCCCGTACGAGATGCCCGGGGACGGCTTCACTCCCAACAACACCGGGCAGAACCTGCGCTTCTCCTACCGCCAGGTGGCGCTGGCCTCCTACCGGCAGGTGGTCGATCTCGGCAACCCCGACGCCTCCCTGTCCGTCCATCCCCTCGGCCAGAGCGGACAACCCGAGAGCCCTCACTACGCCGACCTGGCGCCGCTCTGGGCGCTCGGCAACTACCACCCCATGCTCTTCACCAAGGCAGCGGTTGCGGCCGCCGCCGCGGCGACTCTCGTGCTCCAGCCGCAGAGCTGACCAGCGTTGACGTCGGCCTCACGGCGCGCACAGGATCCGCGGCCACGCCGTTTCAGTCGCGGGCGGGCAGCGCCGCGAACCAGCTCAGGATGCGGACGTTCTCCGAGCGCGGATAGGTGTGCGAGAGCTCGGGCAGCTCGCGGTACGCGAGAGCGGCCCCGGCCGCGGCGAGCTTGTCGCGGGCGATCCGCGCCAGCTCGACGGGAAACAGAAAATCGAGCGCGCCGTGGACGAGATAGATGGGCACGTCGCGGGCCCGCCCGAGGTTGCCGATGGCCTCGTTGGCGGGATGGAGAACACCGCACAGCGGCGCCAGGGCGCGATAGACTTCGGGATGCGCCAGCCCGTAGAGCAGGGCGAAGGTGGCGCCGTCGGACAGGCCGGTGAGCAGCACACGCCCGCCGTCGACGCGGTACTGCCGCCCGAGCCAGCCGAGGATCTCCAGCAGGCCCTGATCGTCGACTTCGCTCCACGTGTCCGCCACGGCGGTCGGCGCCACCAACAGGTAGCCTAGACTCTTCGCCTCCCGCAGCCAGGTCCACAGGAAGTCGCGGCCGTTGCCGGAGCCGCCGTGGAGCGCGACGATGACCGGCCAGGCGCGCTCGTCGGTGTAGCTCTCGGGCACGTAGAGGGCGAAGCCGCCGTGATGCCCGCCGGCGGAGACGTGAACGACGCCGGTGGGCGGCGAGCCGTCGTCGCCGCGCCGCGGGGCCAGGTCCTCGCCCTCTTGACCGGGCAGCCACCAGTAGCCCTCGAACGGCGGCAGCGCACGGCGAAAGAAGTAGAAGCTCTCCTGCGCCTGGGCGACCTCGTGCATCGCGGTCAGGATTCGCGGGATCCGCTCCATCGGGGGAGCGCCGGCGAAGGACGCGAACAGCGCGCAGGCCCTCTCGGCGTGAGCGAAGCCGTCGCCGAAGCCCTGGGCGAAGCCGGCGAGGGCGGCCGGGGCGGGGGCCGCCGCGAGCGCGGCGCGCGCGGCGCGGAACGGAGGTCCGTAGGTGCGCTCGGTCTCCTCGGCGAGAACCGAGGAGCGCTCGGGCGCCAGGCGCTCCCCGGCATATTCCATCCAGGCCAGAAAGCTACGCGCCGCGCCCGCGGCGTGCAGAGCGGCTCGCAGATAGCACGCCTCGTCGTCGGCGATCTCAGCCATCCGCCTTGCCGCTGAGCCTGGCCGGCAAGCTCAGCGCGCCGAGGGCGGCGCGGGCCACGGTGGGCACGAAGCGCGGCCGCAGCAGCCGCGGGTCGTACGGGCGCAGCCGCCGGTCGTTCTCCCGCAGGCACAGCTCGATGAAGCTGCGGGGCGAGATGTCCATACTGATCGCCTCGTGCCCCTTGAGCATGAAGTCGTCGGTGGCGGCGCCCCGCGCCGTCTGCACGCGTGCCCAGACCTGCAGCGCCATCGCCATCGCGCAGCGCGACCAGTCCAGCGGCCGGTGCGGCAACGTCTGCTGCGCGCGGCGGTAGGCAATCCAGTTGACGAAAAACAGGATGTGGCGCGCCTCCTCCTGCACGATCGGCTCGAACAGCTTGATCAGCGGCTCGGGGAAGAAACCGGAGTCCTTGGCGATCTGAATCAGGCCGAAGGCGAAAAACGAGTCGAAGCACTCGCCGTACCCGGTGCGAATGAAGGCCCACTCGATGTCCGCGGGTAGCGGCGGATCGGCCGGCGGATCGGCGGGTAGCTGGTAGTGCGCGGTGAGGGCGCGGATGAGCTTGGCGTGCCGCCCCTCCTCGAAGCCCTGGAGCGCAATCGCCTCGCGCAGAACCGGATCGGGCTCGAGCGGTGCCAGGGCCTGGACTTTGCGGGCCACGTCGTGCTCGGTCGACACGGCCTCGTTCCAGAAGGGCAGGGCGCGCAGGCGGGCCAGCGTGTCTGCGTCGAGCGCCGGCCAGTCGATCCGTTCCGGGTCGTACGCCAGATGCGTCTCGTTGAAGAATCGGCAAAAGAGATCCTTGTGCTCCTCGGATCCGATCGTGATTGCGTGCGCCATCACGTCACCTCCAAAAAAATAGTGGCGGTTGCGGCCCCTTTTCCCCAAAACTACAGCAACCGGCAATCAGGGCAAGATCTATAGCCGCCGGGCGGCCCCGGGGCGAGCGCCGGGGCAAACGGCCGTGGAATCGGCCCGCTTGCAGGCCGCAGACAACCGGGGCATGGGTTCGGCATGAAACTCTACCGCTTCGAGTACAGCTGTTACGCCCGCAAGGCTCAGATGGTGCTCGACCTCCTGGGCCTTGCGTACGAGACCGTCGACGTGCCCTTCGGCGATCGCACCGATCTGGCCACGCTCACCGACGGCTACATCCAGGTGCCGGTCCTGGTCGACGACGCCGGGCGAGTCACCGTCGACTCGCGGGCGATCTGCGTGGAAGTGCTGCACGGTGAGCCCGCCGAGCGTCTCGTCCCGTCGCCCTGGCAGGGGCCGATCTGGGCCTATGCCGACTGGTGCGACGGACCGCTGGAGGACGTGCTGTTCCGGCTCGCCTCGCCCGGCATCCGGCGCCGCTTCCAACGCGTGGCCGACCGCGCCCTGTTCACCTTCGTCAAGGAGCGCAAGTTCGGCCGCGGCTGCGTCGAGCAGTGGCAGCAGGACACGGGAGAGCTGGTGAGCCGGGCTCGCTCCTCGTTGACACCGACGGTGCAAACCCTGGGACGCCGTCCCTTCCTGTTCGGCGAGGAGCCGACTCTGGCCGACGCCGCCCTCTACGGCCAGCTGGCGATGATCCGTTTCGCCGACGCCGATCTCCCCGCCGCTCTCGCGCCGGTGCTGGCCGAGTGGATGGCCCGACTGGAAACGGCGGCCGGCACTCCATAGGCCCGCCGGGCCGCGAAGCCGACTGTATTCGTCGGCGCCGGCGGCCTACAATCATCGGGTGAGATCAGAACGGCCGACCAACTCCCCGCTCGTCGACGCGCCCATCCGCATCGGCGTCTCGTCTTGCTTGCTGGGCAATCAGGTCCGCTACGACGGCGGCCACAAACGCGACGGGTTCCTGGTCGAGACCTTCGGCCGCTACGTCGAATGGGTGCCGGTGTGCCCGGAGGTGGAGATCGGCCTCGGCATTCCGCGGCCGACACTGCGCCTCGAGCGCCGGGGAGGCGAAGTTCGCCTGCTCATGCCGAAGACGGGCGAGGACCACACCGAGGCGATGCGCCGCTACGCCGCCAGGCGCGTGGCCGGGCTCGCCGACGAGGACCTGTGCGGCTACCTCGTGAAGAAGGATTCCCCCAGCTGCGGCATGGAGCGGGTGAAGGTCTACGGCGGCAACGCCGTCCCGAGCCGCGCCGGCCGCGGCCTGTTTGCCGAGGCGCTGCTCGGCCGTTATCCGAATCTGCCGGTCGAGGAGGAGGGGCGCCTCAACGATCCGGCCCTGCGCGAGAGCTTCGTCGAGCGCGTGTTCGCCTATCGGCGGCTGCGGTCGTTCTTCGCCGGCCGCTGGACCGTCGGTGGCCTGGTCGCGTTTCACACCGGTCACAAGCTGCAGCTGCTGGCCCACGCCCCCAAGGGTTACGAGGAGCTCGGCCGGCTGGTGGCCGGCGCCAAGGGCATGGCGCGCGCCGAGCTGCGGGAGCGGTACGAGGCCCGGTTCATGGCGACCCTGGGGGTGCTGGCCACCAAGAAGAGACATACCAACGTCCTCCAGCACATGGTCGGCTACTTCAAGCAGCAGCTCGACGACGACTCACGCCGGGAGCTCCTCGCCGTGATCGAGGACTACCGGACCGGGCTGGTGCCGCTGGTCGTCCCGCTGACCCTGGTGCGTCACCACGTGCGGCGGTTCGGCATCGCCTACCTCCAGGGCCAGGTCTACCTCGAGCCGCACCCGAAGGAGCTGATGCTCCGCAATCACGTATGAAATGAAACCGGCGCCACGAAGTCAGAAAGCCAGAGAGGGAAAAGGTGAAAGCGCAGGCCCCTCCTCCTTTCGCCTCTCTGACTTCGACCTCTCCGGCTTTCCCGCCCCGTGGAAAAGCCCGGCTTGCCTCGTTTCGGGGCCGGTGGTATAGCTTGCCGTCTCATGAAAGAAGGCATTCATCCAAAGTACCAGGCGGCTCGGATCCTCTGCTCGTGCGGCCACGTCATCGAGACGCGCTCGACGGTTCCCGAGATCCATGTCGAAATTTGCTCCAGCTGCCATCCGTTCTTCACCGGCCAGCAGAAGCTGGTCGACACGGCCGGCCGCGTCGAGCGGTTCCGGCGCAAGTACGGCCTCAAGCAACCCGAAGCGCAGTAGCGCGTCGAGGGCGGTCGCCCTCGATTCCGGCGGCATGAAAAGGGCGAGGGGCCAGTCCCCTGCGCCCTTTTTTTTGCCGAGAGCCCCGGGCCGTCTCGCCTCGACCGGGCCGGGCTGAGAGTCTGATCCCATGCTGCAGAAGCTGGAAGACGTCGAGCGTCGTTATGTCGAGCTGGAGCGCCGGCTCGTCGATCCGGAGCTGATCGCCAACCGGAAGGACTACGCCCGTCTGGCCAAAGAGCGCTCCGAGATGGAGGACATCGTCGCCCGCTATCGCGAGTGGAAGATCCTCGGCGAGGAGATCGAGGGACACCGCTCGCTGCTGGAGGAGGACGATCCGGACATCCGCGAGCTGGCCAAGGCCGAGCTGCCCGCGCTGCGCCAGCGGCGCGAAGCGCTCGAGGAAAAGCTGCGCGTCCTCTTGCTCCCGAAAGACCCCAACGACGAGCGCAACGTCATCCTCGAGATCCGGGCCGGGCCCGGCGGTGAGGAGGCGAGCTTGTTCGCCGCCGATCTGTTTCGCATGTACAGCCGCTTCGCCGAGGAGCGCGGGTGGCGCGTGGAGATCATGAGCTCGAACGCCACCGGGCTCGGCGGCTACAAGGAGATCATCGCCCTGATCGAGGGCCGCGGCGCCTTCAGCCAGCTGAAGTTCGAGGGTGGCGTGCACCGGGTGCAGCGGGTGCCGGTGACCGAGGCCTCCGGCCGCATCCACACCTCCACCGCCACCGTGGCCGTGCTGCCCGAAGCCGACGAGGTCGACGTGCAGCTCGACGAGGTGAAGGACCTCCGCATCGACGTCTACCGCTCCTCCGGACCCGGCGGCCAGAGCGTGAACACCACCGA
>CAZYMF010000120.1:0-14555 GCA_964648215.1 uncultured Binatia bacterium (SeqCode) | reverse complement strand
CAACCTTCGCGTTTTTCAGCAGGGCCTCTTCGATCACCCGCGAGGCCTTGTCGGTGGCAGAGAGGTGGGAGCCTTCAGCCAGTTTGAGGTCGATGACAAACTGATTGCGATCGGCGAGCGGAAAGAACTGCTTTTGAATCCTGCCGCTAAAGAGCAGGGCGCATCCCACCAGCAGGGCCGCCACCAGCATGGTCATCTTCGAATGTTTGAGGGTGAAATCCGTCATCCGGTAGCCAAATCGCACCAGCCACTGCTCGTGCGTGTTGCCGGAGGGTTGCAATGCCATGCGGGAGAGCACCGGGGTGACCAGCAGAGCGAATACATAGCTCACCGTCAGGCAGAGCATGATGATGATCGGGATGGTCCGGGTGAAGGCGGCGGTGGGCCCCTGGGAGATCAGCATCGGCACGAAGGTGCTGCCGAGCGTGTGCATCTTCACCAGGGGCGTCAGGTGCGCCGTGTCGCCGAAATCATACGCAAGCTTGCCCTTTGTCAGTGAAGGGCATGCCGCTGGCTCGACGGCAATGATACGAGCACCCTTGTCCTCGCCGCGGAACTTGCGGCCGATGAAGGGAAACGCGATGCCCGCGAAATTGGAACCGCCGCCGGTGCAGCCGATGATGACGTCCGGCCAGTCGTCCGCCAGCTTGAACTTCTCGATGGTCTCGAGGCCGATGACGGTCTGATGCATCAGCACGTGGTTGAGAACGCTGCCGAGCGCGTACTTGGCCTGCGGGTCCTGCACCGCCATCTCGACCGCCTCGGAGATGGCGATGCCGAGCGAGCCGGTACAGTCGGGATCCTTCTCCAGAATCGCCCGCCCCGATGCGGTCTCGCGGCTCGGGCTCGGCGTCACCTGCGCCCCGAAGGTCTCCATCATCGCCTTGCGGTAGGGCTTCTGCTCGTAGCTGATCTTGACCATGAAGACGCGGCACTCGAGGCCGAAGAACTGGCAGGCCATGGCCAGCGCCGAGCCCCATTGGCCCGCGCCGGTCTCGGTGGTGATGCGTTTCACGCCCTCGACCTTGCTGTAGTAGGCCTGCGCCACCGAGGTGTTGGACTTGTGCGAGCCGGAGGGGCTGAGGCCTTCGTAGTTGTAGTAGATGCGGGCAGGGGTATCGAGAGCCTTCTCCAACCGGCGCGCGCGATACAGCGGGCTCGGCCGCCACAGGCGGTAGATGTCGATGACCTCGCCGGGGATGTCGATCTCCCGCTTCGTCGAGACCTCCTGCTCGATCAGCCCCATCGGAAACAGCGGTGCCAGGTCGTCGGGTCCGATCGGTTTCTGGGTGCCGGGATGCAGCACGGGCGGAAGCGGCTCGGGCAGGTCGGCCTGGATGTTGTACCAGGCCGTGGGTATGTCCTTCTCGCCCAGGAGGTACTTCGTCTGATGCGCCATCGGGGAAAGCTCCTTTCGTTCCACCATTGCGGTGGCTGACAACGGGTATGCAGAACACCGCCGCATGATGCAACCATGGCCGCGGCACGTCCGCGAGAGAGAAGGGGATCGGATATGAGATCATGGCTGGGAAGAGTGATCTACGGGCTGTTGCTGCTGGGCTGTCTGCCGGCGCTCGCCGTCGCGCAGCCGCTGCCGGCGGTCAATCTCGGCTTCACCAGCTTCCTCGACGGCGGCCCGCCCGCGGGCCCCGGCTTCTACTTCCAGGAGTACGTGCAGTTCTATACCGCCGGGATCTTTCGCGACGGCCACGGGGACCGCGCGCCGCTCCTCGACTCCCTCGACGTCTGGGTCAGTCTCAACCAGTTCATCTACCAGTCCGACCAGCCGATCCTGCTCGGCGGCAAGTGGGGCATCGACGTCATCCTCCCGCTGGTGTCGATCGACGTCGACCAGGGCGCGATCCCGGTGCTCAGCAGCAGCCACCAGGGGCTGGGCGACCTGCTCATCGGTCCCTACCTGCAGTGGGATCCGATCATGGGCGCCAACGGGCCCATCTTCATGCAGCGCATCGAGATCCAGAACCTCATCCCCACCGGCAAGTACGAGGACGATCGCGTGCTCAATCCCGGGTCGAACTTCTACTCCCTGAACCCGTACTGGGCCGCCACCGTCTTTCTCTCGCCCCACTGGACCGCGAGCTGGCGCGTGCACTACCTGTGGAACGCGGAGAACGAGGATCCGAACAAGACGCTCTTTCCGGGCGCCGACGACACGCAAGCGGGACAGGCGGCGCACATCAACTTCACCTCCGTGTACGAGATCCTGCCGCACCGGCTGCGCGCCGGCCTCAACGGCTACTACCTCAAGCAGTTCACCAACGCGCAGGTCGACGGCAAGGGCGTCCCCAACTCGCGCGAGCAGGTGCTCGGGATCGGACCCGGCGCCGTCTACCACTTCTCGCAGGACGATCACGTTTTCTTCAACCTCTTCTTCGAGACCCAGGCCGAGAACCGTCCCGAGGGGATACGTTTGAACCTGCGCTGGACGCATCACTTCTGAGACCGTCTCCGGTTTTCGTCTCGAACCTGGGCCGCGCCCGAGTGGGCTGGAATTTCGGGCGGAAAGTGGCAACCTCGGGGTAGCGAGCGGCGGCGTACCCCGGGGCGCGCCGCCGCTTGCTCGACTCCCCAGGGGACCATGACCAAGCCCGACGATGGACGCGTGATCGACAGCCGCCAGGCCGAGCACATCGACACGGGAAAGCTCTTCCAGCAGCTCGGCTCCGGCCCGCAAGGGCTGCCGGGCGCCGAGGCGGGCCGCCGTCTGGGCGAGTACGGTGGCAACGTTCTCGAGGAAAAGAAGGCCAGCACGCTGCAGAAGCTGCTGGGCTACTTCTGGGGGCCGATCCCCTGGATGATCGAGGTCGCGGCCGTCCTCTCGGCGCTGGTGCGGCACTGGGACGACTTCGTCATCATCGTCGCCCTGCTGGTGTTCAACGCCAGCATCGGCTTCTGGCAGGAGTTCAAGGCGGCCAATGCCTTGGAGGCGTTGAAGAAGCAGCTCGCTCTGAAGGCCCGCGCCCTGCGCGACGGTCGCTGGGGCGAGGTCGACGCGCGCGACCTGGTGCCCGGCGACGTCGTTCGCCTGCGGCTGGGCGACATCGTTCCCGCCGACGTCAAGCTCTTCGACGGGGACTACGTCTCGATCGACCAGTCGGCGCTCACCGGCGAGTCGCTGCCGGCGACGAAGAAGGTCGGCGACGTCGCCTACTCGGGCACGGTGGCGAAGCAGGGCGAGATGGTCGCGCTGGTGATCGCCACCGGCGCCAACACCTACTTCGGGCGCACCGCCAAGCTGGTCGAGGCGGCGGGTCCCGGCTCGCATTTCCAGAAGGCCGTCCTGGCCATCGGCGACTACCTGATCTACCTCAGCCTCGGGCTGGTGGCCGTGCTCATCCTGGTGCAGCTCTTTCGCGGCGCGCCGCTGCTCGAGCTGCTGCAGTTCGCCCTGATTCTGACCGTGGCCTCGATCCCCGTGGCCATGCCGGCCGTGCTCTCGGTCACCATGGCCGTGGGAGCGATGGCGCTGTCGAGGATGAAGGCGATCGTCTCGCGCCTGGAGTCGATCGAGGAGATGGCCGGCGTCGACGTCCTCTGCTCCGACAAGACCGGGACGCTCACGCAGAACGTGCTCACGCTCGGTGAGCCTGCCGTCTTCGCCGCCGCCGGCGCCCAGGACGTGATCGCGGCGGCGGCGCTCGCCTCGAAGGAGGAAGACGCGGATACGATCGACCTGGCGGTCCTGGCCGGGCTCAGCGACAAGAGCGTCCTCGCTCGCTACCGGCAGACCAGGTTCGTCCCTTTCGATCCCGTCGGTAAACGCACCGAGGCCGAGGTCGAGGACCGGGACGGCGCCGGGTTCAAGGTCAGCAAAGGGGCGCCGCAGGTGATTCTGCGGCTCGCCGGCGTCAGCGGCGACGACGCGCAACGCGCGCAGCAGATCATCGATCAGTTCGCGGCGCGTGGCGACCGCACCCTCGGTGTCGCCCGCACCGACGCGTCGGGCGCGTGGAGGTTTCTCGGCATCCTGCCGCTGTCGGATCCGCCGCGGGAGGACTCGAAGGAGACCATCGCCAAGGCGGAGGAGCACGGCATCGACGTCAAGATGGTGACCGGCGACAACGTCGCCATCGCCCGCGAGATCGCCGGGCAGCTCGGTCTCGGCCGCAACATCGAGCCGGCCACCGAGCTGTTCACCGACGACGAGCGCGAGGAGCACCTGAGCGACGCGGCGGTGGAGAAGATCGCCCGCGCCGACGGCTTCGCCGAGGTCTTCCCGGAGCACAAGTACGGCATCGTGCGCGCTTTGCAGGAGCACGGTCATCTCGTGGCGATGACGGGCGACGGGGTCAACGATGCTCCCGCGCTCAAGCAGGCCGACGTCGGCATCGCCGTGTCGGGAGCGACGGACGCGGCTCGCGGCGCGGCCGACCTGGTACTGACCTCGCCGGGCCTCTCGGTGATCGTCAACGCGGTGGAAGAGGCGCGCCGCATCTTCGAGCGCATGAACTCCTACGCCATCTACCGCATCACCGAGACCATCCGCATCATGATCTTCGTCGTTGCCGCGATGATCGCCTTCGGCTTCTACCCGATCACGGCGGTCATGATCATCCTGCTGGCCTTCTTCAACGACATTCCGATCATGACCATCGCCTACGACCGGACCTGGCTCGATCCGCGGCCGGTGCGCTGGGACATGCGCCGGGTCATCACCGTCTCCACTGTCATGGGCGCCACCGGCACCGTGGGCAGCTTCCTCATGCTCTACCTGGCGGTCGACTGGCTGCACCTCAGCATCCCGAAGGTGCAGACGTACATCTTCCTGAAGATGGCGGTAGCGGGACATCTGACGCTGTTCGTGGCGCGCACGCGCGGCTCCTACGTCAAGCGCCCCTACCCGGCGCCGATCATGGTCTGGTCGGCGGTCGGAACCAAGGTCGCCGCCACGCTGCTGTGCGCCTATGGCCTGGGTCTGGTTACGCCGATCCCCTGGGCGGACATCGCGCTCATCTGGGGCTACTCGATCATCTGGTCGTTCCTGACCGACTGGGCGAAGATTGGTGTGTACGGGCACATGGGGATGGAGACGCAGCGCCACCGCCGCTTCCTGCGCCTGCTGCGTCTGCCGCTGCATCCCCACGGACGCGGCAAGACGGCCGGGCGTTGAAGGATGATCCCTCCGGGGACGTCTACACGGCCGCCCCGAGCTCACGTGCGCGGCTCGGCCTGATCGACCGTTCGGCCATCCCTACTTGACGGCACGACGATCGTGGGCGCTACAATATTGCGGAAGGATTGGTTGCCTTGGCTACGACCGTTCCGCAACTAGCAGTCGGTGTCGCACTGAGCAGCGGCGGCGCTGCCGGTCTGGCGCACATCGGCGTCCTCGAGGAGCTGACGCGGGCCGGCGTTCGCGTCGCCTACGTCGCCGGCACCAGCGCCGGCGCCATGGTCGGCGCGGCATACGCTGCCGGTCAGCTCGCAGGGTTTCGCGTTGCGATGTGTGGGCTGACACGTCGACGCGTGCTGTGGCTACTGGTTCCGACCTGGCCGCACGCGGGCCTGATGGATGGTCGTCGGCCCATGCAGTTCATTCGGCCGTACATTGGCAAGCACATCGAAGCCTTGCGGCTGTCCTACGCCGCCGTGGCCACCGACCTGCAGTCCGGCGACCAGGTCGTGCTGCGACAGGGGAGCGTGATGGACGCGGTGCGTGCCAGTACCGCGATTCCGGGCCTCCTCACGCCGCACCACTGCCAAGGCCGCGTGCTGGTAGACGGCGGATTGGTGAACCCGGTGCCGGTGGATGTCGCGCGCCATCTCGGTGCGCAGTTCGTAATCGCCGTGAGTGTGCTGGGTCCTCCCAACGACGGAGCGCTGTATTCCGAAGAGGCGCACGGCCTTGCCGCGCAGCTCTTGGCCCGCTTTCACGATCGGATCGACGGGCGCAACGCGCCGCGGCCTCCCGCGGCATCCTCCCGCGCGAAGCGGGCGCGCCCGAAGGAGGACGAGGGCCCTGGTCTGTTCGACGTGCTCTCGAAGGCGACCACCATCGTCCAGGCGGGGATCGCCGCGGGGCGGCTGCGCGACCACCCCCCGGACCACCTGATTGCGATCGCACTGCCGGAGATCGGGGTCTTTGACTTCCATCGTGCCGCCGAGGTGATCGCCGCGGGGCGCGCTGCCGCGCGCGAGGCGTTGCCGGAGATCCGGGCCAAGCTCGACCACGCGGCGCCGCTGCTCCGTAAAGTGACGCGCTGGCTGGATGGCGCCGCCGCCCGCGTCACGCGCTGAGTTGGCCGGCCCGGGAACGCGGGTGGCAGCACTTCACATGGGGAGCAAACCCATCTTTGCCGCGCCGAGCGACGTCACAGCTCGAATTCCTGGTTGAGCTCCGGCATCTCCACCCGGGTGTTCTTCAGGCGCCCGGCAAAGTGGCGCATCGTCTCTTGCTCCCCGTGCACCAGAAAGGTGCGTCCCGGGGCACCGATCTGTTGGTGCCAGGCGAGCAGCTCCGCCTGGTCGGCGTGGGCGGAGAATCCGTTGATCGTGTGAATGCTCGCGCGGACCGGGATCTCTTCGCCGAAGAGGCGGATCTTCTTGGCCCCGTCGATGATGATCCTCGCCAGGGTGCCCCGGGCGGCGTAGCCGACGAACAGCACGCTCGAGTCTTCGCGCCAGAGGTTGTGCTTGAGGTGGTGCCGCACGCGCCCCCCGGTGCACATGCCCGATCCGGCCATGATGACGGCACCGCCGCCGATGCGGTTGATCGCGATGGACTCCTGCGTCTCCCGGGTGAAGTGCAACCCTGGAAGGTCGAAGGGATCGCGTCCCTCGTGGAACAGCTCCGCCGTCTCCGCGTCATAGCACTCCGGGTGGTGCTCGAAGATCGTCGTTGCCGAAATGGCCATCGGCGAGTCGAGGAACACCTGCAACGAGCGCGATAGCCGACCGGCCTCCACGCCCTCGCGCAGGAAGTACAGCAGCTCCTGGGCGCGCTCGAGGGCGAAGGTGGGGATGATCACGTTGCCGCCACGCTCGAAGGTGTCGGCGATCGCTGTGTACAGCTCCTCGACGGACGGCCCGACCGGCTTGTGCAGCCGGTCACCGTACGTGGTCTCCATGACGACGACGTCGGCCGCGGCCGGCGTTTGTGGATCGCGCAGCAAGGGCCGGCCGGAGTTGCCGAGGTCCCCCGAGTACAGCACGGTCTGCCGCTGCCCCGCTTCCTCCAGCTCCAGGCAGATGCTCGCGGAACCAAGGATGTGGCCGGCGTCGACGAAGGTCGCGCGGATGCCGGGAGCCAGCGCTATGGGCTGATTGTACCGAGCCGTCTGCCCGAAGTATTCGAAGCTGTTGAGGGCATCCAGCACCGTGTACAGCGGCGCGCCACCCTCGGCGCGCTTGCCGTGCCGCGTAGACCTGCGCGCCTCACGGCGCGCCTCTTCCTCGTGCAGATGCCCGGAATCCAGGAGCACCAGCCGAGCCAGCTCTCGCGAGGCGGCGGTGGTGACGATTTCGCCGTGGAACCCGCGCTTGACGAGGAGCGGCAGGCGGCCGCAGTGATCGAGGTGGGCGTGGGTGAGCAGAACGTAGTCGATGCTGGCTGCATCGAAGCCGAACGGCTCTGCATTCTCCTCCGCGAGCTCACGCCCGCCCTGGTAGAGGCCGCAGTCGATGAGGACGCGCCGCCCGGCGCATTCGACCAGGTGGCAGGAGCCCGTGACGTTGCGGTCGGCACCGTGAAAGGAGAGCTTCATGGCGACCTCCTCGACGACGTGTTCGAGCGGGACGAGATCTGTGCGCCAGGGCCGACCTCAGGTGCATGCGAACAGTGGCTCACCGTTGACCTCGTGCCAGTGCAGGATGCCCTCCCAGATTTCCTGTGCGCTCTCGGCGAACCAGAACAGCTCGCGGTCCTCCGGATCGATCACACCTTCATCCACCAGGAAATCGGCGTTGAGGGCCTGTCGCCAGAAGCGTTCCCCCACGAGCACGATGGGCAGCGGCTTCATCGTGCGCGTCTGCACCAGGGTCAAGGTTCCCAGCAGCTCGTCGAGCGTGCCGTAACCGCCCGGGAAGGCGACGAGCGCCTTGGCGCGCAGGAGAAAGTGGAGCTTGCGCATGGCGAAGTAGTGAAAGCGAAAGCAGAGCTCGGGGGTGATGTACGGGTTCGGGTACTGCTCCTGGGGCAGCCTGATGTTCAAGCCGATGGACTTGGCGCCGACGTCATAGGCGCCGCGGTTGGCCGCCTCCATCATGCCGGGCCCGCCGCCGGTCATGACCACGACGCGGCAGTCGTGCGGCCCCTGGCCCGCGTTGCCGACCAACCGCCCCAGCTCGCGGGCGACGTCGTAGTAGTGGCTCTTGGCCTGGATGCGCTCGGCCACCGCCAGCCGCTGCCGCAGCTCCGGGTCGTCGGGGGCGCCTGCCACCGCCTCTTGCCAGCCGGTGACGCTCCGCTGCGCCGCGCCGGGCTCGGCAATGCGTGTGCTGCCGAACACCACGATCGTGTGGCGGACACCGTGCTGCTCGAGCAGCAGCTCGGGTTTGAGGTAGTCGACCTGCAGGCGCACGCCGCGCGTGTCGTCGCGGTTGAGGAAATCGACGTCCTGATCGGCTTGCCGGTAACTCGGGCTGGCGAGGATCGTCTCGACGCGCCGCGGCGCGTCCGGATCTTCCTCGGGCGGCTTGGGTCGATCCCAAGGCAGCGGCTCGCGACGTTTGTGCGGGTGCGCGGGCGGGGAGATCCGCGCGCCGGTTTCCAAGGGATGTTTCACGGGTTCGGCTCCGGTTCCGGTCACAGCGGTCGCAGGTCGCCGTGCTCCTCGAGCTCGAGCAGCAGCAGGTGCCGCAGGATGACCTCCTTGGCGCTGTGCGGGTGCTCGAGGGCGATGCGTTCGAGGTAGCGCTTGGCCTCGACCTCGTCGACGTCGTGGGTGAAGGCGCGGATCAGCTTCCGGATCAGCGTGCGCGGCTCGTCCATCAGCGCCTTGAGATCCCGCAGGCTGCGGGCGATGGCAATCTCTTCGGCGGTGAAATCGGTGCCGAACGGGAAGGGCGGAAAGTAACCCTGCCGGCGCCAGCGCTCGATCTCGCCGCTCACGCGTGCCGGCAGATTGTTGCGGTAGCGCTCGGAAATGCGGTAGGCGGGGTCGATCTTGCCCGCCCGCTTCGCCGTCTCCAGCAGCTCCTCCTGGAAGCGCGAGTCGGCGATGTTGAGCAGCGCCATGATGATCTCCTCGTCGCTGCGGGCCCGCAGGTTGGCGACGCCGTACTCGGTGACGACGATGTCGCGCAGGTGGCGTGGGACGGTGCAGTACCCGTAGTGGGCGACGATGTTCGAGGCCACGTGCTGGCCGCTGCCGCGCGTCGCGCGCAGGCAGATGATCGAGCGGCCGTCGGGAAGCTCGTGCGCCTGGGCCACGAAGTTGTACTGCCCGCCGACGCCGCTGACGACCTGCCCGCTCTCGAGCCCGTCCGAGACGACGCTGCCCCCGAGCGTCACCATCATTCCCGTGTTGACGAACCGGGCGTGGCGTCGCTGCAACGATTGCAGCGCGGGAGCGGCGAGGCGGTTGATCTGCCGCACGCTGTCCATGCCGATGCGCTCCGCCTCGGCGCGCGGCATGTCGCGCAGGGCCTGGTAGAAGTCGGCGGGGCCGAGGAAGAAGCCGCCGTGCATGACCACGCCGTGGGCGAGCGAGTGGCCGAGCGCGGCGCGGCAGATGCGGCGGTAGCAGCCCTCGTCGGCGAGATCCGCCGGGATGCGATCTCCGCCGACGAGGAGATTCCCCGCTTCGAAGCCGACGTCCGCCCGGAGGATCCCCCAGTGCCGTAGGAACTCCACGTCGTCGTCGGTCAGCCGCGCCGCGATCACGCCTTCCGCCGCCAGGGTCGCCAGGGTCGTGCCGTCGACCGCGGTCGAGAGGCGCTCTTCGTTGAGCAGCCGTTGCAGGCGCGGCTCGTCGAACACCGCCCGCTCGAGGATTCCGGCGTGCATCAGATGCAGAAAGCCGTTCACGAACATCTCGCTGCAGCCGTAGAGCCCGCGCTCGAAGGGTGCGAGACCGCCGATCGACTCGACCAGCGTCTCGTTCGCACCCAGCCCCGCCGCGATCCGGCGGTAGGCGTCGTTCGACTGGTGGCGCAGCAGGCAGCCGTAGACGACGGCGTCGCCGAGCGCGCCGATGCCGATCTGGAGCGTGCCGCCGTCCTTGATCAGCGTGCTGGCGTGAAAGCCGACGGCGAAGTCGGCGGCGCTGACGGCCAGGTTCGGGGTGGCGAACAGCGTGGTGTCGTAGGCGGGGTTGCGGACGATGGCGTCGAAGTAGCCGGGCTCGACCATCGCCTTGTTGTACATGAAGGGCAGGTCCGGATGGACCTGCGCGATGGTCAGGATCTTGCGTCCGCTCTCGCGCAGGGGCTGCAACATGGGGACGAGGTCGAGGCTGACGTCGGTGTTCCCCGACAGGCTCAGCATGCGGCGCCCGTCCACCTCTCTCTCGGCGACCAGCTGAACCAGGATGTTGACCCCGCGTTCGAGCAGATCGCGAGCGACGAAGGTGTAGTTGGTCGAGATATAGCTGCGCTGTGCCGACGGCACGCCGTTCATCGAGCCGGCGCGGAAGTAGAACTCGTGCACGCGCACGTTCGACGGCAGCGTCCCGGCGCGGATCGCCTGCATGTACTCGAGCTCGCAGTAGTTTCCAAAATGCCGCGCCAGGTAGGGGGCGAGGAGCCGCGCCTCCAGGTCGTTGGCCGGCTTCGGCTTCTCCAGCGAGAGGCCGGTGAAGATGGTGAGCGTGATCGACGGGTCTTCCCGGGCGCGGCGGAAGAACGCGTTCACCAGCTGGTTCGGCTTGCCGAGGCCGAGCGGTGCCCCGAGGACGATCTCCTTGCCGACCGCGGCAATGGCGTGCTCGACGCACGCTTCGACCGTCGAGAAGTCTCGCGGTGCACCCACCTGAACCTGTCCCCCTTCAGTCGTCGCGGTCATCGGTCACCCTCGCGCGTCTCGCCCCTCTCGCCCCGCCCACCCCGTCTCTTGGTCCATGCAAACACTGTGCGGCGGATCGATCGCCACGGCACCCCGCCGTTTGGAGACAACCTTCTCGATTCCACCCCCGCCGACCCCCGCGTTCTTCCCAGGGCTGCGAAGGGGGCGACGGTGCCCGGCTGTGGCGAAGGAGCTCGAAGCTGGCCGCGAAGTTGCTCGAATTCCGCACAGGAGTGTCTGCCCATGAAAGCAACCGCGCCCGTGCTGATCCGCTGGTTTCAGGAGATCGGGATCGACGATGTCGCCACCGTCGGCGGCAAGAACGCCTCGCTCGGCGAAATGTACCGCGAGCTGGTGCCCAAGGGGGTAAAGGTGCCCAACGGCTTTGCGGTTACAGCCGATGCCTACCGCCACTTCCTGCAGTCCGCCGGTCTGGACGAGAGGATACGAGCGATTCTGAAGGACCTCGACACCGGCAACATCGACAACCTGCGCCAGCGCGGCCGCCAGGTGCGCCAGGCGATCGTGGCGGCGAGCTTTCCCGACGACCTCGGGCAGGCCATCGTCGCCGCCTACGACCGGCTGTGCGGCGAGACCCACGAGCTGCTCGACGTGGCGGTGCGCTCCAGCGCCACCGCCGAGGACCTGCCCGACGCCAGCTTCGCCGGCCAGCAGGAGACCTATCTCAACGTGCAGGGACACGTCGCCCTGCTCGATAGCTGCAAGCGCTGCTTCGCCTCGCTGTTCACCGACCGCGCCATCTCCTACCGCACCGACAAGGGCTTCGATCACTTCAAGGTGCGCCTGTCGATCGGCGTGCAGCGCATGGTGCGCTCCGACCTGGCGGCCGCCGGGGTGATGTTCTCGATCGACACCGAGACCGGCTTCCGCGACGCCGTGCTGATCAACGCCTCCTACGGCCTGGGCGAGAACGTGGTCCAGGGCTCGGTGACGCCGGACGAGTACTATGTGTTCAAGCCGACGCTGAAGCTCGGCTTCCGCCCCATCCTGCAGAAGATTGCCGGAAGCAAAGAGTTCAAGCTTGTCTACGACGTCGGCGGTGGCAAGGCGGTGAAGAACGTCCCGGTGCCCGCCGACGATCGCGCCCGTTTCGCCATCAGCGACGACGACATCCTCACCCTGGCACGCTGGGCGTGCCAGATCGAGGACCACTACAGCGTCAAGCGCGGGCAGCCGACGCCGATGGACATGGAGTGGGCGAAGGACGGGCACACCGGTGAGCTGTTCATCGTTCAGGCGCGCCCCGAGACGGTGCAGTCGCAGAAGCGCGGCACCATCCTCGAAACCTACAGCCTCGAGGAGAAGGGTCGCGTAGTGGCCACGGGCCGCAGCGTCGGCGAGAAGATCGGCCAGGGGCCGGTGCACGTGATCAAGAGCGCGCAGTACCTGCAGCAGTTCAAGGAAGGCGAGGTGCTGGTCACCGACAAGACCGATCCGGACTGGGAGCCGATCATGAAGAAGGCGGCGGCGATCGTGACCAACCGCGGCGGCCGCACCTGCCACGCGGCCATCGTCAGCCGCGAGCTCGGCATCCCGGCCGTCGTCGGCACGGAGAAGGGCACCGAGGTGCTGCGCAACGGGCAGGCGGTGACGGTGTCGTGCGCCGAGGGCGACACCGGCTTCGTCTACGACGGGCGGCTGAAGTTCGACGTGCAGCGCGTCGACCTCGCGAACCTCGAGCGCCCCAAGACCAAGATCATGATGAACGTCGGCAATCCCGAGGAGGCGTTCGCGCTGTCATTCATCCCCAACGACGGCGTCGGCCTGGCGCGCGAGGAGTTCATCATCACCACGTACATCAAGATCCATCCGCTCGCCCTGCTCGACTACGATCACCTCGACGAGCCGGGGGTGAAGGCCGAGATCGACCGGCTGACGGCGGCGTACAGCGACAAGCCCCTCTTCTTCGTCGACAAGCTCGCCGAGGGCGTGGCGATGATCGGCGCGGCGTTCTATCCCAAGGACGTCATCGTCCGTCTGAGCGACTTCAAGACCAACGAGTACGCCAACCTCGTCGGCGGGCGGAAGTACGAGCCCAGCGAGGAGAACCCGATGATCGGCTTCCGCGGCGCCTCGCGCTACTACGACGACCGCTACCGAGCCGGCTTCGCCCTCGAGTGCCGCGCGATGAAGAAGGTACGCGACGAGATGGGCCTGACCAACGTGAAGCTGATGATCCCGTTCTGCCGCACGGTGGAGGAAGGGAAGCTGGTGCAGGCGGAGATGGAGAAGCACGACCTGCGGCGCGGCGAGCGCGGGCTGGAAACGTACGTCATGTGCGAGATCCCCAGCAACGTGATCTGCGCCGACGACTTCGCCGACATTTTCGACGGCTTCTCGATCGGCTCCAACGACCTCACCCAGCTCACGCTCGGGGTCGACCGCGACTCGCAGATCGTCGCCCACATCTTCGACGAGCGGAACCCGGCGGTGAAGACGATGATCGCCAACGTGATCAAGTCCGCCAAGGCCAAGGGCCGCAAGATCGGCATCTGCGGCCAGGCCCCCAGCGACTACCCCGAGTTCGCCCAGTTCCTGGTCGAGCAGGGCATCGACAGCATCTCGCTCAACCCCGACGCGGTGATGAAGACGACGGTGAAGATCCTGGAGACGGAGAAGGAGCTGGCGCGACGCGGGGTGCCGGAACGAACCGCGGCCGGCCGGTGAGAGCGGCAGTCGGCTAGTCCAACCGCGTGCAACCTTGCCGCTGACTTGCCACCGCGCGCCGTTCGTACGATTGGCTCGCTGTGCACCCTTTCCGCGGACCTAGGCGTTGTCCCTTCGGGCACATTTGCCTTATGTTCGCCCATGGGGAGGTCGCCCATGACGCAGCCGAGCACAATAATGAAGAGGACGTCGCGGTCCCCATTCCGCGTGGTCGACGGACCGGCCGCAGCGGAGCGGGCCGTCGCCATCCCCCACGTCACTGCGGCGGCGCACGGCCAGGCGCCCACGCGCAAGCCGAAGCTTCTCGATCAGGTGCGAGAAGCGATTCGCGCCAGGCACTACAGCTTTCGGACTGAAGAGGCGTACGCCGGCTGGATCCGCCGCTTCATCCTCTTTCACCACAAGCGGCACCCGGCCGAGATGGGCAAGGGAGAGATCGAGCAGTTTCTCACGGCGCTTGCCGTCAAGCGCCACGTGAGCGCCTCCACGCAGAACCAGGCGCTGGCGGCGATTCTCTTCCTGTACAGGGAAGTGCTGAGACGTGATCCTGGCTGGCTCGACGACGTGGTGCGAGCGAAGCGACCGCAGCGGCTGCCGGTTGTGCTTACCCGATTGGAGGTCGAGGCGCTGTTGCAGCAGCTTGACGGTGTTTCATGGATCATGGCAATGCTACTCTACGGCTCGGGGCTACGCCTGATGGAGTGCCTGAGGCTTCGGGTCAAGGATATCGATTTCACGCGCAACGAGATCTTGGTTCGGGAAGGCAAAGGCAACAAGGATCGAGTGACGATGCTGCCGGCAGGCGTCAAGGACTCGCTTACGACGCATCTCGACGAC
This sequence comes from uncultured Binatia bacterium (SeqCode), assembly GCA_964648215.1. GTDB lineage: Bacteria > Desulfobacterota > Binatia > HRBIN30 > JACQVA1 > CAZYMF01. Next base: position 67 of record CAZYMF010000120.1, on the reverse strand, counting down.
GTGCGCCGCCTCCACGAACGTGATCTCAAGGCGGGCTTGGGTCGGGTCCAGTTGCCCGATGCCCTGG
>CAZYMF010000119.1:0-14630 GCA_964648215.1 uncultured Binatia bacterium (SeqCode) | reverse complement strand
CCTCCCCCGCTGCCCTGTACATGAGCAACCCCGGCGAGCGCGACCGCTAGACGCCGTCGACTGTCGGCGATGGGCCGTCGACGATCGACTCACTACGGCTGCACGATCCGCTTGCGGATGGCGTAGCGAACGAGCCCGGCCGTTTCGTGGATACCGAGCTTGGCCATCAGACGCGACCGGTGCGTCTCGATCGTCTTGACGCTGACGGTCAGCATCTGGGCGATCTCCTTGTTGCTGCAGCCCTCGGCAATGAGCTGCAACACCTCGACCTCGCGCAAGGTCAGCTCGCCGATCGATGCGTCCGGCTCGTGCGGGCTGCCGGCGTATGCGGGACTTCCTTGGTTGCCGCCAGAGATCTCCGGGCTGAGGAAGGTGGCGCCCGCGTGAACGGCACGGATGGCCTGCGCCAGCTCGGCGGCCACCGCCTGTTTGAGCACGTAGCCGCGCACGCCGGCCGCCAGGGCCTGCGCCACGTAGGTCCGGTCGCCGTGGACGGTGAGAATGATGACGCGAACCTCGGGCACTACGCGCCCGATCTGCCAGGCCGCGGTGACCCCGTTGAGGCGGGGCATGGAAACGTCGAGAATGGCGACGTCGGGGCGTAGCTGCTCCGCCAGCAGCACCGCCTGCTTGCCATCACCGGCCTCACCGACGACTTCCAGATCCGTTTCGCTGCGCAGCAGCGAGACGATGCCGTTGCGCACGATGACGTGGTCGTCGGCAACCAGCACCCCGATCTTTCGCGCCGTCGTCGTCGGTCCTGTCACGCTAGCTCCAAACCGAGAACCACCATGTCGAGTGTCGCCGTCCCCCGCCCGGCAGCGGGTTCCTCCTCACGAGCGCAACGCCGTGACCAGAAAGCGCTCGATCATCGCGTTCACCTGCTCGGGCACCTCGAGCTGCTGAAAGTGCCCTGCTCCCACCGTCTGCCCGACGACAACCTGCGGGCACAGCGAGCGCAGCCGCACCAGGTCCGTCGTGATGTGCCCCGCGTAGAGGGCGAGCCAGGGAACCTTGCACGCCGACGCGGCGGCTTCGTGGTCGAAGGCGAACATGTTCTCGAAGGCCGAGGCCATCACGTGCTGCGGCGCGGACGACATTTCCTCGATAATTCGTGCCTTGCGAACCGGGTCGTCGTAGGGAATGAACAGCATGTTACCGACGAACTCACGTTGCGCCTGACGAAAGTCCTGGCCGCGCAACGCCGCCAGGAAAGGACCCAGATTCTCCCGGACCGCCGCCGGCGGCAGCACCGGGGAATCGATCGTCACGATGGCGCCGGGCAGATCCGGCGCCCGCGCGGCGAGAGCGAAGGCGATCACGCCGCCCATGCTGTGACCGATCACCACCGGCTTCTCCAGCGCGAGCCGCTGACAGAGCCACGCCAGATCGTCGGCGAAGCCCGCCATGTCGTACTCCTGGACCGGCTTGTCACTCTCGCCGTGGCCGCGCAGGTCCACGGCCACCACCCGGTGCGCGCGCCCGAAGTGCTCGAACTGCGGCGCGAAGTACGTGTGGTCACAGGTCCACCCGTGGACCAGAAGCAGCGGCGGCGTGCCACGGCCCGTCTCCTGGTAGAAGAGCTTTACTCCATTGTGATCGATCAGCACGCGACGCCCCCCAGGTTGATACATTAGAATAGAGCCCGCAGCGGCGCAAAGGAGCCCGCAAGGCCTCCTCCCCTTCCCCCACCCTCTCTCTCATCGATGCGAAGTCGACCGCCCGCCTCGACCCCTTTGAGCTGGACCTCGGCGCCTGCGGGCACGGGCACGGTTTGTGGACTCGTCACGTTCGATGGGAACGCCGGAGGACACGACCGCGCGAGCCCGAGTGCTGGCCAAGCCTCGCCTCCAAGATCTGCTCGATGCCCTCGGGCAGCGGGGCTTCCGCGTCCTCGGTCCGACCGTGGCGGACGGGGCCGTCCTCTGGGACGAGGTGCGCCGCCTGTCGGACTTTCCGGTGGGGCGGCGAGAGCAGCAGCAACCGGGCCGTTACCGGCTCGAGCCGGGCATCGAGGGCGAGATCTTCGGCGTGGTCAACGGGCCGGGCTCGCTCAAGCCGGCCTTCTTCGCCCCGGACGAGCCGCTGCTCGAGATCGAGCGCGAACGCAAGGGCTTCCGCGTGCGCGAGGTCGTTCCCGCCCCGACGCGCCTCGCCTTCGTCGGCGTGCGGGCCTGCGACCTCGCCGCCCTGGCCATCCAGGACCGCATCTTCCTGCACGACTGCTTCCGCGACACCCACTACGCCGCGCGGCGGGAGCACGCGTTGCTGATCGCCGTCAATTGCACGCGCTCGGCCGCGACCTGCTTCTGCACGTCGATGGGGACGGGACCGGAAGCGAAACACGGCCACGACGTCGCCCTCACCGAGCTGGACGACGTCTTCGTCGCCACCGCCGCGTCCGCCGCAGGGGAAACCTTGCTCGCCGCGCTGCATCTGCCGCCGGCGAGCGACGAGATCATCCGCGCGGCGCACGAGCGCCTCGACGCCTGCGCGCGCGCAATGCGCCGCCACCTGGACACCGCCGAGCTTCCTCGGCTGCTCTACGAGGAGCTCGAGAATCCGCGCTGGGACGACGTCGCGCGGCGCTGCCTCGCGTGCGGCAACTGCACGATGGTGTGCCCAACCTGCTTCTGCCACACGGTCGTCGACGTCACCGAGATCCAGGGCAAGGTCAGCCAACGGGTGCGGCGGTGGGACTCCTGCTTCTCGCTCGAGCACGCGCACACGCACGGCAAGAACTTCCGGCCCCACGTCCGCGATCGCTACCGGCAGTGGCTGACCCACAAGCTGGCGTCGTGGATCGACCAGTTCGGCACCTCCGGCTGCGTCGGCTGCGGGCGCTGTCTCACCTGGTGCCCCGTGGGCATCGATCTCACCGAGGAGCTCGGTGCCATCCAGGCGGACCGCCGGCAGCGAGGCCGACAATGACGCCCTACTTCCTCCACGGCGCCCGCATCGTCACCCGGCGCACCGAAGCCGAGGGAATCTACACCTTCGTGCTGCAGTTCACCGACCCGGCGGTGCGTCAGGCGTATCGGTTCGCCCCCGGCCAGTTCAACATGATCTACTCGTACGGCGTCGGCGAGGTGCCGATCTCGATCGTCTCCGACCCCGCCGAGCCGGCGCTCGTCGAGCACACCATCCGCACCGCCGGCCGCGGCACCAGCGCCGTCACGCGCTGGAAGCCGGGCGACATCCTCGGAGTCCGCGGGCCCTACGGCCGCGGCTGGCCGATGGAAGCGGCGCGCGGGCGCGACGTGATCATCATCACCGGCGGCCTGGGCTGTGCTCCGGTCGTCGGCGTGATCAACTACATCTTCCGCCGCCGCGACGAGTACGGTGCTCTCCACATCCTCCACGGCGTGAAGACGCCGAGCGACCTCCTCTACCGCGAGCGCTTCGACCTCTGGCGCCGCCAGCCGCGCACCAGCGTCTACCTCACCGCCGACCACCCCGACAAGAGCTGGCAGTATCGCACCGGCGTGGTCACCAATCTCTTCGACGAGCTCACCCCCAACCCTGCGGCCATCGTCATGATGTGCGGCCCCGAGATCATGATGCACTACGCCATCCGCACACTGCGCGCGAAGGGAATTTCCGAGGACTCGATCTATCTCTCCATGGAGCGGCACATGAAATGCGCCATCGGGCTGTGCGGCCACTGTCAGTTCGGACCGCGCTTCGTCTGCAAGGACGGGCCGGTGTTCAACTACACCGCGGTCAAGCCGTGGTTCGGCGTGAGCGGGGTATGAAACCGAAGCTCGCCGTGGTCAAGTTCGCCTCCTGCGACGGCTGCCAGCTGCAGCTCCTCAATTGCGAGGACGAGCTGCTCGCCCTGAGCGAGCTGTTCGACGTCGCCCATTTCCCCGAGGCGCGCAGCCGCGCGCGCGGCGGGCCGTACGACGTCACGCTGGTCGAGGGCAGCATCACCACGCCGGAGGACGCCCGCCGGGTGGTCAAGGTGCGCGAGGACGCCCGCTACCTGGTGAGCATCGGCGCCTGCGCCACCGCCGGCGGCATCCAGGCGCTGCGCCACTGGGCGGACATCGAGGACTACAAGCGCGTCGTCTATCCCAGCCCCGAGTTCATCTCGACGCTGTCGACCTCGACGCCGATCTCCGAGCACGTGCGCGTCGACTTCGAGCTGTGGGGCTGCCCGATCGACAAGCAGCAGCTCCTGGCCGTGCTGCACGCCCTGTTATCGGGCGTCCGGCCGGCGCTGCCGAGCCACGCCGTGTGCCTGGAATGCAAGCGCCGCGGCGCGGTGTGCCTCGTCGTCGCCCGCGGCGAGCCCTGTCTCGGACCCGTCACCCGCACCGGTTGCGGGGCGATCTGCCCGCGCCTGGGTCGCGGCTGTTACGGCTGCTTCGGCCCCGCCGACGATCCCAACATGAGCGCGTTCGCGCACCTGCTGCGCGCGCAGGGTCTCGCCCCCGACGAGGCCGCGCGGCGCCTGCGCGGGATCAACGGCTACGTTCGCCCACTGCGCGAGACCTCCGATGCCCTCGAAGCCGACCAATCATAGGACGATCACGGTCAACGCCCTCACCCGGGTCGAAGGCGAAGGGGCGTTGCACCTGACGATCAAGAGGAACCGGGTCACCGACCTGCGTCTGGAGATCTTCGAGCCGCCGCGCTTCTTCGAGGCGTTGCTGCGCGGGCGCCATGCCCGCGAGGCGCCCGACATCACCGCGCGGATCTGCGGCATCTGCCCGGTGGCCTATCAGATGAGCGCGGTCCACGCCCTCGAGCGGCTCTTCGAGGTCGAGGTCGATCCGGCGATCCACCGGCTGCGCCGGCTCTACTACTGCGGCGAGTGGATCGAGAGTCACGCCCTGCACGTGCACATGCTGGCCGCTCCCGACTTCTTCGGTTGCGACAGCGTGATCACCCTGGCGGAGAAGGAGCGCGCCGCCGTCGAGCGCGGGCTGCGGCTGAAGAAGGTCGGCAACGCCATCATCGCCCTCCTCGGCGGCCGCCCGGTGCACCCCGTGGGCGCCTGTCTCGGCGGCTTCACGCGGCTGCCGCGGCCGGCCGAGCTCCGCGAGCTGTACGAGCAGCTGCAACGGGCGCGCGACGACGCTCTCGCCTGCGTGCGCTGGGTGTCCCGCTTCGACCTCGCCGATCGCAGCGGCGACATCGAGTTCGTCTCGCTGCAACATCCGACCGAGTATCCGATGTGCGCGGGCCGAGTGGCGTCGAGCAAGGGCATCGACTGCGCCCAGGACGAGTTCGACGACTTCTTCGAGGAGCACCAGGTGCCCTACTCCAACGCCCTGCACGCCAAGGTGAAGGGGCGCGGGCCGTACTTCCTCGGCCCCTTGGCGCGGGTAAACCTGAACTTCGCCCGTCTCGGCGACACCGTCGTCGAGGTCGCCCGGGACACCGGCATTCCCTGGCCCAACTCCAATCCGGCCACGGGCATCGTCGCCCGCAGCCTGGAGATCCTCTACGCTGTCGAGGAGGCCCGGCGGATCATCGCCGACTACCAGCCGCCGGCGGCACCCGCGGCTCCGGTCACCCCGCGGGCCGGCATCGGCCGCGCCGTGACCGAAGCACCACGCGGCAGCCTCTACCATGTCTACGAGACCGGCGAGCGCGGCCTCATCCGCGCCGCGCGTATCGTGCCGCCCACCTCGCAGAATCAGGCCCAGATCGAGGAAGATCTGCGCCGCCTGGCCCCCGAGATCCTGCGCCGCTCCCCCGCCGAGGCCACCCGCCTGTGTGAGATGACCATCCGCGACTACGACCCCTGCATCAGCTGCGCCACGCACTTCCTCCGGCTCGAGGTGCAGAGACGATGACCCGCCCCGCCTCGCTCCGCGTCGTCGGCTGCGGCAGCCCGCACGGCGATGATGCCGCCGGTTGGAGCGTGATCGATCAGCTAGATGCGCGTGTGGGCCAAGACGTCAGCCTGCATCGCGCCGCCGGCGGCCACGACCTTCTCGAGCTTCTCGACGGCCGCGGCTCCTTGATCCTCGTCGACGCGGTCTCCTCCGGCGCGGCGCCCGGCACGCTGCACCGCTTCCAGTGGCCCGATGGGCGCATGCAAACGTTGCGGCCGGGCTCGACCCACGACCTCGGGCTCGCCGTAGCGCTCCGGCTGGCGGACGTCCTCGGTCTTCTGCCAGCACGCGTCGTGGTGCACGGAATCGAGGTGGGGCGGTGTGCGTCCCACGAGGGCCTCACCATCGCCGTCGCCGACGTATTGCCGCGGCTGGTCGGAAGCATCGTGCGCGAGATTGCTTTGTTCGCGCGACATGAAGCCTAGTCTGACCACAAGGGAAGAGTTGCAAGGTTCAAGCTTCAAGCGACACGCGTGATCAGCCTCGGCCCTTGTCACTTGGAGCTTGCGACCTGAAGCTTGAAGCCTTTTGCTTTGAATCGACGTACCACCTGCGATTGATCCCTCGAAGATGATACAGTGCAGCCCATGGCGCCGTCGGGGCAGACCAGGTCCTCTCGCCGCCGGCGCCTCGGCGGCTGGGGCTTCGAGGGGGAGAGCTATCTTCCCTCCGGCCCGATGCTCGCCTGGCTCGAGCAACGTCTGGGAAGAGCTCCCGGACCGTTTCCTGCCTTCGATGTCAGCCGGCTGGCGGTGCCCGCCTCTCGCCCCCTGCCCGACCTTGGCCGCGACGTCTCCCGCGAACCGCTGGATCGCCTGATTCACGCTCGCGGGCAGGGATTGACCGATCTGCTGCGGCTGCGTGGCGGGGCCGTTCCCGCCTTTCCCGACGCGGTGATACGACCTGCCGGCGCGGACGAGGTGGAGGACATCCTGCAACGATGTGCCGCGGCCGGCGTCTGCGTGATTCCGTGGGGCGGCGGCACCTCGGTCACCGGCGGCGTCAACGTCATCCCCGACGGCAAGCCGACCGTCGCCGTCGATCTCGAGCGCGTCACGGGCCTGACCGATCTCGACCAGACCTCGGGTCTCGCCACCTTCGGCGCCGGCACGACGGGGCCGGCGATCGAAGCGGCGCTGGCCGAGCACGGCTTCACGCTCGGGCACTTTCCGCAGTCGTGGGAGCTGTCGACTCTGGGGGGCTGGGCGGCGACGCGCGCCTCGGGTCAGGAGTCCCTCGGATACGGTGACATCCAGGACATCGTCGCCGGCCTCGAGCTTGTCGCTCCGCACGGGCGGCTGGCACTGCCGGCGTACCCAGCGTCGGCGGCGGGACCGGATCTGCGCCAGCTCGTCGTCGGCAGCGAGGGGCGATTGGGAATCATCACCCGGGCCACCGTGCGCGTACGGCGGCGGCCGCCGCTCGTTCAGATCGCCGCGCTGCTGCTGCCCACCTGGCACAACGGCCTGGAAGGGGCGCGAGCGCTGCTGCAAGACGACGTGCCGCTGTCGCTGCTGCGCCTCTCCGACGAGCCGGAGACCGAGGTGGCGATGGCGGTCGGGCTCTCGGGACATCGCTGGGCGGCGCACCTGGCCCAGGGTTGGCTCCGCCTGCAAGGCATACGGCGCTTCGGCTGCCTGATGCTGTGCGGCGCTGCCGGCGAGGAGGTGCAGGTGCGCGCCACGCTCGAGCGCGCGCGCTCGGTTCTGCGCCGACACGGGGGCGTCGGCCTCGGCCTGCGGCCCGGACAACGCTGGCTGCAGGATCGCTTCCGGCATCCGTACCTGCGCGACGCCCTGCTCGACATCGGCACCGCCACCGACACGCTCGAAACCGCCGCGCCGTGGTCGAAGCTCCCCGCGCTGGCGGATGCGGTGCGGCAGGCGCTCTCCTCCGCTCTCGCCGGCGAAGACGAAGCCGCCGCCGTCCTCTGCCACGTCTCGCACCCCTACCGCGACGGCGCCTCGCTCTACTTCACCTTCTTCTTCCGCTGCCCGGGGGACGCGGACCTGGCCATCGCGCGCTGGGCACGGCTCAAGCGGGCCGCGACGCAGGCGATCGTCGACCGCGGCGCCACCCTCAGCCATCACCATGGCATCGGTAGCTGGCACGCGCCCTGGTTCGAGCGCGAGGCCGGCGCCGGCGGCGTCGAGCTGATTCGCTCCGCCGCCGCGGCACTCGACCCCACGGGCGTGCTCAACCCGCACGCCCTGCTCGACCCCATCGACCGCCTGGAGATCTGACCATGTTTCATCCCCGCTGGCGCGAGCTGGCGCTCGCGCACCTGAACCAGACCTTCGATCTGATCGTCATCGGCGGCGGCATCACCGGCTGCGGCGTGCTGCTGGATGCGGCGCAGCGCGGCCTGCGCGTGCTGCTGCTGGAGAAGGACGACATCGCCTCGGGGACGTCTTCGCGCTCCTCCAAGCTGATTCACGGCGGGCTGCGCTACCTGAAGCAGATGCAGTTCCGCGTCACCCGCCTGGCCTGCCGCGAACGCGACCGCATGCTGGTGCTGAATCCCGATCTGGTGCAGCCGATCCAGTTCCTCTATCCGGCGCGCCAGGGCGACAAGATCCCCGGCTGGACGGTCGATCTCGGGTTGTGGATGTACGATCGCCTCACCAGCCGGTCGGAAAAGCACACCCACCTCGAGCCGCACGAGGTGCGCGAGATCGCGCCCGGACTGGTGACCGACGATCTCGACCGCACCATGGCGTACACCGACGCGGTCTGCGATGACGCCCGGCTCACCCTCGCCGTCGCCGCCACCGGCTTTGCCTACGGTGGGCTCGTGCTGAGCCGCGCCGAGGTCGTCGGCTCGGCCTCCGGGCCGAACGGGCGCATCAGCGCGGTGATGGTGCGCGACCTCGAGAACGGCCACACCTACCGGGTCGAAGGCCACCTGGTGATCAACGCCGCCGGCGTGTGGGTGGACCAGGTGCGCGCGGCGTTCGGCCTGACCGGAACCCGACTGCGCCCGGCGCGCGGCTCCCACATCATCTTCGCCGCCGACCGCATACCGCTGAAGGCGGCGGTGACGCTCCCCTCGCCCGACGACGGCCGCCCGGTGTTCCTGATTCCCCATCCCGAGGGAATCCTCATGGGCACCACCGACATCTATCACGATGGGCCGCTCGACGACCCGCGCCCGACGGGCGACGAGGTCGGCTATCTGCTGCGGGCGGTGCAGTCGCAGTATCCCGACCGCAATCTGACCGAGGCCGACATCGTCGGCACCTTCGCCGGCGTGCGACCGATTCTCTACACCCACAGTGACAACCCGTCGGAGGCGAGCCGCGAGGAGGACATCTGGGAGGAGCGCGGCATGCTGTCGGTGGCGGGAGGCAAGCTGACGACATGGCGGCAGACCGCCGAGGAGGTCGTCGACGAGGCGCTCAAGTTCCTGCCCGAGGAGCGCGCGCGCGCGGCGGCACCCTGCTACACCACCGGCACGCCGCTTGTCGATCTGGCGCCGCCCGACCTCGCCCAGCGCCTGCTCGACATCCACTCCTTGCCGGCGCCGCTGGCGGCCAGCATGGCGCGGCGACTGCGCGCCTCGGCCTGGTGGGCGCCGCGGCTGGCGCGCCATCCGGAGACGCATCCGGGACTGCGGCGGCGGCTGCGCGCCCTGGCGCCGTGGGCACACAAGGTGGCACGCAGCGACGGCGAGCTCGACCCGCTGCTCGACGGCAGCGACCTGAGCGCCGCCGAGGTCCGGGTGCACCTCGCCTTCGGCGCCGTCGTGCGGCTCGAAGACCTGCTGCTGCGCCGCGCCCGTCTGGGGCTGTGGCAACCCGAGATCGCGCGCGCCCTGGTGCCCCGGCTGCAGCCGCTCTTCGCCGAGGAGCTGAACTGGAATCACCAGCGCTGGCAGCGCGAAACCGAGGCGTTCGAGCAGGCGCTGCAGGGCTGGTCGATGCAGGGAGTGAGGGGGGGGTCGATAGTTGATAGTCGCTAGTTAATAGTTGATAGTCGATAGTTGATAGTTGAGAACGGGGCCGAAAGACACTCTTGAACCTCTCAACTATCGACTCTCGACTCTCGACTCTCAACTATCGACCATTGACCATTGACCATTGACTATCTACCATCAACCACCAACCATCAGCTCGCTGCCGGCGCCAGGTCTCGCAGCAGCTGCTCGGTGAGCTCGAAGGGCACGCCGGTGGGCAAGTTCATCAACGCCGTGCCGACGCCGTGCCGACGCCACTCGGCGAGCTGCTCGCGGCAATGCCCGGCGGGACCGCAGATGGCGATGGCGTCGATCAGCTCGTCGCTGACCGCCGCGGCCGCTTCGCGTCGTTGGCCCTTCTGGTAGAGCTCGCGCACCAGGTCGGCGTTCTCCGCGAAACCGTAGCGGCAGAAGAGCGCGTGGTAGTACGCCCCCATGCCGCCGATGTAGAACGACACCAGCGGCTTGATCAGGGACCGCGCCGCAGCCGCGTCGTCCATGGGCACGATGGCCATGAAGGGCGCGACCTCGATGCGCGAAGGGTCACGCCCGACCTCGCGCGCCCCCTGCTCGATCAGCGCGATGCCGTCGGCGAGATGCTCGTACGGCCAGAACGTCGGCACCCAGCCGTCGGCGATGCGGCCGATCTCGCGAATCGCCTTTTCCTGCAACGAGGCGATGTAGATCGGGATGTCGGGCCGCAACGGCTTCATCTCCAGCTTGAAGTGGCGGACCGCGAACGACGTGCTCATCTCGGGCCGCAGCCGGTCGCCGCGCCACAGCGCACGTAGGATGCCGACCGTTTCCCGCATACGGGTGAGGGGTTTGGCGTAGGGGACACCGTGGAAGTTCTCGACCACCTTCTTGCCACTGGTGCCGAGACCGAGAATCACGCGTCCCTCGGAGATCTCGTCCAGGGTCGCGGCGCTCATCGCCAGCAGTCCGGCCGAGCGGCTGAAGATGTTGGCGATGCCGGTCGCCAGCTTGATGCGCTTGGTGGCCAAGGCGATCTCGGTCAATAGCTGGAACTGCTCGTAGGCCCAGGCCTCGGGAATCCAGATCGAGTCGTAGCCGAGATCCTCGGCCATCTGCGCCGTGCGCAGAACGGTCTTGCGGTCGTAGTTCTTCCAGAACGGGACGATTCCGATCTTGTCGGGCATGACGACTTTCTTTCCTCACCCGCCGCGGGTCGTGTCCATCGTGTGGATGCGCTCCGGCGTAATCTTCAAGATCACGCGGGGCTCGTTGATGTTGTGCTGCGCCGCCGGGCTCTCGGCCGCTTCCGGGCCGAGATATTTCCGGTAGATCTTGGTGACCACATCCTTCACGCCGGTGGTCTCGATCTGCGCGGTCCCCTCGATGGTCACCACCTTGTTCTTGAGCGGCGCCTCCATCACGTCGACGACCACGGCTACGTGCGGGTTGGCGCGGATGTGCTTCAGCTTGGCGGCGTTGACGCGCGTGCTCATGTAGATCGCGCCGTTCTCGTACAGGAACCACATCGGCACCAGCTGCGGCGTGCGGTTGGCGCGTACGATCGCCAGGTGCGCCACCAGTGGCCGGGCGAGGAACGCCTGCATCTCCTGCGGCGTCATCGTCGGTCGGGCCGCCGGCGCCTTCGCCTGAGCGCCGGCGGCCAGAGCGAGAGCAGCCAGCGAAACGGCAAGGAATCGCAAGGAGGCCAGTCGGCCACACCGCTGGGTCCCCTCTCCCTCTGGGAGAGAAGGGTCAGGGTGAGGAAAAGAGCCACGCGACTCCCACTCTTGATGCGTACGCCCATGCATCGAGATCGCTCCCCCAGGCCTAGCGATCGAGCAGCTCGAGCTTCTCGCGCTCGGCGAACTCCCGGCGCACCTTCTCGTACTCGGCGCGGGTGAACGGCTGGAAGGCGGTGTCGCCGCGGCGGCGAACGTAGATGTGCGCGTCGGGAACGCGGTTGAGATCGAAGTGCACTTTCTTCAGATTGCGCACCAGCACCTTCTGCGTCTGCGTGTACTCGAAATCGTCGACGATACGGACGAAGTCGGGAATCCACTTGCGGTCCATGCTGGCGCCGTTCACCTGTTTCTCGCACCAGTCGAGGAACCCCCTGGGGTCGAAGCGCGCACCCGGGCGCATCTTGATCGCCGCCATCACCAGCTCGTCGGAGACCGAGCACGGGACGCCGAAGGCGACGGCGAGGGCGACGTCGGGATGCTCCGAAAGCTGGCGGCCGACCTGCGCGGCGGAGAAGTTCTCGCCGTCCTTGCGGATCCAATCGTCGGTGCGGCCGTCGAAGAAGAGATAGCGACACCCGTCGCGAACCAGGATGTGGCCGAGGTCGCCGGAGTGGTAGGCGCCGTCGCGGTATTTCTCGGCGTTGGCCTGCGGGTTGTCGAAGTAGCCCTGGAACAGCCCGGTGTCGGGGGCGACCCGGCAGATCTCGCCGACGCAGTCGGCGTAGTTGAGCAGCTTGCCGTCGGGCCCGATCTCGGCGGGCGGGCATTCGCTGCCGGCGGGATCGAGGATCTTCACCGCGTCGTCCATCACCTCGCCGACGCTGCCGCGCGGATCGCCCTTGCGGCGGAAGATGCTGATGGCCGCCTCGGTGGAGCCGTAGAGCTCGAACATGTCCTCGAGGCCGAGCCACTGCATGAAGCGATCGATGTCCGGCGGGGCGGCGCCGTTGCCGACGGCGTAGCGCAATTTGTTGCGCGGGTTGTTGGTGATCGCCTCGGTGATGCGCCGCTCGTCGCCGCCGTACTCCTTCTCGATGGCGGCGAGCACGTAGTGCACCGGCTCGCCGACGTAGTTCCAGAAGGTGACGCCGTAGCGCAGCACGTCGGGGACGAACTGGCTGGCGCTGAAGCGCTCGCGCAGCCCCATGGCGCCCCCGACCCAGAGCGCCGGCATCAGACCGACGAACATCGAGTTCGAGTGAAACAGCGGCATGCAGGCGTAGCCGACGTCCTCGTACGTCAGCCCCATATTGCTCGACACCGCGATGCCGGTGGCGCACATCTTCATGTGGTTGTTGTTGATCCCCTTGGGCAGCCCGGTGGTGCCGGAAGTGTAGATGACCATCAGGTTGCGGTCGGGCGGGACGTCGACCGCCGGCGCGTCCAGCGCCTTGTCGACCGGGCCGACCTCGGCCTCGAGTCGGGCACGGAGGTCGCTGCCGTCGGGAACGGCGCCGCCCTGGGTTGGCAGCACCAGGAGGTTCTCGGCGACGATATGGCGCAGCTCCCCGCGCACCCGCTCGACCTCCGGCAGCAGCCGCTCGTCGACCACCAGCACGCGCGCCCGCGACTGGTTGAGAACGCCGGCGAGCACCTCGCCGCGCAGGCCGGTGTTGACGCCGAACAGGGTGAGCCCGGCGTAGGCGCAGCCGCCGTAGAGGGCGAGCAGCTCCATGTGATTCTCGAGCACCATGGCGACGTGCCCGGGGTGCTCGTCGTCGATGCGTCCGAGACGGCGCAGGAGAAGGTGCGCCAGGCGCACCGATTCGTTGCGGAAACGGCGATAGCTCCAGGTGCGATCGCCGTGCAGCAAGAAGACACGGTCGGCGGTCACCGGGTGCTGGGCGCGGGCCTCGATCTGGGCGCCGACGGTGAATGGGGCATCGAAAGAAAGTGGCTCTGTCACGAACTCCTCCCGGAAAATCTTCTGGGGCTCAGCCTTCCTAGCAGGTTTTGGGCGACGGCACAGACATCTTGTGGCGGAGCGCCGCCATAGGTCAAGCGCGGCCGGCGGCGCGGCCACGTCCACTTGCCCGCTCCGGGCCGATGGGCCACATTGGAGCATGTCTCGCGCGAGCGCCCCCTCCGCACACCAGCAAACCGCCGCGGCGACGCCCGCCGAGATTGCGGCCCCGGCGAAGGGCGCATCCCGCGCCGCCCGCGGGCGGCGCGGGAAGCGGAAGGATCCCTTCGGTTACGATCCCGCCTTTCACCAGCGGGTCCGGCCGGCGGCGCAATTTCTCTACCGTCGCTACTGGCGGGTACGAATGGAAGGGCTGGAGCACGTGCCGGCGGAGGGGCCGGCGCTGATCGTCGGCAACCACTCCGGCGGAATTCCCTTCGACGCCGCGATGGTCACTACCGGAGTCGACCTCGAGCACCCGCAGCACCGTCTCGTCCGCTTTCTGTACGACCGCTTCGTTGCCGACATGCCCTACGTCGGCGGCGCCTACAACCGCCTCGGGGCCGTGCCCGCCTCGTACCGCAACGCCTATCGGCTGTTGCAGGCGGGCGCGCTGGTGGGGATCTTTCCCGAAGGCGTGGCCGGGGTGGCCAAGGGTGTCGGCCTGCGCTACCGGGTGCAACGCTTCCATACCGGCTTCGTGCGCTTGAGCCTGAGCTTACGCGTGCCGATCATCCCGGTCGCGGTGGTCGGTGCCGAGGAGATCTACCCGGTCATCGGCAAGTGGACGGCGCTGGGACCGCTGAAGGAGGTTCTCAACGTGCCGTACATCCCGGTGACGCCGCTGTTCCCGCTCTTCGGCGTGCTCGGCGCTGTGCCGCTGCCGACCCGCTGGCACATCCGCTTCGGCCCGCCGATCGAGCTCTATCTCGAGCCCAAGACCCGGGCCGCGCGGCGCGTCGTCGCCGCCCGCCTCGGCGAACGCGTCCGCCGCCGCATCCAGAAGATGCTTCACGAGATGCTGGCCGAGCGCGAATCGCTCTTCTGAACGTCGCACTCGTGAATCGCTGCCGCAGGGCTCTTTTCGACCCTTCGACCTTCGACTCTGCAACTTCCGGCCGTCGACTATCGACTATTGACTATCGACTACCAACGACCGACTATCGGTCCCGCCATGGACTTCGGCCTCTCGGAAATCCAGGAAC
>CAZYMF010000118.1:13163-14942 GCA_964648215.1 uncultured Binatia bacterium (SeqCode) | reverse complement strand
GTCACTCACGCGCGTGATCTTACTCGAAATCGCCGCCCGCGGCACCTCCGGCGGGAGGTTCGAAGGAGAAACCGGGAGCGGGAAACCGAAAACGGAAAACAGGGCAATGTCGGAGAAACACGCGCGCGGCGCTCGACGAATCAAGCGACCGGAGCAGAGCGCAGCGGCAACGAGATCGTGAAGCAACTCCCCTGCCCCGGCCGGCTCTCCACGCTGACCGTGCCGCCGTGGCGGGTGACCACGGCGTGGGCGATCGACAGCCCGAGACCGAGGCCGCGGGCACCGAAGGCGAGCGAGCCCGAGGCGTGCTGAAACGGGTCCCCGCCGGCGGCGGCGAAGGGCTCGAAGATGTCCTCGAGGTGGTCGGCGAGGATCCCGATGCCGGTGTCGCGCACCTCCACCGCGAGCTGCGCCGCCGCCGCGCGCGGCCGCGCGCGGATGCTGACCCGACCGCCGTCGGGCGTGAAACGGATCGCATTGGAGACCAGGCTGCCGAGGGCCAGGCGCAGCCAGAGTGGATCGGCTTCGATTTGCGGCAGGTCGTCGGCCACGTCGGCGACCAGCTCCAGGCGGCGCTCGCGCAGGCGCGGCTCCAGGTCCGCCTGCAGCGACCGCCACAGCTCGGCCAGGCGTAGCGGCGCCGGGCGCAGGCGCAAGCCGCCGCTGCGGGCGCGCGCCGCCGCCGTCATCTGCGCCAGGCCGCGGGCGAGCCACGCGGCATTGCGCTGCGCCGTCTCCACCCACGGTCCCGCCCGCGGCGGCAGCTCGACCAGGGCCAGCAGGTCGAGGGCGTTCAGCAGGACGTGCAGCGGCGTGCCCAGCTCGTGCGCGGTCAGGGTGAGCAGCCGCGTCTTCTGCTCCGCCTCGCGGCGCACGCGCTGGCAGGACTGCTCCAGCTCGCGCAGCAGGCGGCGCCGCTCCGCCTCGGCCCGGAAGCGCTCGAAGCCGCGCCGCACCACCAGCTTCAGCTCGTGCGGCTCCCACGGCTTGGTCAGGTAGTAGTACACCTGGCCGGCGTTGATGGCGCCGATGACCGTGGCGACGTCGGTGTACCCGGTCAGCAGCACCCGAATCGTGTCCGGGTAGCGGGCGGCGCTCTGCGCCAGGAACTCGGTGCCGGTCATCTCGGGCATGCGATGATCGGCGACGATCAACGCGACCGGCTCCTCGCCCAGCCGCCGCAGGCCCTCGGCGGCACTGCCCGCCGTCAGAACGCGATGATCCGGGGCCAAGGTGCGCCGCACGGCGCGCACGCTGGCCGGCTCGTCATCGACCACCAGCACCGTATCTTCCGCCATGGCAACCCGCCGGCGGGGGAGTATCGAAGATGCTCGCCCGCCGCCGCAAGTCTCCGAGGCGGCAGAGTCCGGCGGACGTTCGCCGAGCAACGGATGGCGCCCGCTCAGGGCCGCAACCCGTCCGCGGCGGCGCCGCGGACCGTCACCAGCAAACGAGGGGGAGGTTGCCGTCCTTCTGTTGGCAGCGCAGTCCGAAACGGAGGCGGGGCTCGGGCTTACGCTGGAGCTGCAGCGGATCGGGACCCGGCAACATCATGTGTGGCTTGGTGCCATAGACGTAGTACGTGGCGACCGCGCTGATCGCGATCACGCCGACCACACCGATCGCCGCGTAGAGGGCGATCTCGCCGGTGTTCGTCGCTTGCGCCTGGCGCGGCGCCGACAAGACAAACACGAACGCCGCCACCAGGACCAGCACCAAAAGCGTCTTTCGGCTCATGAATCAGCTCCTCTCCGCTCAACCTTGCGGGTCACTCTCCGG
>CAZYMF010000118.1:2602-13063 GCA_964648215.1 uncultured Binatia bacterium (SeqCode) | reverse complement strand
GCGGGTCACTCTCCGGCCGGCGCCCCACCGCGATCCGCTGCCATAGGCGATTCTCGCGACGATTGCGAGGGCGCGCAACTACCAGCACGCCAGGGCGAGGTTGCCGTCGGGCTGCCGGCAATGCCAGGCCCATTTGACCCGCGGGTGGGTTGCGGGCTTGCGCGGCAGCGGCTCTCGCGCCGGCAGCATCATGTGCGGCTTGTTGCCGTAGACGAGGAGCGTGGCGCCGACGACGAACAGGACGTACCCCACGGCCAGCGAGCTGGCGAGGATCGCGGTGTCCTCCGTGTTCAAGGCGCGCGCGGGGCGCGGCGCGAGGACGCCGACAGCGAATGCCACCAGCAGTGCCAGCACCACGACGGTTTTTCGGCTCATCCCTGTCACCCTCCTCGGAGATCCGGCGACGCCCCTTCGCTGCCTGCGCGTCCACCGAGCCCGCATGGCTCACGGCCCTTCGCCCCGGCCTAGCCCGGGGGTTTCGAACCTCGTCCGGCGGTCTTGCCGTCCATAGTCGCCGGACGGCCACAATGAGTCAAGGCTAGTCTGCGGCTCTTGGACGCGCTTGAGGAAGGGAAAGCGCGCCCTGGCTGGCTCGAACAGCCGACCTTCTGATTCGTAGTCAGACGCTCTATCCAACTGAGCTAAGGGCGCGTACCCGGCCGACGGGAAGTGTTCGGATAACACGGGGCGATTGCCCGCGCAAGGTGCCTCCGGCCGCTGCGAGTCGACGATCGCGGCACGCGTTGCCGAGGCGCGGGCGCCTCACTAGGATGCCGCGGCATGGAACGCATCGCCATCTTCGGCGCTCTGCGCTGGGAGTGCCGGCCGCCGCTGCGACGATTGCGGCAGGCCCGGCGCGAGCGCCTCGGTGACGTCGCGGTGTGGCGGGGCGCGACGGCTCGCGGCGAGGTGTGGGTGATCCAGACCGGCATGGGTCAGGCGCGCGCCGCCGCGGCAGCAGCGCGAATCGCCGCGAGCGGCCCGTTCGATCTCTTCCTCTCCACCGGCTGCGCCGGCGCCCTGGCCCCCGAGCTCGAGCCCGGCGATCTGGCCATCGCCAGCGAGATCGTCGCCGGCGCCGCGACCGACCCTTTCCCCGCCGATCCCGCCGCCAGTGCCCACGCGCAGCGCAGCGCCGCGCGCGCCGGCGTGCGCTGGGCGCTCGGCCGGGTCCTCTCCGCCACCGCGGTCCTCCCCTCGGCCGCCGCCAAACAACAGGCCGCCACCGACGCCGACGCCATCGCCGTCGAGATGGAGGGGGCGGCGATCGCCGCGGCGGCGGAACGAGCCGGCATCCCCTTCGCCTCCGTGCGCGCCATCCTCGATCGCGCCGACACCGAGCTCGACGCCGCCGCCCCGTTCGTCGATCCGGCCACCGGCGCCGTGCGCCCGCTCGCCCTCGCCCGCCATCTGGCCGCCCATCCCGGCAAAGTCGCGGAGCTGCTCGCCCTGCAGCGCATGATGGCCGCCGCCCGCGAGAGCCTGGAACGCTTCTTCGCCGCGTTTCTCGCCGAAGAACAGAGCGAAAAGTTCAAAGCGAAAAGCTGAAAGCGGACAGAGCCATCCGGCAATCGTCAATGATTCAGTGATTCAGTCGTCCGTCCTCCTTGACTGTATCAAACATCTGTTTCAAACTGCCGTTCATGTCAACGCGAAGCGCGCAGGACACCAAGGCCCGCCTGCTGGCCGCCGCCAGCGATCTGTTCGCCGAGCGCGGCTTTCACGGCACCAAGGCGCGCGACATCGCCGAGCGCGCGGGCGTCAACCTCGCCGCCGGCAACTACCACTACGGCTCCAAGAAGGAGCTCTACCTCGAGGTGCTGCGCGCCCAGTTCGCCGAGATCCGCGCCCGCCTCGACCGCCACGGCGCCAGTCATCCCCCCGGCGGACTGGCCCGGTTGTCGCGTCGCCAACTCGCCGAGCTGCTGCGCACGCGCTGCGAGGTGATGTTCGATCTCCTCATCGGTCCGCCCGCCGGGCTCCACGGCACGCTGATGCAGCGCGAGATGACCGATCCGAGCGAGGCGCTGCCGGTGATCGTGCACGAGTTCATCTCGCCGATGCTCGAGGAGATGAAGGAGATCATCCGCCGCCTGGCGCCGCAGCTCTCCGCCAAGGAGGTGGAGCGCTGCGCCTTCAGCATCATGGGCCAGGTCATCTTCTATCGCTTCAGCCGCCCGACGACGCTGCAGCTGTGGGGGATCGAGGAGTACCCCCGCGGCCTCGGCCGCAAGCTCGCCGAGCACGTCACCCGGTTCACCCTCGGCGGCCTGGAGCGTCTGACCCGCGACAATCAGAGGAACTCGCATGCCAGCTGACAGCAAACGTCTGATCGCCCCCCTCCTGCTCCTGCTCGGCGGCGCGCTGCTCACCGCCTGCGGCACGGTGGCCAGCCTGACGCGTCCCGAAGGCGACGGCGGCTGGAGCCCGCAGCGCCGTTCGCAGGAGCTGGCGCGGCTCTCCGCCGCCGCCGGCGTCGACTTCGCCCAGGCGACGCCGACACCGGCCCCGAGCACGCCGCCGGCCGGCGCCGCTCCAATCGATCTGCAAGCCGCGCTCGCCCTCGCCGCCCACGGCAACCGGCCGATTCGCGCGGCCGAGCAGCAGCTCGCCGCCACCCGCGAGCAGGTCTTCGACACCCGCGGTCGTCTCCTGCCCGCCACCACCGCCGGAGGTCGCTACACCTGGTACTCGGACCCCCAAGAGACGGCGATCAATCTGCCGCCGGATGTGCTCGCCCAGTTCGGCGGCACCGTGCCCGCCGTCAAGGTCCGCGACGCCGAGGCCGGGGTGCTCAACGGCACGGTGACGTTGCCCTTCGATCTGAGCGGGGAGATTCGCCAGGCCCTGGCCGCCGCGCAGGCCGGCTATCGCGGCGAGCAGGCACGGCTGTGGGCGACCACGCTGCAGCAGCAGCTCGCCGTGGTCCGCTCCTACTTCGCTCTGCTCGAGACGCAGCGGCTGCGCGAGGTCACCGAGCAGACCGTCGCCCTCGACCGCCAGCAGCTCTTCAGCGCCCAGGCCAAGTTCGACGCCGGCCGGTTGACCAAGAACGAGCTGCTCGTCGTACAGGTGGCGCTGCGCGACGCCGAGCAGCTGCTGCTGCGGCGCGAGCTGGCCATCAAGCGGGCGCGCCGCGCCCTCAACGACGCCGTCGGTCTGCCCGTCAACGCCCCGACGCAGGTGGTCGACGTGCGCTCGCACCCCGAGGTGCCCAGCCCGCGGGAGGCGCTGCGGCTTTCCTATCGCCACAACCCGGTGCTGGCCGCGCTGCTCGAGGAGCAGCAACGGCTGCAGGCGACGATGAAGTCGCTCGAACGCGGCTGGCTGCCGCGCTTCTCCGGCGGCGGCGCCATCGACTACTCCAGCTCCAGCCTGGTCCAGCCGCAGGACATCGCCTCCGGCTTCGTCGGCTTCACCTGGGATCTCGGCACCGACACCCGCCGCGCCGCGCAGATCGCCGCGGCGCGGATCAAGGCACAGCAGAACGAGACGGCGATCGAGGCCGAGCTGCGCACGCTGGAGACGGCGGTGCGCAGCACCCAGGAATCGGCGGAGGAGCGATTGACCGCGCTGAGCACGGCCGAGGCGGCCGTCGCCCAGGCCGAGGAGAACCTGCGCATCCGCCAACAGCAGTTCGAGGTCGGGCGCGCCACCAGCGACGACGTCCTCGACGCCCAGGCGTTGCTGTCGGCGCAGCGGGCGGGGCTGGCCACGGCTCTCTATCAGGCGCACACGCGCCGCGCCGAGCTGCAGGAGCTGATGGGGATGTCTCTCGACGACCAGGCGGGAGCGACGTCCGGCGACGCCGCTCCCACCCCCGAGCCGAGGTAGCACCATGGCGCGCAAGCTGATCCCGATCCTGGTGGTCGTCGCGGCCGTGGCCGCGGCCGCCGTGCTCTACCTGCGTCACCGCCACCAGCCCCGCTACTACACCGGCTTCGTCGAGGGCGAGGAGCGCATCCTGCGCAGCGAGGTCACCGGGCGCGTGCTCGCGGTGCGCTTCGGCGAAGGCGACGCGGTCCCGGCCAACGCGATCGTCGCCGCCCTCGACGATCGCGACATCGACGCCCGCATCAAATCGAAGCAGGCCGAGCTGGCGATGGACGATGCCGAGATCCAGACCCAGAGCGAGCGCGTCGCGCTGGTCGAGAGCACGTGGAAGCGCGAGCTCGCCGCGCAGCAGGCCAGCCTCGACCACGCGCGCGCCGGCGCCGAGCTGGCGCGGCGCACCTTCGCGCGCGAGCGGGGTCTGGCGGACAGCGGCGCCAGCACGGCCCAGATCCTCGACAATACCCGCGCCCGACGCGACCAGAGCCGCAGCTCCGTGGACCGCGCCCGCGACCTGCTGGCGCGCACCCAGGCGCAGGAGCGCGAGATCAGCGTCGCCCGCCACCAGCTCGCCTCCCTGCGCCAGAAGCGCGACCTGACCCAGGCCCAGCTCGACGAGCTGCTGGTGACCAAGTCGAAGTACACCATCCGCTCTCCCGCCGCGGCCACCGTCGTCCAGACCCAGTACATCTGGCCCGGCGAGCTGGCGCAGCCGGGCGCGGCCATCCTTGCCGTCCTCGATCCCCGGGACAAGTACGTCCAGCTCTACGTGCCGGTGGCCGAGGTGGGCCGCCTGCATCTCGGCCAGCGCGTCGCCATCGAGCTCGACAGCCGCCCCGGCCACCGCGTTCCCGGCGAGGTCAGCTTCCTCGCCGATCAGGCCAACTTCACGCCGGAGAAGATCGAGACCCGCAGCGATCGCATGGGTCAGGTCTACCGCGTCAAGGTCCGCATTCTCGAGGAGGTGGAGAGCTTTCAGCCGGGCACGGAAGGGAACGTGTACGTGGGATCGTGAGACGCGGGCGACGACTCACCCGCATCCTCGACGATCGAACCCTGACGACCACTCGCCCATGACGAGTACGAATCTCGTGCCCGACGCACCCGACGCCCCGATCCGCCTGCGCGGTCTGGTCAAGCGCTACGGCCGGCGCCTGGCGCTCGCCGGGGTCGACCTGACCCTGGAAGCGGGGCAGATCGTCGGCGTCGTCGGTCCCGACGGCGCCGGCAAGACGACGCTGCTGCGCGCCCTCGCCGGGCTGCTCGAGATCGAGGCGAGCCAGGCACGGGTGCTCGGGTACGACCTGCGCGGCGACGTCACCCCCCTCAAGGCGCAGGTGGGCTACGTGCCGCAGAGCTTCAGCCTGCACCGCGACCTGTCGGTGATCGAGAACCTGCGCTTCACCGCCCGGCTGCACCGCCTGCCGGCGGCGCAGCTCACCGAGCGCGCCGCCGAGCTGCTGCAGCGCACGGGGCTGCAGCCGTTCGCCGACCGGGCCTCGGGGGCGCTCTCCGGCGGCATGAAGCAGAAGCTGGCGGTGGCCAACGCCCTGCTGCTGCGACCGCCGCTGCTGCTGCTCGACGAGCCCACGGCCGGGGTCGACGTCATGGCCCGCGCCGAGATCTGGTCCATGCTCGAGCACGAGCGCGCGAGCTCGCTGGTGCTGCTCAGCACCAGCTACCTCGACGAGGCGGCGGCCTGTGACCGTCTGGTCTACCTCGACGGCGGGCGGGTGGTGGCCAGCGGCACTCCCGCGGAGCTGCGTGCCACCGTCCCCCTCGATCTCTATCGCGCCTGGGGCGACGACCCGCGTCTGATCGCCCGGCTGGCGCGCGAGCTGGCCTACGTCGCCGGCGCGCGCGCCACCGGCCCCTTCGCGCGCATCGAGGTGCGGCGGCACCACTCGCCCGGCGTCGCCGGGGTGTCGGACGACCTGCGCGCGCTGCCCGGCGCCGGCGTGCGGTTGGTGGAGCCGGCGGCGGTGGACATGGAGTCGACCCTGCTCGCCCTGGCGCGGAGCACCCGGGCATGAGCGCGCCGGCCATCATCCGCGCCCAGGGGCTGACCAAGCGCTTCGGCGACTTCACCGCCGTCAACGACCTCGACCTGGAGGTCTTCCCCGGCTCGATCTTCGCCTTCCTCGGCGCCAACGGCTCGGGCAAGAGCACGACCATTCGCATGCTGATCGGCCTGCTGCGTCCGAGCGCGGGCACCATCGAGGTCGACGGCATCGACGTGCTGCACCAGCCCCGCCGCGTGCGCGACCACATCGGCTACATGGGGCAGAAGGTCAGCCTCTACCAGGGCCTGACCCTGCGCGAGAACGTCGAGTTCTACGCCGGGCTCTACGATCTGGCCGGGCCCGAGCTGGAGCGGCGCTGGGGCGCGCTGCGCGAGCGCTTCTCGCTCGGCGACGCCGAGGAGGAGAAGACCGAGGATCTGCCCGCCGGCATCCGCCAGCGCGCCGGCCTCGCGCTCAGCACGCTGCACCAGCCGCGGGTGCTCTTTCTCGACGAGCCCACCGCCGGCGTCGACGTCCACAGCCGCGGCCTGTTCTGGGAGCTGATCCAGGACGAGGCCGAGGCGGGCGTGACCGTGTTCGTCACCACCCACTTTCTCGAGGAGGCCGACTACTGCGACTGGGTAGCGTTCATCGACGCCGGCCGCCTGATCGCCAACACCTCGCCGCAGGCGCTGCGCGCCGAGTACTCCGGCGGCTACCGCGTCGACGTCGATCTCCCCGTCGGCGCGCGTCACGGCGCCGCCTCGTCGCTCGCCGGCTTTCCCGCGGTGGAGACGACCCCGCGCGGGATCCGGGTGGCCGCCGGCACGCTGAGCCCCGAGTTGCTGGCGGCGCTCGACCGCCTGGTCGCGCGTCATCCGGGCGCGACCGTGCACGTCGAGCAGACGCCGATGACCGACGTCTTCCGTCGCGTCCTCGACGCGCAGGAGAGGCAGGAATGACCTGGCGCCGGCTGCGCACGCTGATCCAGCGCGAGGTCCGCGCCACCCTGCGCGACCCGTTCACCGTCGGCGTGCTCGTCTCGGTGCCGCTGCTCGCCCTGCTGCTGTTCGGCTTCGTGCTGTCGACCGAGGTGAACCACCTCGCCCTCGGCGTGCAGGACGCCGCCGCGAGCCGCAGCAGCCGCCGCCTGATCGCCGAGCTGGCGGCCAACGGCACGTTCGATCCGCGCTCCTACCCCACGCGCGAGGCGTTGCAGCGGGCCCTGGTCTCGGGGGAGATCGGCGTGGGCCTGGTCATTCCGCCGGACTTCGACCGCAATCTGGGCCGCGCCGGCGGTCCGCAGAAGGCGCAGATCCGGGTGATCTACGACGGCGGCGAGGCGGTTCTCGCCGGCAACGCCGAAGGCTTTCTGCGCAGCCTGGTGGCGACGACGGCCGGCCATCTGCTCCCCCCGGCCGCCGCCGCGGCGGCCGGCCGCGGCGTCGAGGTGGTGACACGCGCGCCCTACAACCCGCGTCTGGACGGCAAGCCGTTCATGGTCGCCGGCACCTTCGGCTTCGTGCTCTCCTTCCTCACCGTGCTGATCACCGCGGTGTCGATCGTCAACGAGAAGATCACCGGCACCTTCGAGCAGCTGCAGGTGACACCGGCGACCGCGGTCGAGATTCTGCTCGGCAAGATCCTGCCCCTCGGCGGCGTCTTCGCCCTCGACGTGGTGCTGATGATGATCGCGGCCGGCCTCCTTCTCCGGGTCTGGCCGCAGGGCAACGTCGTGTTCTTCGTCGTCGTCTCGGCGTTCTACGTCCTGGTGTCGCTGGCCATGGGGATCATCATCTCGGCCACCTCCGCCACGGCCGCCGAGGCGGTGCAGAAGAGCGTCCTGCTCAGCATCCCGCTGGTGCAGCTGAGCGGCTTCGCCTTTCCCATCCGCAGCATGCCGCTGCCGGTGCGCTGGGCGGCGGAGCTCTTCCCGGCCACCCACTACATCCGCGTCAGCCGCGCCATCTACCTGCGCGGCGAAGGTCCGCTGGCGCTGCTGCCGGAGCTGCTGCTGCTCCTCGTCTTCGGCGCGCTGCTGGTGGTCTACGCGCTGCGCAGCATCGAGGCCCGCGCATGAGCGACCCGCGCCATCACTTCTGGTCCAACATCTGGGCGGTCGCCTACAAGGAAGCCAGCGTGCTGCGGCACGACCGGGCGTTGATCGCCACGGTGGTGATGCAGCCGATCATGATGCTGCTGCTCTACGGCCTCGCCCTCTCCAACAAGCCGGCGAACGTGCCCTGGGTGGTGCTCGATCAAAGCCACAGCGGCCTGTCGCGCCGCTTCATCGAGGCCGTCCAGGTCACCGGCTACTTTCTGCCGCCGCGGCGGGTGGCCGGCTACGGGGAAGGACGCGCGCTGCTCAAGAAGGGCGATGCACTGGCGTTTCTCGTCGTCCCCGGGGACTTCGAACGCGACAGCGAGCGCGGGCGCCCGCGCGTGCAGCTCCTGCTCGACGGCAGCGATCCGCTGGCCGCCGCCCGCATCGGCGCCTACATCGGTCAGATCGGCGCCAACTTCGACGCCCGGCGCGAGCCGCCCGTCGGCCGCGATCCGGACCGTTCGATCCAGAGCGCCGGGCTGATCGACGTGCGCCAGCGCTTCTGGTTCAACCCCACGCTCAGCGACAGCGAGTTCTTCCTCACCGCCCTTGCGGGAATGTTGTTGACCAACCTCTGTCTGTCGGTGACCAGCGGTGGGCTGGTGGCCGAGCGCGAGAGCGGCACCTACGAGCAGATGCTCGCCCTGCCGACCACGCCGCTCGAGATCGTGCTCGGCAAGCTCCTCCCCTACGTCGGCGTGAGCTACGCGGTCTTCCTCCTCAGCACCCTGGCCGCCGCGTTCGCGTTCGGCGTCTGGCCGCAGGGAAGCTGGTTGACGCTGTTCGTCGTCACCCTGCCCTTCGTCCTCGCCTCGCTCGCCATCGGCGTGTTGGTGTCGACGCTCGCCCACACCTCGGCGCAGGCGGTCTTCGTCACCACGTTCTTCATCATGCCGTCGTTCGTGCTCTCGGGCGTGATCTTTCCCTACCAGTTCATGCCCGACGGCGTGCGCCAGGTCGGCGGGCTGTTCCCGCTGCGCTGGTACCAGATCGCCCTGCGCCGGGTGATCGAGCGCGGCGCCGGCCTGGCCGACATCGCCGGGCCGATGCTCGCGCTGGTGGCGCTCTTCACCCTCATCCTGCTCGGCATCCGCTGGCGAATGAAGCCGCGTCTGGGCTGAAGACGCGGTCCGCTCCTCGGTTGCGCCGGTGGCGGCGGTCTTCTATCAACGGTCGACGGCTGCTCGACCACCATGAAGCGCCCCTCCTGGCTGCGAGCCTTCCCGGCCCCGTCGACGCTCTGCTTCGCGCTGTCCGCCTTGTCCTTCGCCAGCGGCTGGATTCTGGTCGCCCTGGCCGCGCCCGACGTCGAAACGTTCTTCTATCAGCCGCGCGTCCTGGCCATCACCCACACCTTCACTCTCGGCTGGATCAGCCTGGCGCTCATCGGCCTGCTCTACCAGTACGTGCCGGCGCTCGCCCGGCGGCCGCTCCGCGGCCGCCGCGCCCCGACGGTCCAGGTCGTTCTGTTCGTGCTCGGCGCCAACGGCATGATCGTGCATTTCTGGATCGATCACCTCGACGGCATGGCCTGGAGCGCCGGCCTGGTGCTGGCGAGCGTGCTGCTGCTGGCGGCTCTGCTGGTGCCCGCGCTGCTCTCGGCGCCACGCTACGACGCCACCGTCCTCGGCATTCTCGCCGGTCTCGCGGGGCTGCTCGGCACCGCCACGTTGGGGACGTTGTTGGCGATCGACAAGGTCCATCCCTTCCTTCCCGGCAGCGTGCTCTCCAACCTCGCCGGGCACGCGCACCTCGGCCTGCTCGGTTGGGTCGCGCTGACGATCGGCGCCGTATCGTACCGGATGGTGGCGCCCCGGACGCCGCCCGGCCGGACGCCGCAGGCGCCGCGATGGCAGATCGTCCTACTCGCCGTCGGCGTCCCCGCGCTGGTGACCGCGTTGCTGCTGCACGCCACCGCCTGGACGACGGGTTGCGCCGTCGTCGTGGTCGCCGCGCTCGCCTGGTACGTGGTCGTCCTAGCGGGTCGGCTGCGCGCGCGGCGATCGCCGGACTGGAGTCTCGCCCACCTGTTGGCCGCGGCGCTGCACCTGGCGGCCGCGATCGCGTGCGGGCTCTTGCTCCTGGTTGCCGTCGACCCCCAGAGCGATCTCGGCAACCGCCTGGTCCTCGTCTACGGCGTCTTCGCTCTCGTCGGCTGGATCGCGAACCTCATGGTCGCCGCGCTCGACCGGCTCCCGCCCGAGCTCCGCAACGGGGAGGCGCCGCCGCTGTTGCCGGAACCGGCGCGGGCGCCGCTGTTCCTCCTCCTCAACGGCGGCCTCCTCGCCGCGGTCGCGGCCGTTCTCGGCGCCTCCGTGCTCGCGCTGCGCCTGGCGGCGCTGCTGCCGCTCGGCGCGGGCATGCTGCTCGCGGTGGCGCTGCGGCGCCGGATCGCCGGCGCCGCCACGGGTTCGGGATGAGCTCGCCACGTCTCGAGGAGGTCGAGACCCGAGCCGGCTTGCGCTGGCGCAACCGCAGTCGCTACATGGGGGGATATCGGCGCATGCAGAAGAAAATGGAGCA
>CAZYMF010000118.1:0-2502 GCA_964648215.1 uncultured Binatia bacterium (SeqCode) | reverse complement strand
TGGAGCAAGCTGCCGGCCTGCAACAGCGACGGACGGTCGAGGAGGGTCCTGCCATGGTCGTGTTCATCACCGGAGCATCGAGCGGCATCGGGGCGGCGACGGCACGCGCCTTTGCGCTGAGCGGCGCGCGGCTGGTTCTCGCCGCGCGCCGTCTGGAGCGACTGCGCGCCCTCGCCGCGGAGCTCGCCGGCGACTGTCATCTCGTCGAGCTCGACGTGCGCGACCGCGCCGGCGTGCGCCGTGCGGTGGCGGCCCTTCCCGATCGCTTCGCCGCCGTGGACGTCCTGGTGAACAATGCCGGTCTCTCCCGCGGCTTCGAGCCGCTCCACGAGGGCTCGGAAGACGACTGGGACGAGATGATCGACACCAACGTGAAGGGTCTGCTCTACGTCACCCGCGCCGTGCTTCCGGGCATGGTGGCGCGCGGGCACGGCCACGTCGTCAACGTCGGCTCGATCGCCGGGCACGAGACCTATCCTCGCGGCAACGTGTACTGCGCCAGCAAGGCCGCCGTGCGGGCGCTCAACAAGGCCCTGCGGCTGGACCTCTGCGGCACCGGCATTCGCGTCAGCACGATCGACCCCGGGCTGGTGCCGACGGAGTTCAGCGAGGTGCGCTTTCACGGCGATCGCGAGCGGGCGGCGGGGGTGTACCAGGACACCCGCCCGCTGTCGGCGGCCGACGTCGCCGAGGCCATCGTCTGGTGCACCAGCCGGCCCGACCGGGTCAACGTCGAAGAGTTACTGCTGATGCCGACGGACCAGGCGGCGCCGGCGCTGGTGCACCGGCGGCCGCTGTCCGCCGCCGACGCCGCGACCACGCCGCTGGCGCAGCGTTGGCTGGCGGCCTGGAACAACCGTGACGTCGACGCCGTCCTTGCCCTGTATGCCGACGAGGCGCGCCATACCAGCGCCCGCGTTCGCGCGCTCGGCGGCGAACACGACACGCTCGCCGGGCGCGAGGCGATTGGCGACTACTTCCGCCGCGGGCTGGAACGCTATCCCGGCTTGCGCGTCGATCCGATCTCCGTATCGACCGGGCCACGGACGGTGGTGATCGAGTACCGCGCCCACCTCGAGAGCCGCGACGAGCCGACCGTCGAGATCCTCGCCCTCGACGCCGGCGGGCTGATTGCGCACTCGCGCGTCTACCGCGCCGCCTGAGCCGGTCGCGAGCGCCGGGGCTCAGAAGTCGTTCTTGTCGTAGACGTCGACGACGAAGTCGCTGACGTCGTCGCCCGGAACCGCGTCGCCGGCCGTGGAGATGCTCACCTGGGCGACGCAGCGGGACGGCGAGAAGCCGTTGGCGCTGGTGAACGCCGCCGAGTCGAGGTGCAGGAAGACGCGGCCGGAGATCGAGCGGCCGGCGCGCAAGGTGGCTGACGACTGCATTCCGGGGGTACGTCGATCGAGATCCACTCCGGTGACGAGGCCCGCCGGACAGGTGCCGTCGCTGGCGGTCACCGTCACCGTGTAGGTGCTCTTGGCCAGGACTCCGCTCGGATCCGTATTGGTCACGCGCAGGTGCCGTTGCCGGTCCAGCGCCAGCCGGCCGCGCCGCAGGCGCACGGCGATCGGCGCTACCCCGAGAACGGCCGAGTCGGGCACCATGCGGGCGGTGCTGTCGTTGCGGTCGGTGACGTCGAGCTCGACGTCCACCGCGTTGTTCTCCGGCGTCGGATCGACTCCCGGGCCGACGGCGGTGAAGTGCAGCAGGCAACGCGCCGGGGCGCGGCCGCCCGGGGAGGAGAAGGCGTCGCTGCTGATCAGCAGATCGACCAGCGCCACCGCCCGCCGGCCGCCCTT
This sequence comes from uncultured Binatia bacterium (SeqCode), assembly GCA_964648215.1. Classification (GTDB taxonomy): domain Bacteria; phylum Desulfobacterota; class Binatia; order HRBIN30; family JACQVA1; genus CAZYMF01. Next base: position 697 of record CAZYMF010000118.1, on the reverse strand, counting down.
GACCAGGGCCCAGTCCTGCGGCGGATTGTTCCGGCGCGCGAAGTTCGGCAGGCCGACGAGCGTTCCCGCCGGGCACGTCCCTTCGTCGGCCACCAGCTGGATCTGGTGGCCCGGCACCTCGCGTCGCGGCAGGACATCGGCGTTCACGACCACGACGCGGATGCGTCGGGTGACCGACGTCACGCCGCGACGAATCCGCACCTTTACCGGCCGCACGGCCCGGACCACGGAATCGTGTAGGAACGTGGGAGTAGGCGTCGGGCTGATCCCGGCCGGCGCCGTTGGCGTCGGCGTCGGCGTGTCCGCCGGCGACACGGTGACCAAGGCCGTACGCGAACGGCTCAACGAGCCGTCGGACGCCGTCAGCGTCACGGTATAGGTGCCCGCCGCGGCGAACACGTGCGAGACGGCGAACCCCGACTCCACCGCCGTGCCGTCGCCGAAGTCCCAGCTGTAGCCGAGGGCGTCGCCGTCCGGGTCGACCGAGCCGTAGCCGCTGAAGTTGATCCCGGCGCCGGCGACCGAGGTCCGGCTGGGGCCGGGGTCGGCCCACGGGCGGTGATTGGCCAGGCCGTTCAAGGCTTCGTCCGGACCGATGTCGAAGCCGTTGCCCTGCGGCCGCGCCACGCCGCTGCGGTCGGTCGCCGGCGCGCCGGTGGAATCCCCGCTGTCGATGACGACGCTGTCGGCCGCGACC
>CAZYMF010000117.1:0-14982 GCA_964648215.1 uncultured Binatia bacterium (SeqCode) | reverse complement strand
CGGTATTGGGGCCGGTGTCGCCGTCGCCCGCGCGCTTGTGGTCCTGCGAGGAGGCCAGGGGGAGTACCGTCCGTCCGTCGGTGATGGCCATGAACGAAGCTTCCTCGCCCTCGAGGAACTCCTCGATGACGATGCGGTTGCCGGCGTCGCCGAAAATCTTGCCCCGCATCACCTCGGTGACGGCGTCCTCCGCTTCCTTCAGCGTGCCGCAGATGATGACGCCCTTGCCGGCGGCGAGGCCGTCGGCCTTGACCACGATCGGGGCGCCGACCTCACGCACGTACTGCAGGGCCTCGTCGAAATCGGTGAAGCTGCCGAAATAGCCGGTGGGAATTTGGCAACGGCGCAGCAGATCCTTGGTGAAGGCCTTGCTGCCTTCGAGCTGTGCCGCTTCCCGTGTCGGCCCGAAGATGCGCAGGCCGTGTCGCTCGAACTCGTCGACCACGCCCAAGGTCAGCGGTAGCTCGGGGCCGGGAACGGTCAGGTCGATGCGCTCGGCCTGGGCGAACCGCACCAGCTCCTCGATATCGTCGGCCGCCAGCGGCAGCAGCTCGGCATGCTGGGCGATGCCGGCGTTGCCGGGGGCGCAATAGATCCGGGTCACGCGCGGCGACTGCGCCAGCTTCCAGACCAGCGCGTGCTCGCGTCCGCCGCTACCGAGAACGAGGATTCTCATGACAGGAGGGTGTCCGCTCGAGCTCCGGGATCAGTGCTTGAAGTGACGCACGCCGGTGAACACCATGGCCATGTTGCAGCGATCGGCCGCGGCGATGACTTCGGCATCGCGGGTGCTGCCGCCCGGCTGCAGCAGCGCGACGGCACCGGCCTCGGCGGCCTCCTCGATGCCGTCGGGGAAGGGGAAGAAGGCCTCGCTGGAGACCACCGAGCCCTTCAGGTCGATGCCCAGGCGGCGGGCTCGCGCCACCGCCAGCCGCACCGGATCGACGCGCGAGGTCTGCCCCCCGCCCACGGCGAGCGTGCGGTCGTCGGCGGTGAACACCACCGCGTTCGACTTGATGTGCTTTACGATCGGAAGTCCGAAGCTCATGGCGCGCAGCTCGGCCGGGGTCGGTGCGCGCTTGGTCACCACCTGCGCCTTGGCCGGCTCTTCGATCGTCAGGTCGGGCTCTTGCACCAGCAGGCCGCCGAAGACCCGCTTCATGTCGTACTCCTCGCGGTGAATCGCGCCCGCGTGCCACAGCATCAGGCGGCGGTTCTTCTTCTTGCGCAGGATCTCGAGGGCGTCGGTCTCGAAGGACGGGGCGATCAGCACTTCGCTGAAGATCTCGTCGACGACGCGCGCCAGCGCCAGGCTCCACGGGCGATTGGTGATGATGATGCCGCCGAACGGAGAGTCGGGGTCGGTGACGTAGGCTTTCTGGTACGCTTCGGCGTCGGTGGCGGCCGTGGCGACGCCGCAAGGCGTATTGTGCTTGAAAATGGCCACCACCGGCTGCGGCGAGGCGGTGAACTCCAGCATCAGCTGCATCGCCGCATTGATGTCGACGATGTTGTTGAAGGACAGCTCCTTGCCGTGCAGCTGCTCGGTGATGCGGAGGAAATCGCCGTAGAGGGCGGCGCGCTGGTGGGGGTTCTCCCCGTAGCGCAGCTCCTGCGCCTTGTGCAGCTGCAGGTGGAACGTCTCGCCGAACGGGGTGTCGTGGCCGAGCTTGCCTAGGTAGTCGCTGATCGCGCCGTCGTAGCGCGCCGTGGTGTGAAAGGCCTTCTTCGCCAGCTCGGCGTTGGTGGAGACCGAGACGGCGCCGGCGTTGGCGCGCATCTCGTCGAGCACGGCGTGGTAGTCGGCGGGATCGACGATCACGGTGACGTCCCGGTGATTCTTGGCCGCGGACCGCAGCATCGACGGTCCGCCGATGTCGATGTTCTCGACGGCCTCGTCGAGGGTGCAGCCGGGCTTGGCGATGGTGGCCTCGAACGGGTAGAGATTGACCACCACCATGTCGATGGGCTGGATCTCATGGGTGGCCATCTGCTGCCGGTGGCTGTCGACATCGCGGCGGCCCAGCAAGCCCCCGTGGATCCTCGGGTGCAACGTCTTGACGCGGCCGTCGAGGATCTCGGGCGAGCCGGTGTAGTCGCTGACGGCGACCACGCGCAGACCCGCCTCGCTCAGCATCTTGGCCGTGCCGCCGGTGGAGAGAACCTCCACGCCGAACTGCTGCAGCCCGCGCACGAAATCGATCAGGCCGGTCTTGTCGCTCACACTCACCAATGCCCTTGCGATCTTTCCCATGGCTTAGCTCCTTCCCGCTGCCTCGTCCTCGAGCACGCGCGCAACGCGTTTGCCGAGCCGGGTCAGCACCTCTAGGCGATCGAATCTTGCCAGGCGGCGACTTCCTCGATGCCGCTTGCCGCGTCGCCCCGTCGACCCCACGGAACCACCTCGTCCTCGGGGATCACGGAACTAGCGGGGCGGCAGCCCCGGCGAGCTGGGGACTTCGCCCCACGCTGCCGTTGGGCGCTCCCCTCGGTGACTCGTTGAGATGTGACTCAATTTAAGCAAGGTTCGGACTTCAAAAGCCTAGCGAGGATTCCGGCCGCTTACCAGATGACCCCCAGGTTGTAAAGGTCGGTTGAAGCGTCTATGTTTTCACCGTGCGCGTGACCGTCAACGGAGAGCCGCGCGACCTTCCCGATTCGATCACCGTAGCCGAGTTGGTAGGTCAGCTGGGGCTGAACCAGCGGCGTATCGCAGTGGAATTGAATCGTGACATCCTGCCGCGCGAGCACTACGAGGCGCACTCGCTGCACGACGGTGACGTCCTGGAAATCGTCCATTTCATCGGTGGAGGTTAGAGGCACTCATGGCTGACGTTCTGGAGCTGGCGGGCCGTTCGTACGAGTCACGCCTGATCGTGGGCACCGGCAAGTATCGTGATTTCGCGGAGACGCGGCGCGCCGTCGAGGCGTCGGGGGCGCAGATCGTCACGGTGGCGGTGCGCCGTGTCAACATCACGGATCCGGGCAAGGAGAACCTGCTCGACTATCTCGACCCGGCGCGCTTCACGATCCTGCCCAACACCGCCGGGTGCTACAGCGCCGACGAGGCCATCCGCACCGCGCGGCTGGCGCGCGAGGCCGGTATCGGCAGCCTGGTGAAGCTGGAGGTCATCGGCGATCAGAAGACCCTCTTCCCCGACGTACCGGCGACGATCCAGGCCGCCGAGGTGCTGGTGCGCGAGGGTTTCGCGGTCCTGCCCTACATCAACGACGATCCCATCGCCGCCAAGCGTCTCGAGGAGATCGGCTGCGCCGCCGTCATGCCGCTGGCGGCACCGATCGGCTCGGGTCTCGGCATCCGCAACCCCTACAACATTCGCATCATTCTCGAGAACAGCCGCGTCCCGGTGATCGTCGACGCCGGCGTGGGTACCGCCTCCGACGCCGCCGTGGCGATGGAGCTGGGTTGCGACGCCGTGCTGATGAACACCGCCATCGCCGGCGCCAAGGACCCGATCCTGATGGCCGAGGCCATGCGGCAGGGCGTCGCGGCGGGACGCAAGGCCTTCCTGGCCGGCCGCATCCCGCGCAAGCTCTACGCCACGGCGTCGAGCCCGATGACGAACATGATCGAGTAGGGCGCCGCGTGGTGGCCCGGCAGTCGCGGCTGGCAGAGGTCCCGATTCGTCTCTATCTGATCACCGATCGCAGGCAGACCGGCGGGCGGTCCCTGCCCGAGGTGGTGGAGGCGGCGCTGCGCGGGGGCGTCGACGCCGTCCAGCTGCGCGAGAAAGACCTCCCGGCGCGAGAGCTGGCCGAGCTCGCCCGCCGGTTGCTGCAGATCTGTCGGCGGCGCGGCGCGCGGCTGCTGATCAACGATCGCATCGACGTCGCTCTGGCGGTCGGCGCCGACGGCGTCCATCTGCCGTCGGCTTCCTTCACCTGCGGCGATGCCCGGCGCCTCTTGGCAGACCGGTTGGTCGGTGTCTCGACGCACAGCGCGGCCGAGGTCGAGACCGCGGCGGGCGAGGGCGCCGACTTCGTCGTGCTGGGCCCCATCCGGGCCACGCCATCCAAGCTCGCCTATGGCTCCCCCCTGGGGATGGAGGTGCTGGCGGCGGCACGGCGGGCGGCCATCCCGGTGCTGGCGCTGGGCGGGATGGATGCCGAGCATGTGGAAGGGGCGCTTCGTGCGGGGGCCGCCGGGGTCGCCGTCGTGCGCGCGGTGTGTGCCGCCGCCGATCCCGCAGCGGCAGCGGCTCGTCTGTGCGCGAAATTGCATTGACGCTTGCATTCCGGGGCTCGAGAAAGATAAAAGGCCCCTCAAAGACACGCGCTGTAGTTGGCACAACCTCTTCGAGTGGTAGCTAACATGCCAAGACGAAAGAACGTCATGCAACCCGACTTGACACTCGACGACCTGCTCGGGCGCGAGCCCGTGCCCGAGCGTTTGCTCAGCGTCCGACTCCCAGTCGAGTTGCTGCGCCGCCTCGATCACGTGGCGAAGACCTTGCACAGCCGCAAGGGGGAGATCGTTGTGGCGATGCTGAACGAAGGCCTGCGCCGTTTCGGAGCGGCGACGCCGCCCGGTCGCGGCCGCCGTAAGTCCAAGAAGTGACTCAGTGATTCACTGAGTCACCGAGCGGAAGGCCGCGCGCCGCCGCTGCTCGCTCCGGTGGTCTTCGACTCGAAGCTGCGGCCGGCGCGCCTCTTCAACCACCGTACTTCTGATCAAGAGCGTACTTCGCTTCCAGGTCAACCAACGCATTGAACTCCTCGAACGCGAGGAGACGGTCGAGGATGTCGCGGGTCGTCCCGTGCTGCCGCAAATGGCGGTAGGTCTCCCGCAGGGCCCGCGCCGCGGCGAGCAGGCCGGCCAGCGGACAGACGATCATCTGGAAGCCGAGCTCGCGTAGCTCCTCCTTGCTCAAGAGCGGCGTCCGCCCCTTCTCAACCATGTTGGCGACCAGGGGAACGTCGGGCAGGGCGCGGGCGATTGCCCCCAACTCGTCGACCGACTCGGGGGCTTCGATGAAGACGGCGTCGGCGCCCACGTCGCGAAACGCCCGCCCGCGCCGGATGGCCTCGTCCAGGTCGACGGCGGCACGGGCATCGGTGCGCGCCACGAGAAAGAGGTCTGCCGTGCCCCTGGCGTCCCGGGCCGCGCGGAGCTTCGCCAGCTGCTCTTCGAGTGGGATCACGCGCTTGCCGCGCATGTGCCCGCAACGCTTCGGCCACACCTGATCTTCGAGGAAGATGCCGGCGGCGCCGGCGCGCTGCATGTCGCGGACGGTGCGGACGACGTTGACGGCGTTGCCGTAGCCCGTGTCGCAGTCGATCAGCACCGGGATGGAGATGGCGGCGCCCACGGCGCGGGCCGTAGCGGTGATCTCCGTCTGGGTGAGCAGGCCGAAATCCGGCTCGCCCAAGGCCGTCGCGGCGACACTGTAGCCGGACACGAAGGTCGCCTCGAACCCCGCCGCCGCGGCGATCTTGGCGCTGAGGGCGTCGTACACGCCGGCCATCAGCAACGGCTCGGGCCGGCGCACGAGTTCGCGAATTTGCTCGGCTCGAGTCATGTCTTCTCCCGCTGCGCTTGCGCCCGGCATCATGCCCGGGCTCCAGAGCGACTGCAACCGAAGGGCGGGAACATCCGAGGTTCACCTTGCCGCTTCGGTGTCCGGCGGGATACAGTACCGCCAACGTCGACAGCGAGGAGTCGTGACATGACGGTGCTTCGTGCCGAGGAATTGACCTACACCAGAGTCCGCCAGTTGGACGGGAACCGAACCGTCTGCTTCCAGCCGATGAGCGCCCTCGAGGTGCACGGGCCCCACCTGCCTCTCGGGATGGACTACTACATGGCGCGCTGGATGGCCGAGGAGAGCGGCCGCCGCTTCGCCGAACGCCATCCGGACTGGACCGTGATCCAGATGCCGTCTCTGCCCCTCGGCACCGACGAGCTGCCGCTGGCCGGGTCCATGCAAGCTTCCCAGCGCACGGTGTACTCGGCGCTGGTCGCCCACGGCCGCTCGCTGGCGCGCGCCGGCTACAAGTACGTCGTCGTCACCAACGGTCACGGCGGCCCGCGCCACGCCGCGGCGCTCGAGGCCGCCTGCCGCAAGGTCAGCAAGCGCGAGCGTATCCACATGTTCTCGCCGTCCATCCTGACGCTGCACCGCATCATCACCGGCCAGCGCTTCACCCAGGTCGAGGAGATCATCGGCCGTGCCCTGAGCGACGAGGAGCGACGCGGCCTGCTCAGCGGCGAGCACGCCGGTAGCTGGGAGACCTCTTTCATGCTGGCGCAGCAGCCCGAGCTGGTCGAACGAGACTGGCAATCGCACGGCCTGCTGCGGCCTCCGGCCTTCAAACCCCTGGCCCAACTCGGCGAGCGCCTGGTGGCGTGGAAGGAACGGCGCGGCGGCGACGCCACGCATTGGAAACAGCTCTTCGGCAGCCTCTCCGGCGGCATCGGTTGGATGCTGAACGCCCACTACGGCTACGGCGGCCCGGTGGTCTCGTACCAAGGCGACCCGTCGGTGGCCTCGATGGAGATCGGCCACGCCTTTCGCGAGGTGATGGCGCGCGATTGCCTCGATCTGGTCGAGGCGGTCACCGAGGGCCGGATGCGAGCCGAGGAGGTGCGCAGCATCGCCTCCGATCCGGCGATCATCCAGCCGCATTTCTGGCGCCGCGCCGGCCTGGTGGCGGCGCTGCTGCTGGCGTTCCTGGTGCTGTAGCTCGCGGCCGCACGGCGATACGATGGGCAAGATCCTCTTCGGCGTTCACACCGGTCCGCAGAACTGCACGCTCGACGACCTGCGCTCGGTCTGGCACCTGGCCGATCGTTCGGGCTTCCACTGGGTCTCGATCTGGGACCACTTCTACCCCGCCATGCTGGTGCCGGGGGACGCGCGGGGAACCTGCTTCGAGGCGGTGTCCATCATGACGGCCCTGGCCGCCGAGACCAGGAACGTACGCATCGGCTCCCTGGTCTACTGCATCAGCTACCGCCACCCCGCCGTGCTCGCCAACGCCCTGGTCACCGTCGATCACGTCAGCGGCGGGCGCATGGAGTGCGGCCTCGGGGCCGGCTGGAGCCAACTGGAGTACGACGCCTACGGCATCCCGTTTCTGCCCATCAAGGACCGGCTCGACCAGCTGGAAGAGGGTTTGCAGATCGTGCGCAGCCTGTTCACCCAGGAAACCACCACGTTTCGCGGCAAGCACTTCAGCCTCGACGAGGCCCGCTGCGATCCCAAGCCGGTGCAGCAGAGCCCGCGTCTGTGGGTCGGCGGCATGGGCGAGAAGCGGCTGCTGCGGATGGCGGCCCGATACGCCGACGGCTGGAACGTCCCGTTCATCGGTCCCGAGCTCTTCGAGCAGAAGAATCAGGTGTTGACGCGGTGGTGCGAGAAGGAGCGGCGCGATCCGCGGGCGGTGCTGCGCACGGTCAACCTCGGGTTGGCGATCGGCGCCGACGAGGGCGAGGCGCAGCGCAAGCGCGACGGCCTCAAGGCCCAGTTCGGGGCCGCTCTCGGCTTCATGGAGCCGGGCATGTTGATCGGCACGCCGCAGCAGGTGATCGACCGCATCGGTCGCTACGTCGACGCTGGCGCCGAGTGGATCATTCTCGCCTTGCGGGCTCCCTTCGATGTCCCCGGGCTGCAGGTGTTCGTTGACGAGGTGATGCCCGCCTTCTCCTGAGCCGGCGTGAACGCCGGCTCGCTCCACTTCGTTGGAATCGCCGGCGCGGCGGCGAATTGAATCCCCCGGGGACCGCTGGTAAGTAGACGGCTCCGCGCGGCCCCCGATGGATTACAAGCATACCCTCAATCTACCCAAAACCGACTTCCCGATGCGGGCCAACCTGCCCGTGCGCGAGCCCGAGATGCTGGCGCACTGGCAGCAGATGGGCCTCTACCAGCGCTTGCAGCAGGCCAACGCCGGCAAGCCGAGGTTCGTCCTCCACGACGGCCCGCCCTACGCCAACAACAACATCCATCTCGGGCAGGCCCTCAACAAGATCCTCAAGGACTTCATCGTCAAGCTGAAGTCGATGTCGGGCTATCTGGCCCCGTACGTTCCCGGCTGGGACTGCCACGGGCTGCCGATCGAGCTGCAGGTCGAGAAGAAGCTGGGCGCGAAACGGGGCTCGCTCGACCCGGTCGAGGTGATCCGGCGCTGTCGCGAGCACGCGCTCCAGTTCGTCGACATCCAGCGCGAGGAGTTCAAGCGGCTCGGCGTCTTCGGCGACTGGGAGCATCCCTATCTGACGCTCGATCCGCAATACGAGGCGGCCGAGGTGCGCGAGCTCGGGCGCTTCATGGCCTCGGGGGTGCTCTACCGTCGCAAGAAGCCGGTGTACTGGTGCCCCTCGTGCGTTACCGCGCTGGCCGAGGCCGAGGTCGAGTACGCCGATCACCAGTCGCCGTCGATCTACGTCGCCTTCGCCCTCGTCGAGCCCCTGCCCGCCGCCCTGCAGCGGCTGCGCGGCCGGGACGCGGCGGTGATCATCTGGACGACGACACCGTGGACCCTGCCGGCGAACCTCGGCATCGCCTTCCATCCCGACTTCGAGTACGTCGCGGTCGAGGTCGGCGACAAGGTCTTCCTGGTCGCCCAGGGCCTGCTCGAAGCGACGGCGCAGGCACTGGGTTGGAGCGAGCCGCGCGCTCTGCTGCGCGTTCGCGGCGCCGATCTCGCCGGCGGGCGGGCGCGTCATCCCTGGCTCGAGCGCGACTCGGTCTTTCTGCTCGGTGACCACGTCACCCTGGAGCAGGGTAGCGGCTGCGTCCACACGGCGCCGGGACACGGCTACGAGGACTACGAGATCGGCCTGGCGAACGGGCTCGACATCTACTGCCCGGTCGACGCGCACGGCAAGTTCACCCAGGAGGTGCCCGAGCTCGCCGGCCAGTTCGTGTTCAAGGCGGACGAGTCGGTGCTGGCCAAGCTGCGTGAGGTCGGCGCCCTGCTCGGCGAGCGGAAGTACTCGCACTCCTACCCGCACTGCTGGCGTTGCAAGCGGCCGGTGATCTTCCGCGCCACCGAGCAGTGGTTCATCCCGATGGAGGCGAACGATCTGCGCGCCCGCGCGCTCGCCGAGATCGATCGGGTGAAATGGATCCCGCCGTGGGGCCGCGATCGTATCCGCGGCATGATGGAGAGCCGGCCGGATTGGTGCATCTCGCGCCAGCGCGTCTGGGGTGTGCCGATCGTGGCGCTGTACTGCGATGCCTGCGGTACGGCGATCGCCGATCCCCGGGTGGCCGAGCACGCGGCGGCGAAGATCGCCGAGCACGGCTCCGAGATCTGGTTCACCGGCAGCAACGAGGAGCTGCTGCCGCCGGGCTTTCGCTGCCCCTCGTGCGGCGGCGGCGAGCTACGCCGCGAGCGCGACATTCTCGACGTGTGGTTCGACTCCGGCGTCAGTCACGCCGCCGTCGTCGAGGCACGCCCCGAGCTCGGCGGCCACGCGGACCTGTACCTCGAAGGCAGCGATCAGCACCGCGGCTGGTTCCACACCTCGCTGCTGACGGCGGTCGGTACCGGACGCCCGGCGCCCTACGACGCGGTGCTGACCCACGGCTTCTTCGTCGACGCCGAGGGCAAGAAGATGTCGAAGTCGGTGGGCAACGTCGTCGCCCCCGAAGAGCTGACCAGGAAATACGGCGCCGAGATCCTGCGGCTGTGGGTGTCGGCGGCCGACTACCGCGACGACATGCGGATCTCCCCGGAGATCCTCGAACGCTTGCTGGAGGCCTACCGGCGCCTGCGCAACACGGCGCGGTTCCTGCTGGGCAACCTCTACGACTTCGACCCGGAGCGAGATCGGCTGCCCGTCGCCGAGATGCCCGAGCTCGATCGTTGGATCCTGCAGCGCACCGAGAGGCTGGTTGCCCGTTGCCGCGAGGCCTACGACGACTACGAGTTCCACCTCGTCTACCACAGCCTCAACAACTTCTGCGTCGTCGACCTGAGCGCGCTCTACCTCGACATCGTCAAGGACCGCCTCTACTGCTCGGGTCCCGCGAGCCGGGAGCGCCGCGCGGCGCAGACGGCGCAGTGGCTGATCCTCGACTCGCTGGCGCGCCTGATGGCGCCGATTCTGTCGTTTACCGCGGAGGAGATCTGGCGGCACGCACCAGCCCATCGGGACAAGCCGGAGAGCGTCTTCCTGGCCGGGTTTCCGGCGCTCGACGAGGCCGCTCGGGACGAGGCACTGGCGGTACGCTGGGATCGGCTGCTCGAGGTGCGCGCCGCGGTGACCAGGGCGCTCGAGGAGGCGCGCAAGAGTGGCGCGATCGGACACTCGCTCGACGCCCGCGTGCGGCTGGCCGCCGCCGACGGGCTGCGTCCGCTGTTGGCCGAGATCGCGGCCGATCTGCCGGCGTTGTTCATCGTCTCGCAGGTCGAGCTGGACGGCGAACCGGTGGATGGGGCCAGCCCCGCACGGGACGGTCTCGAGGTGCGGGTCGAGCGGGCGCGCGGCGGCAAGTGCGAGCGCTGCTGGAACTTCAGCGAGGCCGTCGGCTCGCATCCGGACCACCCCGGGCTGTGCGATCGCTGCCACGGCGTGGTGACCGCGCTCGCATGAATCGCTTCGCCTTCGTCCTGGTCGTGGCGTTCGTCGTCGTCGCCCTCGACCAGGCCACCAAGTGGGTCGTGCAGACTCGGATGGACCTCTACCAGTCGATCCCGGTGATCGATTCCTTCTTCCACCTCACCTACGTGCGCAACAGCGGAGGGGCATTCGGCTTCCTCCACGATGCGCGCTCCGCCTTGCGCCTGCCGTTCTTCATCACCGTCTCGGTCGTCGCCATTGCCGCGTTGCTCTACTTCGTGCGCCAGGTCGAATCGCACCAGTATCTGCTGCTGTTCGCGCTGGGAGGGATTCTCGGCGGCGCGCTGGGAAACCTGATCGATCGCATGGTCAGCGGCACGGTCGTGGACTTCTTCGACGTCCACTGGCGCACCTGGTACTGGCCGACGTTCAACGTCGCCGACTCCTTCATCACCGCCGGCGTGGTGATTCTGCTGGCCCATTCGCTATTCGGCGGCGGCTCGCAGCAAGAGCAGGGCTGAGGCTCACGAGCCGAATTTCCGCTCCGGCCACCACGGGTAGAAGCCGGGCATGTCGGTGCTCGGCTTCATGCCGAAGCGGGGGGAACGTTTCTCGAGGAACGAGGTCACGCCCTCGCGGGCGTCGGCGGAACGGCCCATGACGTAGATGCCTTTCGAGTCGATCCTGTGGGCCTCCATCGGGTGATCCGCTCCGAGCATTCGCCACAGGAGCTGGCGCGACAACGCCACCGAGACGGCCGAGGTGTTGTCGGCGATCTCGCGCGCGATGGTCCGTGCGGCGGGAAGAAGATCCTCCGGGGCGACGACGCGGCTGACGAGCCGCGCTTGGCGGGCCTCCTCGGCGTCGAACACCCGGCCGGTGTACACCCACTCGGCGGCCTGGCTGATGCCCACCACGCGGGGGAGGAACCAGCTGCTGCAGGCCTCGGGCACGATGCCGCGACGGGCGAAGACGAAGCCGATGCGCGCGGCGCTCGACGCAATGCGAATGTCCATCGGCAAGGTCATGGTGATCCCGACCCCCACCGCCGCGCCGTTGATGGCGGCGATCACCGGCTTGATCGACTCGTACAGGCGCAGGCTGACCAGGCCGCCGCCGTCCCGATGCTCGTCGATCGTGTCGCGCTGCGTGTTGTCGAACGTGTCGCCGCCGCCGCTCAGATCGGCGCCGGCGCAGAAACCACGGCCCGCGCCGGTGACGATCACCGCGCGAACCGCGTCGTCTCTGTCGGATTGGTCGAGGGCCGCGATCAGCTCGCCGCCCATCGTCGCGGTGAAGGCGTTCAGCTTTTCCGGTCGGTTGAGAGTGATGGTCAGAATGCCGTCGCTCACCTCGTACTTCAGCTCCTTGAAGTCCATGCTTGATCCTCCGCGCCTCGCTTACCCGCGTGCCGGGGCGGGCGCAAGGGCTGACGGGACGGATGTTGCCGGTCGCGATCGGCGCGATTGATTAGCGCCCGCGGATGCGCCACCTTGTTGGCCGAATCGACAATCAGGGAGGTCGTCATGGGAAGCTGGCTGCGCGAGCGCCTCGGTCAACGGCCGTGGTGGATGAACGTCCTGATGCTGTTCTGCGCCTACATGACGTTCGTCTTCCTGCCGTGGGACTTCTTTCTCAAGCCGGTCAGCCGTGATGCCGAGGCCTGGTTCGGCCTGCTCCTGCACGGCTGGGGGGCGAAGCTCACCGAGCCGCTACACTGGCTGATCTACGGGGCCGGGCTGTACGGTTTCTGGCGCATGCGGTCGTGGATGTGGCCGTGGGCGGCCGTGTACAGCGCCCAGCTCGCCATCGGGATGCTGGTGTGGAACGTCGTCTACAGGGAAGGCGCCGGGGCCTGGGCGGATGGTTTGATATCGTTCGTGCTCTTCGGCGCGCTGACCGTCGCTCTGTGGCGGGCGCGCGACCGGTTCGCGGCGCCGCGGCGACCGCTGCGCGAGCGCTACGGCGAATGGGCGTTGGTCACCGGCGCCTCGGCCGGAATCGGCGCCGAGTTTGCCCGGGCGCTGGCGCGCGAAGGAATGTCGTGCGTCCTCAGCGCCCGGCGCGAGGACCGCCTGCGCGAGCTGGCGGTGGAGCTGGAGCGCCACGGCGTGGCCACGCGCGTGGTCACGGCCGACCTGGCCGACCCGGGTGGCGCCGACCACCTCGCGGAGCAGATCAAGGATCTGCCCATCGACGTGTTCATCAACAACGCCGGGTTCGGCTATGCCGGCCGCTTCGACAAGCAGGATACCGAACGGCTGCGCGCGCTGGTGCAGGTGAACTGCGTCGCGCCGGTGGTGCTGGCCAGCCGTCTCCTCCCCGCGATGCGCGAGCGCGGCCGCGGCGCGATGATCGTCAGCGGCTCGATCGCCGGGCGCCAGCCGTTGCCGCGGCACGCGCTCTACGCGGCCAGCAAGGCCTTCGATCTCCTCTTCGGCGAGGCGCTGTGGGTCGAGCTGCGGGGGAGCGGCGTCGACGTCCTGGTGCTCGAGCCGGGACCGACGGAGTCGGAGTTCCGCGACGTGGCCGGCGAGATCCGCGAGGTCGGCGAGCCGGCGGCCAACGTCGTCGCCCTGGCCCTCGACGCCCTCGGGCGGCAACCGTCGGTGATCTCGGGCTGGTTCAACTGGCTGCGTGCCAACTCCCTGCGGCTGGTGCCCCGCTCCGTCGTGGCCCTGATCGCGGAGAAGGTGGCGTTGCGGCAGACCCCAGTCGAGATGCGCTGAGCCGTGCGCGGCGCCACCCTCTCGCACCAGGGCTGAAACTGGGTAAGCTAGACGGCATCAGGAGGACGAGCATGTGGTTGAAGGACCTGCCCACACCGGAGCAGGCGCTGCCCGGACGCAGTGAGCGTGTCGCGGTTCCGGCGCGGCACTTCGTCAACGGACACCCGCTGGAGCCGCCCTTCCCCGCGGGAATGGAACGGGCACTGTTCGGCATGGGGTGCTTCTGGGGTGCCGAGCGCAAGTTCTGGAGCCTTCCCGGCGTCTACACGACCGCGGTCGGATACGCCGCGGGAGCGACCCCCAATCCGACCTATCGCGAGGTCTGCTCGGGGCGCACGGGCCACGCCGAGGTCGTGTTGGTCGTCTTCGACCCCAAGGTGGTGGGCTACGAGAAGTTGCTCGCGGTGTTCTGGGAGGCGCACAACCCGACTCAGGGCATGCGCCAGGGCAACGACGTCGGCACCCAGTATCGCTCCGGCATCTACTGCTACGACGACGGCCAGCGGGCCGTCGCCGAGGCTTCGCGCGAGATGTACCAGGAGCGACTGACCGCCGCGGGCTACGGCCCCATCACGACGGAGATCCTCGCGGCCCCGGAGTTCTACTACGCCGAGGGGTCCCATCAGCAGTACCTGGCCAAGAACCCCGGCGGTTACTGCGGTCTCGGCGGCACCGGCGTCAGCTGCCCTGTCGGCGTCGTCGTCGCGGCCTGACCGCTGAGCGATTGCGTCCCCCGCCATTGCGGTCTATTGGGACCCTTCACGGAGCATCGTGGCGCTGCCCGCCGACGAGCGGCGCGACCAGGCACAGGAGACGGCGATGGGATTCCAAGTGGTGTGCATTTCTCGCTCTCTGGCCGCCGGCGGCGAGCTGGTGGGGCAGGTGGTCGCGCAACGCCTCGGCTATCGCTACGTCGACGAGGAGGTCATCTCCAAGGCGGCGGCCAAAGCCAACGTCGATCCCCAGGTGGTGGCGGCGGCGGAGCAGAAGCGGCCGCTGATCAAGCGCCTGATCGAGGCCATCGGCATGGCGCAGGGCATGGCCGACCCGCTCGGGTTCGCCACCGGCCTGCCGCTGGAGCTCGCGTACTACCAGGGCGGGATGGTTCCCGCCGGACCGCTGTCGGAAGACTATCGCGCCCTGATTCGTGAAGCGATCCGCGAGGTCGCGATCGAAGGGCAGGCGGTCATCGTCGCCCACGCGGCGTCGATGGCGCTGGCGGGTACCGAAGGCGTCCTCCGGGTGCTGGTGACGGCGTCGCCGGAGAGCCGCGCGCAACGCCTCGCCGAGGCCGAGAAGCTCGGTGAAGCCAAGGCGGCCGCGGCGGTGGCCGACTCGGACCGAGCGCGCCGCGATTACTTCCACCGCTTCTATGGCGTCAAGGAAGAGCTGCCGACACACTACGACATCGTCGTCAACACCGACGTGCTCACGCCCGATCAGGCAGTAAACCTGATCGTCGGCGCCGCGCAGGCGTGAGGCCTGTTCCGCCGGGTTGAAGCATTCGGTGGTACAGGCCTCCAGCCTGTCTATGGCCGCCTATGGTCGAGACCCCAGCGCCAGCCGGTGTGGCTTGATCGCGGGCACCGTAGAGAGCAGAAAGGGGGACATGAGCTTGTCCCCGGTCAGTAGCCCGTTGAAAAACGCGAAGACACCCTTCGACAAGCTCAGGGTGAGCGGGGAAAGTCCTTTGAAATCAGGGTGGGGCTCCGCTCATGCTGA
>CAZYMF010000116.1:0-15031 GCA_964648215.1 uncultured Binatia bacterium (SeqCode) | reverse complement strand
CCGGTTCCCGGTCTTCCATTGGATCCCGACCGCCGTTTATCGGCTCGACGGCCATGGACAGGGATGTGGAGCGCGATAGAATCGCGCCCGCCGATCGAGGCATCGTGACGAAAGGAGAGGCCCCGCTGGAACGCATCGTCCATCGAACCTGCACGCTGTGCGAGGCCAGCTGCGGCATCGCGGTCCATCTTCGCGACGAGAGCATCACCGCCATCCGCGGCGACGAGGGCGACCCCCTCAGCCGCGGCCACTTCTGCTCGAAGGCCCGCGCGCTGCAAGATCTGCACGAGGACCCCGACCGTCTGCGCCAGCCGCTGCGGCGTACCGCGGGCGGCTGGGAGGAGCTGTCGTGGGAGGACGCCTTCGATCTGGCGGCGCGCGGCCTTCTGCAGGTGCAGCGGCAGCACGGCGACGAGGCGCTGGCGCTCTACCAGGGCGAGCCCGTCGTGCACAATCTGGGCGCTCTGCTGTTCGGCGACGTGCTGTTCGCCGCTCTCGGCACCAGCAAGCGCTTCAGTGCCAACTCGCTCGATCAGTTTCCGAAGCAGCTCGCCTGCCACCTCGTATACGGCAGCGGTCTCTTCGTCACCGTCCCCGACGTCGATCGCGCCGACTACATGCTGATTCTCGGCGCCAACCCGGTCGTCTCCAACGGCAGCCTGATGACCGCGCCGGGGATGCCCCAGCGGCTGCGCCGGATCCAAGGGCGCGGCGGCAAAGTCGTGGTCATCGATCCGCGACGCACGGAGACGGCGCGGCTGGCCGACGAGCACCATTTCATTCGCCCCGGCGGCGACGCCCTGCTCGTCGCCGCGCTGCTGCAGAGCCTGTTCGCCGAAGGTCCTGTCGACCTCGGCCGGCTGGCGCCCTTCACCCACGGGCTGGATACCGTCAAGCAGGCCGTAGCCGACTTCACCCCGGAAGCGGTGGCGGAGCGGGTGGGTATGGCCCCGGAAACCATCCGCGCGATCGCCGGCGCCTTCGCCGCCGCCCGCCGCGCCGTGTGCTACGGCCGCATGGGCACGACGACGGTCCGCTTCGGCACCACGACGAGCTGGCTGATCGAGGTCCTCAACATCGTCACCGGCAACCTCGACCGCCCGGGCGGGGCGATGTTCCCGCTGCCGTCGGTGGACGTGATGCAGCTCCAGCCCAGGACCGAGCGCGGACGCTGGCACTCGCGCGTCCGCGGCACGGCGGAGTTCATGGGCGAGCTACCCGCCGCCACGCTCGCCGAAGAGATCGAGACCCCCGGCGATGGTCAGATCCACGCCCTGGTCACGCTGGCCGGGAACCCCGTCCTCTCCTCTCCCGCCGGCCATCAGCTGGCCCGAGCGCTCGCCGGGCTCGACTTCATGGTCGCCATCGACTTCTATCGCAACGAGACCACGCGGCACGCCGATGTCATCCTGCCACCGGTCGATCCGCTCGAACGCGATCATCTCGATCTCGCCTTTCAGCTCTTCGCCGTGCGCAACACGACGCACTGGTCTCCGGCGGTGTTCTCCCCCGCTCGCGGAGGGAAGACCGACGGCGAGATTCTCCTCGCGCTGGCCCGTGGCCTCTTCCGCGGGCGCGGCGGCAGCGGCCGCTGGAAGGCGGCGGCCCTGGGAGCGGCGCTGGGCTGGGGAGCGGAGCGCGCCACGCGGCTGGCCGTCGACCTGGCGCTGCGCGCCGGACCGTACGGGAACAAGCTGCTACCGTGGCGGCGAGGTTTGACCCTGAAGCGGTTGCGGGGCGCGGCGCACGGCATCGACCTGGGGCCGCTGCAGCCCGGCCTGCCTCGGCGGCTGCCGGCGCGCGCGGACGGGACGGGGCGACGCATCGACCTGGCGCCGCGGGACGTCGTCGGCGATCTGCGTCGCCTGCGAGAGACGCTGCGCGAAAGCCCGCCGGAGCTGGTGCTGATCGGCCGGCGGGAGATGCGAACGGTGAACAGCTGGTCGCACAATCTGCCCAGCCTGGTCAGCGGGCGCCCGCGCTGCGTGCTCCTGCTGCATCCGGCCGATGCCGCGGCGCGCGGCATCGCCGGCGGCGATCGCGTTCGCATCACCAGCCGCGTCGGCGCGGTGGAGAGCCCGGTGGAGATCACCGACGCCGTCATGCCCGGCGTGGTCTCCCTGCCCCACGGCTACGGCCACCAGGGCGAGGGCATCCGGCTCGGCGTTGCCGCCCGACACGCGGGCGTCAGCATCAACGACCTCACCGATCCGGCCGCGATCGACCCGCTCTCCGGCAACGCGGTGCTGAACGGAGTTCCGGTTCGCGTCGAGCGCTGCGAAGCGGGCGGCCCGCGCACCGCCACGAGCTAGATCGATGCCCGCCACCTCCTGGCGCCGCCCGGCGCTTCTCGGCCTCATCGGTGCCGGCGTGTTCGTCGTCCTCGTCGCCGTGGTGGTGGCGATCATGGTGCCACAGCTCATCGAGGGAGCTCATGCGCGCGAGAAGATCGTCGCCGCGGTCTCGCGGCAGCTCGGCGGCAAGGTGGAGATCGCCTCGTTGCGCCTGTCCTGGTTACCGCTGCCGCACGTGGTGCTGGAGCAGATCAGCGTGGCGATTCCGGGCTCGCTGCAGGGGAAGGTCCCCTCCGTGTCCGTCTATCCACGCCTGCTGTCGCTGCTTCACGGCGAGCTGCGGCTCGCCGCCGTCACCGTCGAAGGAGCCGATGCCCGCGTCGAGCTGCCGCGGGCGGCGCCGGGCAAGCCGACCGAGGCCGGTCCTGCGGGCTCGATCCCGGAGCTCGAGCGTGGCGTGGCGGCGGCCGTCGCGGCGGCCTCCGCGTTGGCGACCTCCCCGCTCGCCGGCCTGACGCTGCGCGTGAACGACGCCACGCTTCACGTCGCGGCCCTCGCGGGGCGGACCATCTCCCTCACCGGGCTCGACGCGCGCGTGCGCTTGCGCCGCGACCGACTTTCCCTCGATCTCAGCTCCGGCTCCAACCTGTGGCAGCAGGTGACACTGAGCGCGTCGATCGATCCGGCCACGGTGAAGGCGAGCGGCGAGCTCGACGTCACCGGGTTGCAGCCGCAGCCGCTCGCCGATGCCGCCCTGCGCGACGCCACCCTGCGCTTGGGGAAAGACTCGACGGCCGACCTGGCGTTGCGCTTCGGCGCCGACGGCGTGGGCACGCTGCGGGCGGAGGTCGACGGCTCGGCCGCGATCAGCGTCTGGCGCGGAAGGCGGCGACTGGTCTTGCGCGGCAACCGCCTGCGCGCCACCGCCCGCCTCGGCGAGCACAAAGGCGAGGTGACGATCCGCGAGCTCGATCTCGACTCGCCGCGGCTGCAGCTCTCGGGCAGCCTGACCGTCGATCAGACCGCGCCCAGCGCCGCGCTCGCCCTGACGGCGGGCAACGTGGATGTGGCCGCCGTCCGCGACGCCGCCCTGTTTCTCGGGGGTGGCTCCGACATCGTCGGTCAGATCTTCGACATCCTGCGCGCCGGCCAGGTTCCGAACCTGATCATTCAGTCTCGCGGCCGCTCGCTCGCCGATCTCGGAGACACCGACGCCCTCGAGATTCGCGGCCAGCTCGCCGACGGCCGCGTGCACGTGCCCGGGGTCGGCTTCGATCTCGACAACGTCAGCGGTGACGCGAGCGTGATCCAGGGCGTCCTCGCCGGCGAGCACCTGGCGGCAACGATGGGCCGCGTACGGGCGCGAGACGGATCTCTGCGCATCGGCCTCACCGGCGCGGCACCGCTGCTGAACGTGGAGACCAAGGTCGCCGCCGACGCCGCGGAGCTTCCCGGGCTGTTGCGGCACCTGCTGCAGAGCGAGGCCGTCCGCGCCGAGCTGGATCGCCTCACCGACGTCGGCGGCAACGCGTCGGGCACATTGCTTCTCTCGGGTACGACCGCAGACGTGCAGGCGAAGGTGGCGGTCGACCACCTCGACGTGTCCGGCCGCTTCCGGGAAACGAAGACGCTCGTGCGCGTCACCGGTGGACACTTCGCCTACGAGGCGGCCAGCGTTCAGGGCGAAGGGTTGCAGGTGACAGTGGGCCAATCCTCGCTCTCGCAGGTTTCGTTCCGCGCCGCGTGGAACGGGCCGCGGCCCTCCCTCGATGCCAGCGCCGGTAAATCGAAATTGCTCCTGGGCGAGCTCTACCCCTGGCTCACCGCCGCCGGCTTCATCCGGGACGGCTCCGGCGAGGTGAAGGAGATCAAGGGAGTTGCCGCGCTCGACTCGTTGCGGCTCCGCGGGCCCCTAGACACTCCCGCCGAATGGCACTTCGAGGTGGCCGGCTCGGCGCGCAGCTTCGAGCTCGACTCGCCCCGCTTGCCGCAACGGATCATGCTTCGTTCGCCGGTCACGCTCTCTGGGGTCCGTCTGGTGCGCGATGCGACCACCACGGCCCTGTCGGGAGAGCTGACCGCGCCGGGCGGCCTGAGCGGAGCTGCCGATGTGGTGTGGAGCGCGGAGAAAGTCGACATCAAGCGCCTGCACGTTCGCGACGCGCAGTCGGACGCCACCATCTCCCTGCTCATGGCCGGAAACGAGAGTGCTCTCGGCTTCAAGGGCAGGCTGAGCAAGTCCACGGTGGACGCTTTGATCGAGGACAACCATCTGTTGGGCGGCTGGATTCGCGGCGATTTCCGAGTCGACATCTTCAGCGAAGCGCCGGCACGCTCGATGATGGAAGGCACGCTCGAGGCCGAGGACGTCCTGGTCGGCGGGCGACGCGGGGAGCCGCTCCGGCTCGGCCAGGTCTCGCTCGCCGGCAGCGACGGTACGCTCGCCGTCGACGCCACGGTGGACGTCGGCGCAGACTCCCATCCCCGCGTGCACGGCAGCATCCGTCGCGAGGCCTCGGGCCTGGTCGCTTCGCTCGACCTCACGGCGGACCATCTCGACTGGGCGCGGCTGGAGCCTTTGATCATCGAGCAGCGCCCCGGTGAAGGGGATGCCGACCTCAGCGGTGCTCTTCCCGTGCCTGTGCGCGGGACGGTGCGGGTGGCGGCGCAATCGTTCACCTTCCACGGCTATACGTGGAGGCCGTTGCACGCGACGGTGAAGCTCTCGCCGCCCCGCTACACGGTGACCGTCGCCAACGCCAGGCTCTGCGGCATCACCACGCCGGGGACCATCAAGATCGGACCAGAGGAGTTGGAGCTCCACTTTCGTCCCGCGGCGAAGGAGCAACCGCTCGATCCCGCGCTGACGTGTCTGTGGAACGAGAAGGGGCTGGTCACCGGCTCCTTCGATCTGACCGGCGAGGTATCGGCGAAGGCCCCGCCGGCCGATCTCCCCGAAGCGATGCGAGGCCACCTGGATTTTGGCGCCTCGAACGGGCGCATCTATCGCATCCTGATGATCGCCAGGGCCTTCTCCCTGCTCAGCATCGCCACCGGCTCGGTGGGCAACATGCCCGGTCTCGCCGCCAAGGGCCTGGCGTACGACCGCATCAACCTCGCGGCCGACGTGCACGGCACGACCTTGGCCGTGAAGCGGGCGGTTCTCGACGGCCCGACAGCCAAGTTGGCCTGCGCGGGCTCGATCGACGCGGCGAAGCAGCAGCTCGACCTCACGCTGCTGGTGGCGCCTCTGCGCTCCGTCGACTCGATCCTCAGCCACCTTCCGGGCTTCAACAAGATCCTCGGCGGCAGCCTGGTCTCCGTGCCGGTCAAGGTCAGCGGTCCGATGCGGGATCCCCGGGTGGTGCCGCTCGATCCGGCTCTGGTCGGCAAGGAGATGCTCGGCTTCATGAGGCGGACGCTCAAGCTGCCCGTCAAGCTGCTGCAACCGCTGCTCCCCGGCGGAAGCGCGGAAACGAAGTAGCCAACGGATTCAACGGACTGAAAGGCACGCCTCCAAGAGCCTGACGAGGACCGCAGGTGAGCACAACACGATACTCCGAGAACGCGCAGAAGCGGCCGGACCGCGCTACGATCCGCGACGAGTGGACCAGCCACGGCCCCGGCCAGTGAGCACACTGCGGACATTGGCGGCGCTGGCCGCGATTGCGGCGTTGAGCCTGCCCGGATGCGCGGCGCTCAAGGTCAGGCAGCGCGTCAGCTATTACCGGGTCTACGGCAGCACCGCCGGCGAGCTGAGCGACGACATGGATCGCGTCGGGCCGCTGGACGGCCAGGGTAAGCGCGCCATCGCCACGACCTGGTGGAACGTCCGCTACATATACCGAGTCAAACCCACCGCCACCGCGTTCTGCGAGCTCAGCTCCTTCAGCGCCGGCGTCGATCTGACGATGACCCTGCCGCGCTGGCAGCCCGGCCCGCGCGCCTCCAAGGATCTGCGGCAGCAGTGGGAGAAGTTCGTCGCGCACGTCAAGGAGCACGAGGACGGGCACGCGGAGATCGGCCGGGCCGCCGCGACCGAGGTCGAACGGCGGGTGCGCGCCGTCAGCGAGCGGCAGCCCTGCGATCGCTTCAAGGAGGCAATCGAAGAGGTGGCCACGGACACCATCACCGAGTACCGCCGCAAAGACGTGCAGTACGATCGCGAGACACAGCACGGGCTGACGCAGGGCGCCATCTTCCCGGCCCGGGTCAACACCATGCTACCGGCGGTGGTGAACGTGCAGCCGCCCCGCAAACAGGTGCTGGTGCTGACCAGCCCGCTGCTCCGACCGCACAAGATTCTCGGCGTCGTCCGTGTCCACACCGACGCGACGGCCGGGTTGGGCAGCGGTCCCGACGCGGCGGACACCGTCAAACGACTCCAGGAGAAGGCCGTCAACATCTACGGCATCGACCAGGTCGACGCCATCCTGAACGTGCTCACCC
The DNA here is from genome assembly GCA_964648215.1 of uncultured Binatia bacterium (SeqCode). Classification (GTDB taxonomy): domain Bacteria; phylum Desulfobacterota; class Binatia; order HRBIN30; family JACQVA1; genus CAZYMF01. Next base: position 8,288 of record CAZYMF010000116.1, on the reverse strand, counting down.
AGATGGATCTCGGCGGCCACGTCCGCACCACCGCCGTCGCCGTTCACTTCGAGTGAGGGCCGGCGCGCTCGATGATCACCACGCGCCCGATCAGCTCGGCACGCGGCGGCTCCACCACCGGCGCCAGGTGAATCCGCCGGCCGACGCCCTGCACCAGGCGAACCCCTTCGGCCGTCTGCACGAATCCCTTGGCCCGTAGCGCTCCCAACGCCCGCAACCTGTCGACCACGGCCGCGACGGCGAGGCCCTCCTCGAGCGTGAGCTCGCGGGCAACGAAGTGCTCGTGGTCGTGCGCCGGCCGCTGCCTCGCTCCATCGCGCCGCCGGCGCCGCAGGCCGTCGGGGTCGGGTGGAAACAGCACCTCGGGATCGACCTCGCCCTGGACCGAATGAAGAATCGGCGCCTCCGGCTCGATCTCGCGCAGCCGTCCCTCGACCGCCGGCAGCGCCGCCGGCGGCACCAGGTCGATCTTGTTGAGCAGCAGCAGATCGGCGGAGCTCACCTGATCTTCGAACGTTCCGGTCAAGTCGCGCCCCTCGTAGACCTGCTCGGCGTTGACAACGACGAGCGCGACGTCGTCGCTGACCCACCGCGACACCGGCTCGCGCCAGAAGGTGAGCTGGGTCTCCGCCGGCAACGCCACGCCCGAGGTCTCGACGATGACCTGGTCGGGGTGCACCTCCTGCCACAGCCGCTGCAGCGTGTCGCGCAGCTCGTTGGAGAGCTGGCAGCAGACGCAGCCGCCCTCGAGCTCGACGAAGGCGTCGCCGCCCTCGCCCAGCAGCGCGCGATCGATGCCGAGCTCGCCGAACTCGTTGGAGACCACCGCGACCCGCGTTCCGCTCGCCAACGCCTGCCGCAGCAGCCAGCGCACCAGCGTCGTCTTACCCGAGCCGAGGAAGCCGGAGACGATGAGAGCGGGGATCGGGGCGTCGAGAGAACGGGGCATCGGCTGAGGTGGGATGGATGAGAAGTAGGCGTAACGAGTAACGGGTAGCGAGTAAAGGGTGACTGGTAACGGCGTCGCTCAAGCATGCGCCGGCGCGACCGTCTCCCGGGCGTGCAGGCTCGGATAGCGCGCCAGGAACGCGCACAGCCGTTCGAAGGTGCGCCAGTCGTCGAGCACCTTCATGCACAGCGGGTGGGCCAGAATCGTTGCCACGCCGCCCCGCTCGACCAACGCCTGGGTCTGGGCGCAGACGAGCTCGCGCCATTCGTCGGCATCGTACGCGGCACCGCCCCACTGCCGCGCGGCCGATTCCTTGGGCCAACCACCATGGCGCAGGTACTCGTGATCGGGGACGGTGTTGATCGGTAGCACCGTCACGCCGCTGCGGTGCCGATAGGGGGCGAGGCGCTCGGCGTCGACCTCGTCGGACCAGGCGCGGATGCCGGCCTCCTGAAGCAACGCCGCCGTGTTGACGTCGTGGCGATAGGCGTGGTTGCGCCAGCTCTCGACGGCCCGGCCGCTCCACGCCGACACCGTTCGGCAGGTGCGGGCGATCATCCTACGTTGCAGCCACGCGGGGCCGTGCGGCGAGCCGAGCAGGCGGTTCATGCCGCCGTGCCACAGGCGCGGCTGAAAAGCATTCCAGCCGTGGCCGCCGATCTCGACGTGCTCCATCGCGACGAGCGACCGCGCCTCGCTGCCGTCGGCGAGCACGGCTTTGCCGGTGAAGAACAGCGTGGCCTTGAGGCCGTGGCGCGCCGCGATCGTGGCCCACTCCACTGCCAACGACGCTTCGCTGCGGTCGCAGAAAGACTGGTCGGCAGATCCGATGGCGTGGTGCACGTCGCCGGTGAGGACGATGCTCATGGTGTCGTAGCGGTCCGGGCGGCGGGGATGGGCATCGGTTTCACTCACCCGCGCTCGGCGCTCTTATGGCAGCTCAGCGCGGAGCCGGCAACGCGGCGAGCGGGGCCTCGCCGCCGCTGCTCGGCGCCCGGGAGCTCGGCGCGTGGCACACGAGGCAGGCCCCCGACACCGAGCCGACCAGGTAGTAGTTGGGAGGATCAGCGTCGACTCCGGCGCGCGCCTGCGCGAGATCGCGGCGAAAGGTTCCCAGGTGGTTGCTGATGAGCGGGTGATTGGAGGGCCGGCCCTCGGTCTCCAGGTCCTCGGTGGCCGCTTGCATGGCCGTCAGAAGGCGCAGCACCTCGGCGCGTCGCGCCTCGGCCGTCATCGCCGGCGCGCGCATCACGCGATCGAGCTCGTCGACGTCCCGCGCCAGCTGCCACATGGCGGACTGTAGCTGCCCACGCTCGATGTACCTGAAGTTCGGCGGATAGGTGTGCCGCCGCACCAGCGCCGGCCACTCGGCGCACGCGGCCAGCAGGCCGGCGGCGAGAAGCACGAGAAAGAAGGAGCGAGCGAGGGTCTTCATGTTGGCCTCCCGCCCCTCTCTGAGCATCAGCCGTGCCTGAGAGCAACGGCTGTTCCCCGTTGGTCGGGGCACGGCGCCGGGGCCCGACTCCTGCGGCACCGCGGCGCCGAGTTCCGGTTTGCGGGAAGGGGGGCGTCTCGAATCTGGCTACGCCGCGGCGCGCTCGCTGCGGCCGGGCTGGACGGCGGCGACGAAGTGCAGCTCGGGGTTGTTCTCCAGCGCCTGGCGCAGGCAGAAGTCGTTCTCCAGCAGCACCAGCGGGCGCTGCGCGACGTCGAGCCGGCAGAGCGAGCCGGCGGTGTAGCGCTCGAAGCGGTCGGGATCGAAGGCGCCGCCCTCGACCCAGCGGGCGTGGCGGAAGGGCAGGCGGTCGAAGCGCACCGCGACGTTGTACTCGCTCTTCAGCCGGTACTGGATCACCTCGAACTGGAGCTGGCCGACGGCGCCCAGGATGGGATCGCGCTCGAGGCGGGTGCGGTCGAAGAACACCTGCACCGCTCCCTCCTCGGAGAGCTGGTCGAGCCCCTTCTTGAGCTGCTTGCGCTTGAACGGCTCCACCAGCACCACGCGCACGAAGTGCTCGGGCGAAAAGCGGGGGATGCCGGCGTACTCGACGGCGGGATCCTCGCTGAGCGAGTCGCCGATGCGCAGCACCCCCGGGTCCCACAGGCCGATGATGTCGCCGGCGAACGCTTCCTCGATCAGCGTGCGCTCCTGCGCCTTGAGCTGCAGCGACTTGTTCAAGGTCAACGGCTTGCCGGTGCGCACGTGGATAACGTCCATCCCGCGCGTGAAGCGTCCCGAGCACACGCGCACGAAGGCGATGCGATCGCGATGCTGCGGGTCCATGTTCGCCTGGATCTTGAAGACGAAGCCGGAGAAGCCCGGCGCGTCGGGGGCGACGACGGCGTTCTCCGTGGCGCGCGGCCGCGGCGGCGGCGCCAGCTCGACGAAACGGTCGAGAAAGGGCTCGACGCCGAAGTTGGTCAGCGCGCTGCCGAAGAAGACCGGCGTCAGCTCGCCGGCGAGGAACTGCTCGGTGTCGAAGTCGGTGCCGGCGCCGTGCAGCAGCGCCAGCTCGTCGAGCAGTTGCTGGTGGGCCTGCTCGCCGATCGAGCGGCGCAGCACGGGGTCCTCCAGGCTGGCCACCTGCATCGGCGCTCTGTACGCGCCGGATTCGGCGCGCTCGAAGCAGAGCAGCTGCTGCGCCCAACGGTCGTAGACGCCCTGAAACGCGTGGCCAGCGCCGATCGGCCAGTTCGCCGGGCTGCACGGGATGCCGAGGACGCGTTCGATCTCGTCGAGCAGGTCGAGCGGCTCGCGGCCGTAGCGGTCCATCTTGTTGATGAACGTCACGATCGGGATCTTGCGCAGGCGGCAGACCTCGAACAGCTTGACGGTCTGCGGCTCGACGCCCTTGGCGCTGTCGATGAGCATGACCGCCGCGTCGGCGGCGGCCAGCGTGCGGTAGGTGTCCTCGCTGAAGTCGTTGTGGCCGGGGGTGTCGAGCAGGTTGAGCTGATAGCCGTGGTAGGGGAACTGCATCACGCTGGTGGCGATCGAGATGCCGCGCTCGCGCTCGAGCGCCATCCAGTCGCTGGTGGCGTAGCGCTCGGCGCGGCGCTGCTTGACCGACCCGGCCAGGCGGACGGCGCCGCCGTAGAGCAGGAGCTTCTCGGTCAGAGTGGTCTTGCCGGCGTCGGGGTGGGAGATGATGGCGAAGGTCCGGCGCCGTCGCACCTCGTTCTGTAGTCGCTCGCTCGTTTCGTTCATATCGTTGGCGTTCCTGCTGCTCCGACATTCGCCCCGGTGGATCGTATCCGCCCTCGCGCCGGAACGGCGCGCTGAGCCTGTGCCTTTTCGCTGTCGCTGGAAGTCGTACCGAGCTGTCGCCCGGCGGAGATTGTCGGCTGGGTATCAGGGCGGAGTCATGACGGAGCCACGAAACATCTTGCGGGGCAAGGACCCCAAAGTCAAACGGAGCGGGGGCGGGCGGGCCCCCTAACCGCGCAACCGCTTAACCCCCTAACCGCTTGCACCCGAGCGTTGACCTCCGGACCGCAAGGCGGATACAAGCGGCGGCATCCTCAAAGTCGGGAGTCGGTGACGATGGCGATGATCGGGATTCGATTCGACCTGCGGGTGCCCCCTTTTGCCGCGGGCACGCATGCGGAACGCTACGCCGCGTGCCTGGACCAGTGCGAGTGGGCCGACCGCAACGGCATCGATCTCGTCGTGCTGTCGGAGCATCACGGCGTCGAGGACGGCTACCTGCCGGCGCCGCTGACACTGGCGGCGGCCATCGCCGGCCGCACGCGCAACTTGCGCATCACCATCGCCGCGGTGCTGGTGCCGCTGCACGACCCCGTGCGGATGGCCGAGCAGCTCGCCGTTCTCGACCTCGCCAGCGGCGGCCGGGTGAGCTGGGTCGCCGGCCTCGGCTACCGGCAAGAAGAGTTCGAGATGGCCGGCGTCGAGCGCAAGCGGCGCGGCAGGCTGCTGGAAGAGTACATTCAGGTCATGCGGCAAGCGTGGACCGGCGAGCCCTTCGAGTGGCGCGGCCGGACGATCCGGGTGACGCCACGCCCGAGCACCGAGTCGATGGTGCTCATCGGCGGCTCCAGCGAGGTTGCCGCCAAGCGCGCGGCGCGGCTGCACGCGGGTTTCTTTCCGTCGATCGGCGATCAGCGACTGGCCGATGTGTACAACGCCGAGTGCCGGCGGCTCGGTTTCGACAGCAGCTTCGTCATCCTGCCGGGCGGGCCCGGCTTCGTTCACGTGAGCGAAGACCCCGATGGCGACTGGAAGCGCATCGCGCCGCACGCCCTCTACGACGCGCAGACCTACTCCGCGTGGCAGACGCCGGATCAACGCTCCTCGGTGCACGTCAAGGGGCAGTCCATCGAAGACGTGCAGAAGAGCGGCGTCTACCGCGTCGTGACGCCGGACGATTGCGTCGCGCTGGCGCAGGAGACCGGCCGCATCATTCTCCACCCGCTCATGGGGGGGATATCGCCCGAGCTCGGCTGGGAAGGGCTGCGGTTGTTCGAGTCGAAGGTGCTCCCGCGGATCCGGTGATGAGAAGGGAAGTCGGAAGGGAAAAGGTCAAAGGGGAAAGGGCGCGGGCTCGCAACCTCGCCGGAAATGGAGGACGGCCTATCTCTCGATCCGCCGTTGGAGTCGGATGCCCGGCGGAGAAGAAAAGGGGGGGAAGCCCATTTCCTTCGTCGTCCCCAGGTCAGGACTTGCTCAACCTGTCGTACTTGACGCCGGTGAGAGCTTCCGAGATGTCCCACAGCCGCGCGGCAGCGCCGGCATCGTGCGAGCGCGCGCTGGAGCGGACCTTCTTGGGGTACCCCCACGTCTCGGCCAAGCCATCGGGACCGATGTAATCGCCGCCGTTGACGTCGGCGGCCGTCGCCGCGTACAGGGTCGGCAGCGCGCCCATCGCCGCGCTCTGGGCGAACAGGCGGTTGCTGAGCGCCGCCAGCGACTCCAGCAACGACGAGCCCTGCAGGCGCGGGCCGGCCGCCTGCAGGTTGGTGGCGGCGTAGCCCGGATGGCAGGCGACGGTGATCAGGTCCGCGTTGATCGCCGCGAGCCGCCGTTGCAGCTCGTAGGTGAAGAGCAGGTTGGCGAGCTTGCTCTGGCCGTAGGCCGCCCACTTGCGATAGCCGCGCTCCCACTGCAGGTCGTCGAAGCGCATCTTGCCCATGCGGTGCGCCGTGCTGCTGACGTTGACGACGCGAGCGCCGCCGCTCGCCAGCAGGCGTTCGAGCAGCAGCCCGGTGAGGGCGAAGTGGCCGAGATGGTTGGTGCCGAGCTGCATCTCGAAGCCGTCGGCGGTCTTGCGGTGCGGCAAGGCCATCACGCCAGCGTTGTTGCACAGCACGTCCAGCTTCCCGTGCTTGGCCAAGAGCTCCTGCGCGAAGCGCCGCACCGACTCCAGGCTGGCCAGGTCGAGCGCCATCGCTTCGAGCGCCGCGTTGGGGTGTGCCGTCCTGATCGAGTCGATCGCCGCCTTCGCCTTGGTCAGGTCGCGGCAGGCGAGGACGACGTGCGCCCCCTTGCGCGCCAGCTGCAAAGCCGCCTCGTAGCCGATGCCGCTGTTGCCGCCGGTGACAACGATCACCTTCCCCGTCAGCTCGGGGATGTCCTCCGCCGTCCAGTGTCTCCCGTTCGCCATCGCCCCTCTGAGTCGAGAGGCAACCATAGTCAAGAGAGGGACAAGCTACAAGTTGCAAGGGGCAAGCCGCGCAAGCGGCTTCACCTTTCGTCTTGCGGCTTGCAACTTGAGGCTTGCGACTTCCCCCTGGCGCGGTGGGTTGACGCGCGGCGGCATCGGAGTATACGCAGAGACTGACTCTTCCAACTTCGGCTCGCCACTTGCGGCGGGCATGCTCTCACGACAGGCACGGGCATGAAACCGAGAATCTTGTTGTTGGGCTGTGGCGGCATCGGAGGCATTCTCGGGGCCGCCCTCGCCCGCCAGGAATGCGACCTCGTTGCCGTCACGCACAACGAGGAGATCGCCGCGGCGATCAACCGACACGGGTTCGACGTCACCGAGGAGACCCGGCAGGAGCGGGTTCCGGCGCGCGCGCACGCGACGATTCCCGCCGGCAGCGGCCCGTTCGACTTCGTCTTCCTGGCCACGCAGCCACCGCAGCTCGAGGAGGCGGCCACTTCGGCCGCGCCGTTGCTCGCCGAAGACGGGGCGATGGTGTGCTTTCAGAACGGGCTGTGCGAGCAGCGTGTCGCCAAGCTCATCGGCGAGCACCACACTCTGGGCGCCATCGTCGCCTGGGGCGGCTCGATGCTGTCTCCCGGCGTGTACGAGCGGACCTCGGCGGGAGGGTTCGTCGTCGGCCGGCTCGACGGCGGGCACGACCCGCGGCTGGCGCGGCTGCAGCGATTGCTCGAGCCCATCGGGCCGGTGAACGTCACCGACAACCTCGCCGGCAGTCGCTGGAGCAAGCTCGCCATCAACTGTGCCATCAGCTCCCTCGGCACCATCGGCGGCGATCGCCTGGGCGCCCTGCTGCGCTATCGCTTCGCCCGCCGCCTCGGGCTCGAGGTCATGACCGAGGCGGTCGCGGTGGCGCGCGCCTGCAGCATCCGCCTCGAGAAGGTCGCGGGGACCATCGATCTGGAGTGGGCCGCTCTGACCGCGGCCGACGTCGTCGGGCCGGGCTCGCCGTCGCTGATGGCCAAGCACGCGCTCCTGCTCGCCGTCGGCGCCAAGTTCCGGCGGCTGCGCTCGTCGATGCTGGCGGCCATCGAGCGCGGGCGCGAGCCGGCCGTCGACTATCTCAACGGCGAGGTGGTCACGCGCGGCATCGCCCGCGGCATCGCCACCCCGATCAACGCGCGCGTGCGCACGTTGATTCACGGCATTGCCCGCGGCGAATGCCGCCCGGGCCTCGATCTGCTCCGCCGTCTCTACCGCGACAGCCGCGACGAGGCGGGTCCGCGACCGCGCTCGCCGCTGCGCGGCGACGGCATCGCCATCGAAGCCTCGCCGCCGGCCGACTTCGTCTGAAGATCGCAACGTTCGGCTCGTTTTGGCTTGTGGTTGGGAGAGAATACGCACCCAACCGACAGAGCCCAGAGGCCACCGCCTGCATTCACGAGCCCCCCATTGGCGGGAACGCCCGACGCTGTCGAGCACAGACGCCGGCGCGAGGCCGACTCGGCACGACGCGGCCTATAGCACGCGCAGCGGGCGCGAAGGGGGAGCCCGAGGGGGAAACCGCGCCTTTCGGTTTCCTCCTCGGGGGGCGCAGGGGCGTAGCCCCGCAGGAGACGGTCGGCGATTGCACGCGACGGCTGCGAGTAATCCCGTCGCGCCCTTCTCCGCGCCCCGGAGCCGGGCCATGGGCCTCGTCTCCGAGCCTCGCCGGA
>CAZYMF010000115.1:0-15046 GCA_964648215.1 uncultured Binatia bacterium (SeqCode) | reverse complement strand
AGTGGCAGAAGTTCAAGGCCGATCACACCAACGAGGCGATCCTCGACCGCATCGTCGTGGTCAAGGTCCCCTACAACCTGCGCCTCTCCGAAGAGGTGAAGATCTACCAGAAGATTATCCGCAATTCGGACTTCCGCGCTCACGTCGCGCCCCACACGCTCGACATCGCCTCGATGTTCGCCATCCTTTCCCGGCTCGAGCCGACCACAAAGTGCGACCTCATGACCAAGCTCAAGCTGTACAACGGCGAGGAGGTCGTGGAGAAGGGCAAGACCAAGAAGATCGACGTCCACGAGTTGCGCGACGACACCAAACGTGAGGGCATGAGCGGCATCTCCACGCGCTTCATCATGAAGGCACTCGACAACGCCCTGTCCGACAACATCGAGGGCAACTGCATCAATCCCATCAACGTCCGCGAGGCTCTCATCGGCATGACCAAGGAAGCCGACCTTCCCGACGACACTCGCAAGCAGTACCTCGATTTCCTGCAGGACGTTCTGCACAAGGAATATCTCGACATTCTGGAGAAGGAGATCACCAAGGCCTTCGTCTACTCGTACCAGGAGCAAGCCGAGTCGTTGTTTCAGAACTACCTCGATCATGCCGAAGCGTACGTCAACAAGACGAAGGTGAAGGATCGCAACACCAAGGAGGAGCTGCAACCCGACGAGGGCTTTCTGAAGTCAATCGAGGAGCAGATCGCAATCATTGGCTCCGCCGCCGACGGCTTCCGCCAGGAGGTGATCGCCTATCTCTGGGCCGCCAGCCGCCGCGGCGGTCGCATCAGCTACCGCAGCTACGAGCCGATCAAGGAAGCGATCGAGAAAAAGCTCATGTCCTCCGTGCGTGACATCAGCCGCATCATCACCAAGGCCCGCACGCGCGACGAGGAGCAGACGGACAAGTACAACGCCATGGTGCAGAACCTGCTCGAGAACGGCTACTGCCCCAACTGCGTCGACGTTGTCCTCAAGTACGCGGCCAACAACCTCTGGAAGGACTGATACTGCGCGGAAGCAATCTCCGGGCTCTCTCTGGCGCGCCATGGACACGATTTTCCGGCCGTTTCGCCACTCCGACGCGCAGCGCAGTGATCGCGCCGCAGGGGACCGCCTGCGCCATCGGCAGAAGATCCGGCAATCCATCCGCGAGAACATCGCCGACATCATCGCCGAAGAGTCCATCATCGGCAAAGACCGAGAACGCGTCATCAAGGTGCCGATCCGGGGAATCAAGGAGTATCGGTTCGTCTTCGGTGACAATGCTTCCGGCGTAGCGCAAGGCGACGGCAATACGCGGCCGGGCCAGGTCGTCGGCAAGGCGCAGAGCGACGGCCAGGGGCCACCCGACAAAGCGGGCGATCGGCCGGGGGTCGACTACTACGAGACCGATGTCACCCTCGACGAGCTGATCGACATCATGTTCGAGGACCTCGAGCTACCCGACCTCGAACGCAAACGGCTGCGCGAGATCACCTCTCCCCAGCTGAGCAAACGCAAAGGCTATCGGCAGGTGGGCATCCGGGTTCGCCTCGACAAGCGCCACACGGTGAAGGCCAAGGTGAAGCGGCGCCTGGCAACCCGCCACACCGGCCTGCACTATAGCAACGATCAGCAGCGGCGCTTCCCGTTTCACGAAGACGACCTTCGCTACCGCCACATGGTCACGGACCTCAAAAAGGAGTCCAACGCCGTGGTGGTCTGCATCATGGACACCTCTGGATCGATGGACACGATGAAGAAGTACCTGGCGCGCAGCTTCTTCTTCCTGCTCTACCAGTTCATCCGCACGAAGTACCGCAACGTCGAGATCGTCTTCATCGCTCATCACACAGAGGCCCGAGAGGTGACCGAGGAAGAATTTTTTCACAAGGGCGAGTCCGGCGGCACCTTCATCTCCTCCGGCTACCAGAAGGCGCTCGAAATCATCGCCGAGCGCTACCACCCATCGCTCTGGAACGTGTACGCCTTCCACTGCTCCGACGGCGACAACTTCGACTCCGACAACCCCACCGCGTTGCGGGCGGCGCAGGACCTGACCGAGGTCTGCAACCTCTTCGGCTACGGCGAGATCAAACCGCTCGGCTCCCGCTACTACGAGAGCTCCATGCTGAACATCTTCCGGCGTCTCGAGGCCAATAACTTCCAGACCGTCCTGATCGAGCGCAAAGAGGACATCTGGCCGAGCTTCCGTGCCTTCCTCGCCAAGGACCGCGCCCACGACGCCGAAGGCTCCGGAGCCACCGCCGGTTCCGCGTCCTGAATCATGACCGCCCCGTACTCGATCGAAGATCTCGCGGCGTGGGACGAGCGGATTCGCGAGCGCGTGCAGTCCTTCGGCCTCACCTGCTACCCACAGGAGTTCGAGCTCTGCGATCACAACCAGATGCTCGGCTACATGGCCTACTCGGGCATGCCCTCCCACTACCCGCACTGGTCGTACGGCAAGGCCTACGAGAAGCTGAAGACCCTCTACGACTACGGCGTCAGCGGCCTGCCATACGAAATGGTCATCAACTCGGATCCCGCGCTCGCCTACCTGATGCGCGACAACACTCTGCTGCTGCAGATCCTGACCATCGCCCACGTGTACGGCCACAACGACTTTTTCAAGAACAACACCACCTTCGCCAGCACGCGGGCCGAGTTCACCATCAGTACGTTCAAGGCACACGCGGCTCGGATACGCCGCTACGTCGAGGACCCCAGCATCGGCCTGGAAAAGGTCGAAGCGATCGTCGACGCCGCCCACGCCCTCTCTCTCCAGTGCCGTCGCAATCTCGCCATTCGCAAGCGCTCGATCGACGAGGTGCGAAGGGACCTGTTCGAGGCCGCACGGCCGCCGGTGGACCCTTTCCAGAAGATTCACCGGCGTGCCGAGTACGTGGCACCGGATCTGAGAAAGGTCCCCGCCGAGCCCGACGAGGACCTCTTGCTCTTCATCCGCGATCACAATCCCTACCTGACCGATTGGGAGAAGGACCTGCTAACCATCGTCCACGAGGAAGCGCAGTATTTCATCCCGCAGATCGAAACGAAGATCATGAACGAGGGCTGGGCCAGTTACTGGCACAAGCAGATTCTCGACAGCCTCGATCTTCCCGACGGCCTCCAGCTGGAATTCATCGTCCGGCACAACCAGGTGGTCCGGCCGTTTCCCGGGGGCTTGAATCCGTACCACCTCGGCTTCAAGGTGTGGGAGGACATCCGACGCCGGCAGGACGACCCGACGCCGGAGGAGCGCGAGGAAAACAGGGACCCCGAGAAGACCGGCATCCAGAAGATGTTCGAGGTGCGCGAGACCGACCGCGACGCCTCCTTCCTCCGGCGTCACCTGACCGAGCGGCTGATCCGCGAGCTCGACCTCTTCCAGCACGACACCCGGGGGGAAGACTTGGTCGTCACCAAGGTTGCGGACACCGAGAGCTGGCGGGACGTCAAGCAGGTGCTGCTCCAGAACGTGGGCATGGCCACCGTACCGGTCATCAAGGTCGACGACGCCGACTTCGGTGGCAACCGCACCCTCTACCTCGTCCACGCCCACGACGGCCGCGATCTTCAGCTGGCGTCCGCCGAAAAGACGTTGGCCTACGTTCATCAGTTGTGGCAGCACGAGGTGGCGCTCGAAACCCTGTCGGCGGGGAAGCGCACTCTGCTCACCTACGACGAGCGCGGCTTCTCCACTCGCAGCCTGAAATAACCTCCTCGGCGGCGGCCGGGCGCCGCTTCATTCGGATGACGCCATCGACGGGGCGGCCGGAAGCCCCCGTCTCCCCTCTCCCTGGACCGCTGAGGCGGCCGCCAGCTATCCTTCTCCGACTGGAGGCCAGGCCATGAACGTCGACATCGTATGGGTGGAACCGCTGGTCATTCTGTTCTTGATCCTGATCAACGGGTTCTTCTCGGCTGCGGAGATCGCCTTGGTCGCGGTCCGGCGCAGCCGCATCCCACAGCTGCTCGAGGAGCAGCGGCGCGGCGCGCCTGCCCTCGCCGCGCTCAAGGAGAATCCGGGCCGTTTCCTGGCGGCCGTGCAGATCGGCGTGACCGTCGTCAGCGCCATGGCGTCGGTGATCGCCGGCGCCGGCACGGTGGCGTTCGTGGAACCGTCGCTGCGGGCGACTGTCCCCGCTTGGCTGACCCCGTGGATCAACCCGATCGCCCTGGGCGCCACCGTCCTCATCGTCTCCTACTTCACCCTCGTCCTCGGCGAGCTGGTGCCGAAATCCGTCGCTCTGCGCCGCAGCGAGAGCCTCGCTTGCTTCGCCGCCCCCATCGTCCGCGCGTTCGCCCGCACCTGCGCCCCGGCGGTGACGCTGCTCACCAAATCCACCGATGCGGTCATGTTGCTCTTCGGCAACGATGAGGCGCATGACCCCTTCGTTTCCGAGGATGAGGTCAAGCATCTGGTTCATGAGGGCGCCGAGGCCGGCATCTTCGACGAGGACGAGCGCAAGCTCATCCACAGCATCTTCGAGTTCACCGACACTTCCGTCCGCGAGGTCATGACTCCGCGCTCGGAGATGCATGCCGTCGACACCGATATTCCGCCCGCGGCGCTCGCCAAGGACCTGATCGAGACCGGATTCTCCCGAGTGCCGGTTTACCAGAGCGATCTCGACCACATCGTCGGCGTCGTGCACATCAAAGACCTCTTCCGTGCCTTGGAGCGCTCGCCGACACCAGCGCTGGCCGAGGTGACCCACCCCGCCTACTTCGTGCCCGACTCGATGCAGATCAGCGATCTGCTCCGCGAGCTGCAACTCCGCCGCACTCACCTGGCCATCGTCGTCAACGAGTTCGGCACCGTCATCGGCCTGGTGACCATCGAGGACCTGCTGGAAGAGATCGTCGGTGAGATCCGCGATGAGTTCGACGTGGACGAGGAGCTCGACGTGCAGGAGCTTCCCGACGGCTCCCTGCTGGTGCGCGGGTCGGTTCCGCTCAGCGACCTGCACGACCGCTACCGTCTGCCTCTGGAGGAAACGGCTGACTACCGGACGCTGGCGGGCTTCGTTCTCGCCAGGCTCAAGCGGATCGCCAAGGGCGGCGAGGCCGTCGTCCACGAAGGTTACAAGATGACAGTCGTCGCCATGGACGGACGGCGTATCAGCAAGGTGCGCATCGAACAGCAGCCGAAGGCCGATCTGGCCGCCAGCGGTCCACCGTGATGACGCGCCTCAGAACACGGCCCCGATGCTGAAGTGCACTTCCCCGACCGATTCGTCGCGACGGCGGTCGAGCTTGAAACCGTAGTCCAGGCTGACGGGCCCCACCGGGGTGTCGTAGCGCAGGCCTAGACCGACCGAACGCCGGAAGTCGTCTAGGCTGACCGACCGATCCTGGAGATATACGCCGCCGCCGTCGACGAAGACGACACCGCCAAGGCCCAGAAACAGCGGGAAGCGCAGCTCCGTGTTCAGGTTCAGCGAGAGGTCGCCTCCGAGCGGGTCGCCACCGCCGAGATCTTGCCCGCGCGAGTTGAAGCGATGCGGGCCGACCGGGCCGATCGAGTTCTCGCTGAATCCCCGCACCGTCGTTCGACCACCCAGGAAGAAGCGCTCGCGGATCGGAACAATGTCGCCACTCTCGAAGGGCACGGCGTAGCCGGCGCGGCCCACGTAGACGAAGGTCAAGTCGTCCGCCAGCGGCACGTACTGAGCATGTTGCACCAGCAGCTTGAAGAAGGGAATCTCGGACCCGAACTGACCTGGGGCCACGCGCAGTCGCAGTGAATCGAAAACGCCGCGGTGCGGCACGAAGGCATCGTCGCGCCCGTCGTAGACCATGAACGGCCCCAGGCTGATCGTCGTCAACTGGCCGGCATCACGCGGATTGAAATCCTCGACGTCCGGAGCCAGATCGAAAATGCGCGCCTGCTCCGCTTGCAGGTCGAGCCCGGCCTGCAGACCCGGCCGGAAGTACCGTTCGATGGCCGGGATGACGGCAACCCGCTCCAGGCTGAACTGGTCCACGCTACGGGTCGACCGCTGCGCGATGAGGTTGACACGAAAGGCCCATTTCGTGTCGTCGAGACGCGGCTCGCGAAAGCCCAGATTGCCCAGGTACTCGTCGGGCGAGACGCTGCCCGGTTGCAGGCTCAACTCGCCCCGCAGGCTCAACCGCCGCGCCAGCCCCTGTAGATTGTCGTCGCTCACCTCGGCAAATCCGCGAAAGCCGTCGCGCGTGTTGTAGCCGCCACCGTACTGCAGGCTCCCCGCCGGCTTTTCGGCGACAGTCACCGCCACGGGCACTTGCCCGGGTTTCGATTCCGGTTCCGGAGCCCCCCCCGCCGGGCCCACCTGCCCTTGCAGGATCTCGCCGGCGCTCCGCTGCTCGGGCGTCAGCGGCGCCGTGCGTTCACCGCTCGACCCGGTAGATGCCGCCGCCAAGCTCGCGGGCTTTTCGCGCAGCTCGATGCTCGGAGGGGCCTGCCGTTCGCTCTGCAGCGGCCGCACCGTCACGCTGCGAAACAGCCTGAGCTTGTAAATCTCGCTCTGGCCCTTCAGCAAGCCGCTCGGATCCAGCGGGTCGCCGCTCCGGAAGGGCAGCTCCCGCAGCAGGACGCTGGAATGCGTATCGACGTTGTTCTGCACGATGATGGTGCCAACGTAGCGGCGCGGGCCGGGCATCACCTCGAAGTCGACGATCGCGTCGATCTGCTCGGGACTGACCCGCGTGGTAGCAACGTGCGTTTCGACCGTCGCCGTCGTGTAACCCGCCTTGGCAAGCAGGGCGAGCAGCGCCTGCTTGTCGCTCTCGATTTGATCCGGGTCCAAAGGTTTCCCCGCAACAACGGAGAACGACGGTGGTGGCAAACGGGCGCTCGCCGGCGGCAGCCCGGCGTGCTCGACCTTCCTCACGATCGTCCGCGCGCCTTCTTCGACGACGATCGTCAGATCGATCCGGCCCCGCTCTCGATCGAACTCGGGCCGAGCGTCGACGATCTCCGCCGACTCGAAGCCACGCTTGCGGTAGAGGTACCACAATCGCTTGAGATCGTCGTCGAACATGTCGTCGACCAGCACCCCCGACCGCCAGGGAATCCAACTGGGGGGACGAGTCGCCATATGATCGCGCAAGTCGCCGTCCGACAGCCCCCGATTGCCCTCGAAGCGCACTTCATGGACGTGATAGACGCGCCCTTCGTCGACGAGGAAGCGGACGACCTTCGGTGGTCCCGGCGCGATCTTCAAATTCACCTTCGCGAAGTAGTAGCCGGCTTCCTGATACGCGGCGTGAATCCGGCGCTCCAACTCGTGCCAGGTGCCGTCGGTGACGATCGGGCGCTTGTTGAGATCCAGCAAGCCCAGGAGATGCTCGTCGTCGAAGTGATGATTCCCCGAGAACTCGACCTCGAACAGGGGACCCGGGTCAACGTGATAGGTCAGCGTGCCCGTCTTGTCGGCGTCCACTTCCCACTTGCTGTCCACCTGTACTTCATAGTAACGCCGCTCCCGGAACAAGGTGACGACGGCCTTGGTCCCGTCCCGCTGCCGCTCTCGCCGGTAACGGTCGCCGGCATGGATCTCGATCGTGCGTCGCACGTCGTTCGACGCGATGGGCAGCTGACCCTCGACCTCGACCGCCCCCACGCGCAGCGGCTGCCCCTCGTCGATGTCGAAGATGACGTCCACCTCACCCGGGGTCTCCGTCTGCACTCGCACCGATACAGCCGCGTCCGCGAAGCCTTCGGCGTCGTACCGCTGGGTGATCCGCCGCACCGAGTAGTCGCGCAGCGCCGGCGTCAACGGCGCGTTCTCCCGTATGCGAACCAGTCGCCTCAACTCCCGCGTGGCGATCGCGCGATTGCCGCGAAACACTATCCGATCCACGATCGCTTGCCGCTTCACACGGATGACCACCGCGACATCGCTGCCGCGCGGCTCGGTGTCGACAACGATGCTGGTGAACACGTTCTTCTGCCGCAATCGCCAGCGAGCCTCTTCCAGGTCCTGCCGGCGCAGGCGGTCGCCCGCCTGCATGGGCATGAGACGCAGCAGCCCGGGCACGTCGATGGGTTCGGCCGATTCGAACTCGACGGCGACGATACGGCGGCCCACGAGATCGTCCGGCGCACTCCACCCTCGTCGCACGAGGCCGAAGCTCATGCTGGCGGCCATCAAAGCCATCCACACGAGGAACGGGGAGAGCCTACTTCTCATCGCGGTCGGTGGTCGCTTTCAGGCCGCCGGGGAGGAGGTCGAGGAGGGGGAGCTTGCGAAACTCGTGACGAAACTTGACGCCGCCACCGAAAGCGCCGGCCTGGGATCGCGTCTGACCTTCCCACGATCCGAGCAGCGACATGCCCCGTGTCAGACGGTATTCGACCTGCACCGCTTGTTGGGCGTCGACACCGAAGCTGCTCGACAACGACACCCGCAAGCGGTCGGTCAAATCCTTGCCGATCGACACTCTCGGTTCGATCGCACCGGAGTTGCGCCCTTGCGTGGCTTCGACCTCGAATTGGTCGACACCGATGAGCTTCCCGATGCGATTGGTCGCGGCGCCGGTGGGCAACAGGGCCAGTGCATCGACGGCGCTCACACCGCCCCCTTCCCGCTGGAGCTGTGCCGTCGTCTTGCCGAAAGTGATCAGGCTCAGGATGTCGTTCTGTGATAGATTCGGATCGTCCGCGCTCAGCTGTACCCGGGGATTCTCCGCCGCGCCGGTGACGGTGACGGCGACCGTGTAGTCGGCTTCCGCGGTCGCGATCTCCGATTCCGCGGTGATGTTGAGAATCGGGTTGATGCGACGTTCCTCGCGAAAGTCGACCGAGCCGGCGGTGATCGTGAACGTTCGCTTGCGAAACGTGACCTCGCCATTGAGAAACCCGATCGTTCCTCTGAGCACCGGTTCCTCGGCGTCACCACCGAGGTGAAGGTTGAGCCACATCTCCGCCTTCGCGACGTTGTTGTCGATGAAGATCTCACCCGAGGAATAGATGAGCAGGTCGAAACGCACCTGAATGGCGGGAGGCTGCGTTCGCGGCGCGGGCATCACCTTCGCCCGCAGCGACGGCAGGAGATCGGTCAGCTCGACGTTGCGGTCATAGAGAGCGCTCACCACGTGGAGACCGCCATTCACGACGATGCTCCGCCAGGAGCCAGCGATTCCTCCCTTGCCCGACAGCTGCGCTTCCAGCCCATCCTCCGGGCTGAGCGCGACTTGTTGGAGACTCCAGGTGAGATCTGGCCCTCTCTCGAAGTCGGCCGACCCTCCCACCACGAAGCGGCCGCCCCCCGCGCGACCTTCCAGCCGGTCGACCCGGACCTTGGCCCCCGTCAGAGTGAAGTCGCCGTTGACCGCAGTGAACGCGACCGGCAGGCCGAGGTCCACTGTGGCGTCGCTCAAGTGCGCATCGCCCTCGAGTGACCAGGGGCGCTCAGGTGCTTTGTCGATTCCGGCCATCACGGTGAATCGGCCGCGCGCCGAGTTGATGGGGCGCCCGACGAGCTCGAGCAGGACGAGGTCGCCCTCTCCCCGTGCCTGCAGGTGTACCTGACCCGTCAGCGACACGTTCCCCGTCAATGTCACCCGGGTTTCCCGGGCACTGAGCTCGAAGGATTGGATCCGAAACACTCCGTGCTCCGCATCGATGTGAATCGGTTGCGGTGCGGTCACGTGATACTGGTCTCTCACGACATCGAAGTGGGTGATCTCGATGCTTCCATTCGGCCTCTGCCAATCGGTCAACGAGCCGCTCAGGCGGATTTCGCCGCTGGTGGTCACCTGCAGCGACGGGTCCGTTGACACCAAACGAGCCAGAGCCGCGTCCTCCCAGCGAACATTGAGAACGTACGGATAGGAATGCCTCATCTGCACCGTTGCGTCCGCCTGAATCGCTCCGGCCAACCCCACTACCGTCACCTTCCATTCGCGCCGTGAGCCGACGGCGCGAAGCTCCACGTTGCCGAGTTGACGTTCTCCCATCGTCAGCTCCGTACCACTGATCGAGAAATTCCCCTCCGGTGCTGCAGCGCTCCCGGTCAGGTGACCCTGCACCTCGATGGTTCCGGATGCTTGTCGACGTCCTACGCGCCGAAAGTGGCTGATGGCCACCGGCGTCGAGCTCACCGTGATGTCGAGGCCGCCCATGCCGGAGCCAGAGCCTGCCACGGTGAGCTTTTCTCCTTCGACATGAGTCAAGACGGCGTTTAGTTTCCACTGCGGCAGCGACGCCGTCACATCGACCTCGAGGCTTTCCAGGGGCTCTTGCTCGAGATAGAGGGAGGTGGCCACGACGTGACCATCGATCATCGCCTGCGGCCACGATCCCTTCACAGCGACCGCGCCGTCGAGCTTGCCGCCGCTGACGGGGATGTGCCCCCCGACGAACGGGGTCACCGAGCCGACGACGAAATCCGTGTCGAGCCCGTTGATCTCGAGCCGCCAATCGTTCTTCGCCTTTTGATCCAGGGCGAGGCGACCTTCGAGCAAGAGGTTTCCGTTGGCCGTGTCCACCCGCAGACCGTCGGTGCTCAGGGTCGCGTCCACGATGGAGACCTCGCCCGCGAGCCGTGGCACCTGCACCCCCATGATGCTGATCCGTTTTCCCGACAACCTTGCCTCGATGTTCGGTGCCTGAGGGGAACCGGACAGCGTGACGCTCCCCTCGACCTCGCCCGTGAGCCCCAGGTCACGAATGGGCTTCGGCAAAAGTCGGCTGAGAGCGGTCAGGTCGTGCACCTGCAGTTGAACCGGCCCGCTGAGCTGCTCCCCCTTGGAGACGATCTCCGCACGGAGGCTATTTCCCTGGGGCTGCTCGACCTCGACCCGGACATCGGATCGACCGCTTTCCAGATGCGCGTCGAGCTTGAACGTAGCTGCCGGCGGCTGCGACTCGGCCCCGGGCCCCGAACCGCTCAGCCTCGGCCCGGGCGAGGGCGTTGCCCGTGGCGTCGAGGAGGGCTCGACGCTAGCGTCAGCGACCGTGCCCGGGGGATCGGGTGGATCGTTCACGTCCGCAGTCTCGTCGCTCGGCTCGGAAGCGGGCGGCAGCCCGCCTTCGCTCTGCCGCAGCGCACCCTCGGCGGTCACGTCGATAGTCAGGGGGTTGAGAGATCCTTCCACCGACGCGGTTCCCGTCACGACGTGCTGGAGATTGAGATGCTCCCCAACCAGGGACAGCAGGGCATCAAGATCGACCTGGTGCAGACGCAACGTCCCCTTCAGGGGCATCGCTCCAGACGTCCCGACTTCGACGTCACCGACCAGATGCCCGAGCGGACCCGCCAAACGGAGTGCCTGCACCTGAAGCGTTTGCGGCCCTCGTCGCAGGTCTGCGCTCACGTTCCCGATCTCTCGACCCTCTGCCCGGAGCCCCTCGATGGCGAGCCGTCCGTTGAAATCCGGGTCCAGCAGCGAACCCTCCAGGCGCCCGCTCAGCTTCGCACGCCCCTTCAAGGGGCGTCCCAGAAGCGAGCCCACCGGGTCGAGGTCGACGTCGGCGGACAGCTGGTACTGTCGTGACGAGCTGCTCGTGAGAGCCAGGGCGACGGACTTGCCGTTGAGGGAAGCCTTCTCGGCAAACAGTTGGCCCCGATCCAGCCCACCCTCGACCTGCACCGCGTCGAATTCTAGCTGCCGTCCCCGCAACATCAGCGTGAGACCGCTCGCGTTCAGCACGGCGTTGAGTCGTCGTGTGCGGGAACGGGAGCTTACCGACCCGCTGGCGGCCTTGATTTGCAGGTCGGCCTTGCCCGCTTCGAAGGGGAACAAGATACGAACGTCTTCGAGCTCAACGGCCCGCAGGCGCAGTGAAGGTACCTCAGCGCCGCCCCCGGCGTCGTGGCCCGAGGTCGTCCCCGTTGTCGACGCGGGGAGCTGTGTCACGTCGAATGTGGCCGAGTTGATACGAACTGTGAGCACTGGCCGCCATTGAAGCAGGCTCGCCAGAACGGACAACCGCACGTCGGCCGCGCCCAGACGCGCCAAGGGCGATGGCTCGCCGCCAATCAGGCCATCTTCAAGGTGCACGGCTACGGGGAACAGAGAGACGGACAGCTTGCCGATGTGCGCAGGCTCACCCAGGCCTTCGGAGGCCACGCGCTCCAGCCCCTGCCGAGCAGCGTTGCCGAGGTACGGCAGCGCGAACCAGAGGGTCCCAGCGATACAGAGGACGAGAACGAGTCCAATCCACACAGCGCGCTTCATTCGCACAAAGACTTCAGCTAACCACACTTTATCCGGCAAACCCAGCCGCCTCGACCGCCCGGGACGCACACCGCTCCCACTTGCGTCGGCGGTCGCGTGTTGGCTGGCCAGCGCAGCAAACCGATGCTAGCATCCGCCGTCAGGCCGGGCGGCGAGAAGCACATGCGCGGTCTCCAATGCCAAGCCCTTGCGGCCCACGGGAGCAATTGATGACGACCAGTCCGGTCCGGCAGCGACAATGATCATCCCCCGCGCGGTTGCCCGCCGGAGTCGTGTCCGGCAACGGCTCCGTCCGTCCCACCGTCCCGGCCCAACAGAGGTTAGCTACTCCATGTCTTCCGTCCGCTCGCCGATCAGCTGGCTCATCCCTGTTCTCGTCTTTCTAGCAACCGTGGGAATGCTTGCACCCGACGAGCTCCCCGCGGCCACACATGGCATCGGCGGAATGCCGGCGACATTCGCGTCTGTCGCCAAGGCCGCTCGTCCCGCCGTATGCCACATTTTCGCTGCCCAGGAACCCACCGCGGGGAACGTCCCGCTTCAGGAGTTCTCGCGGCGCTTCTTCCGGGAATCTCCACCGCGAAACCGCCCTCGCCACAGCCTGGGAAGTGGCTTCATCGTCAGCACGGACGGGTACATCGTCACCAATGCTCACGTGATACGCGATGCGACCCGCATTCGTGTGCGCCTCGCCAATAGGGACGAGTACGAAGCGAAGTTGATTGGTAGCGACCCCAAGACCGATATCGCGCTCATCAAGATCCAGCCGACCGGGCCGCTGCCAGTGATTCGATTGGGAAGCTCCGCAGCCCTTGAGGTAGGAGATTGGGTCCTTGCCATTGGAAATCCGTTCGGTCTGGCGCAGACCGTCACCGCCGGCATCGTCAGCGCCAAAGGTCGTGTCATCGGTGCCGGGCCGTATGACGACTTCATCCAGACCGACGCATCGATCAATCCCGGCAACTCCGGCGGCCCGCTGCTCAACGTCGATGGTGAGGTCGTGGGAATCAACAGTGCCATCTTCAGCCGTAGCGGGGGTAATATCGGCATCGGCTTTGCGATCCCGATCGACTTGGGGCGTCATATCGTCGACCAGCTGCGCCAGCACGGCCGTGTGGTACGCGCTTGGCTCGGGGTCACGGTCCAAAACATGACGCCTTCTCTGGCAAAATCCTTCGACCTCGACCACCCGCGCGGTGTGATCGTCGCGGACGTGGTCCCCGGCGGTCCAGCGGACCGAGCGGGGCTAAGACGTGGCGACGTGATCATTGGCTACCAGGGCCGTGCAATCCTGGAGACACAGCACTTCCCCGCCCTAGTCGCGGACACGCCCGTCGGCAGCCGAGTGGAGGTCAACGTCCTCCGCGGGCGAACCGAACGCGCGTTTGCCGTCACCGTCGGTCAATTGCCCGAGAGAAAACCACCTGCCCAGCTGGCGCGCGAGGAGGGATGGGGCCTGGACGTCGCCGATTTGAATCCTCAGCTGGCGCGCCGCCTCGGCCTGCCGGTCGCGGAGCGTGGCGTCGTCGTCACCGCGATTCGACCGGCGAGCAGCGCCGACGACGCAGGGCTACGCCCCGGCGACATGATTCGCCAGGTAAATCGTCGCGAGGTGCGGACGGTACGCCAGTATCGCACGGCGCTGGCAGTAGATCGCGAGCAGCTACTGCTTCTCGTGCAACGTGGTGATAACTCGTGGTTCGTCGTCCTCCGCCGCAACTGATTCGCGGGCCTCACGGCCACCTTAGCGCTTGAAGATGGTTCCAAACTGAGTCATCTTGTCGGTGAGAGACGGAATTCCGCAAAGGGGGGGCGCTCGTGTACGTGACGGAGATCTTGCAGCGCTGTGCCGATCTTGAGGGCCGTATCGCGCACGTGTACCGCCACCTAGCCCAGCAGGCACACACCGATGCCAACGCCGCAAAGCTTTGGCGGGAGCTCGCATTGGAACAAGAGACCCACGCCGATGTCCTCAATCGGGAGCTGCGCTCCTTTCAGGACTCCGACGATAGCGGGTCCTTCCTGCCGGAGTACACGATTCGGCTCGAGCAGCTCGATCGAACCCTGCGCAGCATCGAGCAGCGGGCGGCAAACATCCAGACTCTCGACGAGGCATTTGCGACGGCGGTCGCATTGGAACAAAGCGAACTGGAAGACATTTACGACGACGTCCTGTTGCAGAGTCAGCCGGCATTCAAGCTCATCTCGGAGCGAATTGAAGCCGCTCTCAACCTCCATCCCATCGTGCAGCCGTCAGGCACTCCACCCGCGTCAGCCCCGTCGGTTCGCAAGCGCACGCGACCCTCGTAGACGCTCGGCTCACACGACAGACAACCGCTTGGTCAGGTGCGCTGGAGCTTCTCCCGGAGTCCGGAGCAGGCGCCGAGCGTCAGAATTCTGTCTTGATTTTGCGATAGGCTTTCGATAAGGTTCGTCATCGTGGTGGGGCGGCCATCCCCGGTCGCTGCGAAAAGGAGGCGGTGATGGACTTTCCGAAGTGCCAAAAATGTAGCAATGGAATTCTAATCCCGCTCTCCGACTACGGCCAGGAAGGCGCATCGGTGCTGTTCAAAGCCTGGGTGTGCACGAATCCTGATTGTGGTTTTTCGCTTCGCGTCGACAAGGGCGAAGTGAGCTACGGCAAGAAAATCGAGCACAAGCACTAACGCCCCACCGGCTAAACCCCCGGGCAGCGGCTCCGCTCCCCAGCACCGGCGACCAGGCCGGTCTCTCCGCAGCAGCCCCATCCGCCAAAAAAGAAGGGCGAGCTCAGCTTGGCGGCCGAGCTCGCCCTGAAAGAATCCGGCGGTGTCCTACTCTCCCGCACGGCGACCGTGCAGTACCATCGGCGCTGGAGGGCTTAACTTCCGTGTTCGGGATGGGAACGGGTG
>CAZYMF010000114.1:0-15200 GCA_964648215.1 uncultured Binatia bacterium (SeqCode) | reverse complement strand
ACACCAACGTCGTCCATCCACGACCGTTTGTCGAAGTCGACGGCCAGCAGCCAGCATGTCTCATTCGCGAGCAGAGGATAAACGCCGACCACATGTCGGCCTTTGAGATGATCGACGATGGTCTCATCGGTTACGCCGAGGAACGCCTGATTCGGGCATTCACCGCACCGCACTCGCGGCTTCTCGCACACCCCCCGCACCCACTCCTTCGCACAGGCGGGCGCGTAGCCCTTCTTGCCGGTGCGTGCGTTTTCCCAAAGCTTCGGGTAGACGTCGTCGCGGCCTCGAAAGAGAGAGCGAAACAGAGCCACCTTCTCGGAAGAGGTCATCGCAGAGGCAGTATCGCTCGTCGGTGCTGCCATCACGCGTCCGACCACCGCAGAGTCGAGGGCACCAAGCTCGGTGCGCAGCCGCTCCAGCTGCGACTGCACGTCTTCCCTCGCGCGATCGAGCTCGAGCAACCTCGCCTCTTGGGCGGCGATTGCTTGGACGAGTAGGTCGCGAGGGCTGGCGGTCATCGATGGGGTATGCCCTTATGGGCCTTCCCCGCCGTTATGGCACGGCTGCGGTCTCGCGGGGAGCGCACGCACCAGAACGGCGAAGGTCCAGAATTTTCCGGCGGGCGGCTCTTGCTATGATTTCTTACTCGACAGGAATTACAGACCCGCGGCCCCCCGGGGGTCGGACCTGTGTAAGCGCCCAAGATGACGGGGCTTTCCTTCAGAAGCACGTCTCATTTCCGTCTTAGGGACGTGATTTCGAGGCCAGGATGGTGCCTGTAGGGCGGCGGCCTTCCGCGACACACGATGGCGGAACCGGCAATGATCACTGCAGCAGAGCTCCATCTTACTCGAAAAATGCCCGCTGTCCCGGGTATGATGGTGCATCCAGACGGCAGAGCGGGGAATAGCCATGACCGTGACGCATAGAATCGAAACGAACCCGAAAGTGATGATGGGGAAGCCAGTGATTCGCGGGACACGAATTCCCGTGGAGCTGATTCTCCGCAAGCTGAGCGAGGGAGCGTCGGAGAAGGAGCTGCTCGACGCCTATCCGCGGCTCAGTGGCGACGACATCAAAGCCGCCATGGGCTACGCCGCCGATACGCTCGCCCACGAGGAAACCCTCCTTCTCGAACCGCCACGCAAGCGCGCGAGCCGCTGAGCTCATGCGCTTCGTGGCCGACGAGAGCTGCGACTTCTCCGTGGTCCGCGCGTTGCGCGGTGCCGGACACAACGTGACGGCGATCGCCGAGATTGCTCCCCGAATCGAGGACGAGGAGGTGCTGAAGCTCGCGGTTCGAAAAGGGACGATCCTGATCACCGAAGACAAGGATTTCGGGCAGCTCGTGCACGCGAGCGCAAAGGCTACCGAAGGTATCCTGCTCCTCCGTTTCCCGGCGCGGGCACGGGCCGGCCTTGCCGCCGCCGTCCTCGAACTGGTCAGCAGGCGGGGAGATGGGCTGGCGGGATGCTTCGTGGTCCTGCAGCCCGGACGTGTCCGAATGCGAAGACGATAAATCTCTTTGTCCCGTCGGCGCACGGTGGTGATGTGCGCGAACGGGGCTGCAAGGTGTTGGGCTTTCGGGAAAAAATGCGAGGAGGGGGGCTTGAACCCGAAGCGTCGCTTGAAATGATTGAAGGATTTCGCAGCCAGTGTTACGCCGTGTGGCGCCTTGTGGCGCAGATTGGCACCCCGGGGGCCATTTGAAAATCAGCTCACAGAACGTCATCCCTGCGACGTCGGATAGTATCCGACTCGATGTACTCTTCCCGATGCGACACTGCGATAGAAATGCCCCGCGCGACTTTCGCCGAGTCCTTCACGAACCGAAGACTTGGTCGGCGCACGCACCTCAAAGCTGGCGACCGGGTCGCCCAACGGCATACAGGAGCTCCGTGGTCCGTTGGGATCTCGGTTGATTCGGCCGGCTGCCCCGCACCAACGCCGCCCGGTTAAATGAGGCAATGTTTTGCTTGGTGCGATCCGTCGGTTCGTCACTGCCGTCGTCATCACCAGCTGTGGCACCAAGTTGTGCGGACTGTCACTGTCCATCGTGGCAGGGGTATCAGACGTTTCGAAGCCTGCAAATGCCGAGGATGTTCGGCTGGTAATTCGTCACGTGGCCGTCCGATCCCTTCATGTTTTCCCCGCTCGAACGTAGGGGCACGACGGCGATGAGGAACGCGGATACCCGCGACTGTTCAGGTGGGTCGGGCCTCTGCATGCAGCCGGACTTCTTCTGGAATCGCTTGCGGAGTGCCTCCAGGACGGCCTTATTCTTATTCGGCCGTTTTCGGTGCCAAAACCGAGGTCGCAAGAAGGTTGCGGCGACGAGGATACGGTGACCGGGTGGACGAGCCCCTCGACACTACGGGCGCCCGGGGACCAAGCCAATGACGCCGATCAATGTGTGCCTCCTCAGGTCCCAATCAGACGTCGGCTAGGCCGACGCTGACGGCGAGGGACTCATCGACGAGAAGCATGGTAGACGCGTGAAGCGTCCCGAGACGCCGTCCCAGGCGTCGCTTGTCGACTGCGCGGATCTGGTTGAGCAGGGCGACAGAGTCGGTCTTGAGGCCCCCTTCCGGCGCTTTGATGAGAACTTCGGTCGGGTAGAGCTCCGCATCGTACTTGGAAGTAATCGGCGCGGCGATGGTGAGATCGCTGAAGCGGTTGCCGATATCGTTCTGGATGATGACGGCCGGGCGTGTCTTGGCGATCTCGGCGCCCTGCGTGGGATCGAAGCGAACGAGGAAGACATCGCCCCGCTTGGGGACTACCGTCGAACGTCGCGCCGCCATACTTCGTCAGCCAATGGGTCCCACTCGGCGGCAACCTCCCGGTCGCGTTGCGCGCGCTTGAGGTAGCCGTCCTTAAGGCGGGAGCGCAACGCAGCGCGGTCGCGCGCCGTGCGCTTCACGAGTTCGTCAAGGAAGCGGCTGCGGTCGCCCTTCGGCGCAAGACGGTCGAGGAGGCGAAGAGCCTCTTCCGAGAGCGAGACGTTGATCCGTCGCTGCATGGTTGTGGTACCTCGCCGATTGGTCTCAGCATACACACGGACGTGTGTAGCCGTCAAAGGGGTTCGGATGGCGATGTCGCTCGAAGTCGACGGGCGAGATTTGGTCTGAGCAGCCCGCGCGTTCGAGCACCAGAATCACGTTGCTCGAGTTGCAGGAACGCTGAAGTCGCGGAGGGGGCGATCCGTGCCTCACTGCAGCGGTTCGACCCCGGCCGCTCTGCAGTCCCAGAGCATCCCCTCCCAGTTCGAGATCGAACCGTTGTCGCCGCAGATGGGGCAGAGCCAGTGAATTTTGTTCGACTCCGGATCGATGAAGCCATCAATTTCGCCGGGACACGGTCGTCGTCCCGGCCGGCGGCGACAAGGCACGCCGAGCGGCTCCTCCGGATCGCCACCGGTCACCGCCGCGACAATTGCGCCGAGATGGTTGACCAGACTACGGGCAGGACCGGAAAGGTTCGGATGGATCCGCCCATTGTCCAGGAAGTGGGCCAGGTCAGTGATCCAAGTATCGGCCATCCCTGCTCGGCGAATGTTCAATCCCTGCTGGAGCCGAGGCCCGGTTGAAATAAGAGTGCGAGGAGGGGGACTTGAACCCCCATGGGTGTTACCCCACTAGGCCCTCAACCTAGCGCGTCTGCCAGTTCCGCCATCCCCGCATGTGGATGTAAGGTCGGTTGCGATCGTACGCCGTGCGTGCTCGGCCGGTGGTTTCGTCACTTGCTCGGAGCGGGTGGTGCCGGGGCGCCCGGCTCGTGGACGGCTCCGGGCGCGGCCGCCTTGGGCTCGGCCGGAGCTGCCGGGGCTGCCTGCGCTGCCGGCTCGTTGGCTTTGGCCTGCGGCGGCGGCGCCGGCTGGCCCGGCGCCGGTTGCTGCGCCGCCGGCGCCGACAACGGCGCCGAGTCGAACACCGTCGACGAAACGCGGTGGGACGACAGGTAGGTCAACGTCAACGACGTCAGCATGAAGACCGCCGCCATCACCGCGGTCAGCCGGCCGAGGAATGTTCCGGCT
The DNA here is from genome assembly GCA_964648215.1 of uncultured Binatia bacterium (SeqCode). Taxonomy (GTDB): domain Bacteria; phylum Desulfobacterota; class Binatia; order HRBIN30; family JACQVA1; genus CAZYMF01. The sequence continues at coordinate 11,164 of CAZYMF010000114.1, read as the reverse complement.
CCGCTGCTTCCAAAAACCGTCGCGCTGCTGCCGCCGAAGACGGCGCCCATGTCCGCGCCCTTGCCGGTCTGCAAGAGCACGACCACCACCAGAAAGATGCAGGTGAGTATGTGAACTATGGTAATCAGTGTGGCCATCGATTTTCTTTTTCTTCCCCTCGGGATCAGCTCTGGAAACGAACAATGCGCGCGAAACTCTCCACTTTCAAGCTCGCGCCGCCCACCAGAGCCCCGTCGATATCCGGTTTTCGCATCAACCCGTCGACGTTGTCGGGCTTCACACTTCCCCCGTACAACACCCGGGCCGCCGCCGCGGCCTTCCCGATCTTGCTCAGCATTCCCCGGATGGCGGCGTGCACTTCCTGGGCTTGTTCCGGTGTGGCCACCTTGCCGGTCCCGATCGCCCACACCGGCTCGTACGCAACGACGAGCGAGCCTATAGCATCCGGCGTCAATCCCTTCAACGCGCCGCTCACCTGGCGCTCGATGACCGCCAGCGTCCGACCGGCCTCGCGCTCGGCCAGCAGCTCGCCGACGCACACGATCGGAGTCAGACCGTGCCGGAGGGCCGCCTCGACCTTCTTGCTCACCGCCTCGTCCGTTTCCCCGAAGAGCTGGCGCCGCTCGGAATGGCCGATGATCACGTGGGTGCAGCCGACATCGCGCAGCATCGGCGCCGACACCTCGCCGGTGAAGGCGCCGGAGTCCTCCCAGTGCAGGTTCTGCCCGGCGAGCAGGATCTTGCTCCCCTGCAGCGCCGCGGCCACCGGCGCCAGGGCCGTGAACGGCGGGGCCACCAGAACCTCGCGGTCGGCCAGACCCGCGACCGCCGCCTTCAGGCCTGCGACCAGAGCGACAGCCTCGGTGTGAGTGCCGTACATCTTCCAATTTCCCGCCATCAGCGGGACGCGGGACCGAGTCATTGGCATTGAATCACCGGATCACTGAGTCACTGGATCATTGAACGGCCGACTCATTCGAGGGCCGCTATGCCGGGGAGCGTCTGGCCTTCGAGGAACTCCAGGGAGGCGCCGCCGCCGGTGGAGATGTGGCTGATGTCGCCGCCGCGGCCGGACTGCATGACCGCGGCCACCGAGTCCCCGCCGCCGATGATCGAGGTGGCCTTGGCGTCGGCCAGGGCGTTGGCGATGGCCAGGGTGCCGGCGTTGAACGGCGGCACCTCGAACACGCCAAGGGGGCCGTTCCAGAACACCATGCCCGCCTCACTGATCTTGTCGCGAAAGCGCTTGATCGTCTCCGGGCCGATGTCGAGCGCCATCTTGCCGTCGGGAATCTCCTCGACGGTCTGGGCGGCCACTCCCTCCTTGACCTCGTCGGCCACGACGTGGTCGGTCGGCAGCAGGAACGGCACGCCGCGGCTCTTCGCCTTGTCGAGCAGCTCGCGTGCCAGGTCGAGCTGCTCGCGCTCCACCAGCGACTTGCCGATGCCCTGGCCCTGGGCGCTGAGGAACGTGTAGGCCATGGCGCCGCCGATCAGGAGGGCGTCGACCTTGTCGAGCAGGTTGGCGATCACCTTGATCTTGTCCGATACCTTGGCACCGCCGAGAATCGCCACCAGCGGCCGGTCGGGGTTGGCGAGCACCTTTCCCAGATACTCGCACTCCTTGAGCAGCAGAAACCCCGCGCCGCGCTCGCCGACGAGGTGGACCATGCCCGCGGTGGAGGCGTGGGCGCGATGCGCCGTGCCGAATGCATCATTGATGTACACGTCGGCCAGACGCGCCAGCGCTCGGCAGAAGCCGGGCTCGTTCTTCTCCTCCTCGGCGTGGAAGCGGAGGTTCTCCAGCAGCAGGACACCGCCGTTCGACAGCGCGTTGACCTGCGCCTCGACGGTCGGCCCGACACAGTCGGCGGCCAGCGCCACCGACACGCCCAACAGCTCACCGAGCTTGTGCGCCGCCGGCGCCAGGCTCAGTGAAGGATTGGGCTTGCCCTTGGGACGGCCCAAGTGTGACGCCAGAATGGTGCGGGCGCCGTGCTCGCGCGCGTAGCGGATCGTCGGCAGGGCGGCCTCGATGCGCGTGGCGTCGGTGACGGCGCCGTCCTTGAGCGGCACGTTGAAGTCGACGCGGATGAAGGTGCGCTTGCCCCCCAGCTCGATCTGGTCGATGCACCGCATGAAGACGTTCCTACAACGCCGCTCCGATCAGCCGGGCGACGTCGCCCATGCGCTTGGAGAAACCCCACTCGTTGTCGTACCACGACAGGACCTTGACCAGGTTGTCACCCAAGACCTTGGTGAGCTGCGAGTCGAAGATCGAGGAGTGCGGGTTGCCGTTGAAGTCGATCGAGACCAGCGGCTCCTCGCAGTAGAACAGCACGCCCTTGAGCGGGCCGGCGGCGGCCTTCTGCATGGCGGCGTTGATGTCCGCCTCGGTCGCCTTCTTGTCGAGCTCGGCGACGAGGTCGACGAGGGAGACGTTGGCGGTCGGCACGCGCACCGCCATGCCGTCGAGCTTGCCCTTGAGATCCGGCAGCACCTCGCCGACGGCGCGGGCCGCGCCCGTCGTCGTCGGGATCATCGACAGGGCCGCCGCGCGCGCCCGGCGCAGGTCCTTGTGCGGCAGATCGAGGATGCGCTGGTCGTTGGTGTACGCGTGCACGGTGGTCATCAGGCCGCGCTTGATGCCGAAGCTCTCGTGCAGCACCTTGGCCACCGGGGCCAGGCAGTTGGTCGTGCACGAGGCGTTGGAGATCACGTGATGCGACTCCTTGCGGTACGCGGTGTGATTCACCCCGTAGCAGATCGTGAAGTCCGCCCCCTTGGCCGGCGCCGAGATCAGCACCTTCTTGGCGCCCGCCTCCAGATGGGCGGCGGCCTTGTCGCGGTCGGTGAACAGGCCGCTGCACTCGAGGACGACGTCGACGCCGAGGCTCTTCCACGGCAGCTTGCCCGGCTCCCGCTCGCTGAGGACGCGGATGCGCCGGCTGCCGACCGTGAGCGCGTCGCCCTCGGCCTTCACGCTCTGGCTCAGGCGGCCGTGAACGGAGTCGTGCTGCAGCAGGTGGGCGAGCGTCTTGGCGTCGGTGATGTCGTTGACGGCGACGAACTCCAAATTGGTGTCATCGAGGCTGGCGCGCAGGACGTTGCGGCCGATACGCCCGAAACCGTTGATTCCGATCTTGATAGCCATTTGGAGTTCTCCTGGAAGGGCAAAGGGGTAGGATTCGCGTAAACCACGTTCCCCAGGGGCAGTCAAGAAAGGGTGGCGAAGAGGAAGGGGGTTTGCGGTTGGGGGTTGGCGGTTGGGGTGGGGAGATGGAACGGCACCGGCCCAACGGCGAAGCGCCCTAACCGCCTAACCGCGTAACCGCTTGCGGTATTCGTTGACTCCCCTACAGGCGTATATTACCGTTCCCGCGGCGCTGGTGAGAGGACAATGTATGCTTGGGGTGTTGGTGCCTGCGGCAGTCGCGCAGGTGGAAGGGGGGGTGCGGCAGGAGAGCGTGGTGACCATGGTGACGGGCGCCAGCCCCGTCGTGCAGCTCGTCCTGTACCTCTTGCTGGGCTTCTCCGTCGTTAGCTGGGGCATCCTCTTCTACAAGCTGCGGCAAGTGCGGCTGGCGCGCCGGCAATCGGAGCGCTTCATCGAGATCTTCTGGGACACCAAGAACCTGACCGGCATCCACAGCGCCAGCCAGGAGCTCAAGCAGAGCCCGGTGGCGCACGTGTTCCGTGCCGGTTACCAGGAGCTGGTGCGGCTGACCCGCGCCAAGCGGCAGGCCAATCCCGGGGAGACGCTGACCACCGAGCTGGGCGGCATCGAGAATGTCGAGCGCGCGATGAAGCGCGCCACCAATCAGGAGATCACGCGGCTGGAGAAGTCGCTGACGTTCCTGGCGACCACCGCCAGCAGCACGCCGTTCATCGGCCTGTTCGGCACGGTGTGGGGGATCATGAATGCCTTCCGCGGGCTGAGTGCCGCCCACTCCTCCAGCATCCAGGCGGTTGCCCCGGGGATCTCCGAGGCCCTGATCGCCACGGCGGTCGGCCTCTTCGCCGCCATTCCGGCGCTCATCGGCTACAACTACTTCGCCCGCCAGATTCGTGTCCTGCACGCCGACATGGAAAACTTCGCCTCCGAATTTCTCAACATCGCCGAGCGTCACTTTCTCAAGTAGGGAGCCGCGAAGGACGCGAAGGAGCAGACCAGCGTGGCCGGATTCGACGATCGCGGGAGCGGCTCGATCTCACAGATCAACGTGACCCCGCTGGTCGACGTGATGTTGGTGCTGCTGGTCATCTTCATGGTGACGGCGCCGATCCTGCAGCAGGGTGTTGCCGTCAACCTTCCGAAGGTGCGCGCCGCCCCCTTGACCGGCGAAGAGCAGCAGCTGGTGGTGACGATCGATCCCAAAGGCAAGCTGTACCTGAACGACGTCGCGATGAAGCTCGACGACCTGGGGCCCAAGCTGCAGGCCATCTTGAAGCAGCGGCCGGATCGGCAGGTGTTTCTGCGGGCCGATCAGAACGTGCGCTACGGCGTGGTGGCCGAGACGATCGCGACGATCAAAGGCGCCGGGGTGGAGCGGTTGGGTATGGTCACCGAGCCCCCAACCGAGCGGCGGTGAGCACCGGCGATCCCGAGATTCTGCACCGGTCGGAATGGGACCGCGCCCTCTTCTGGATGGTGCTGCTGTCGGCGCTGGTGCACGTCGTCGCCATCGTCGTCATCCTCTTGCTCCCCGACCGCTTCGGTTTGCGAGCCCATCCCGAGCAGGCCTACGTGGTCGACCTGGTGAGCTCCGATCAGCTGGCGGGAACCAACCTGGTGCCGGGAGGCAAGGGCAAGGTGGCGGCGCCGAAGAAGGTCGAGGCCAAGCCGCCTCCGCCGCCCCCCAGGGTCGCAGAGGTCAAGAAGAAGGAGGAGCCGCCGCCCAAGAAAGAGGCGCCGCCGCCGCCGGAGAAGGCGGCGGTGGTGATTGCCGCCGCGACCAAGCCGAAGCCGGCAGCGCCGACACCGACCCCCGTCGTCGAGGCCCAGGCGGCCCCGTCACCGACCAAGCCGAAGCCCGAGCCCAAGGCGGAGGCGAAGGCGAAGAAGGAAGAAAAGCCGAAGGTCGAACCGACGCACGCGGCGGTGGCGAAGAAGCGCGCAGCGGAAAAACCGGCGCGTACGCCCACGCTGACGAAGAAAGAGAAGGAAGCGCTGGCGGCGCGCGAGCGCGACGAAAGGATCGCCAAGGCCATCGAGCGAGTGCAGCAGGAAGGCGCCGGCAGCGGCGCCGGTCACAAGGGGAAGGAAAAGGGCGGCGGACCTCTCTCGCTCGGAACCGGCCAAGGCCCGGGCGGCGGCGTGGTGATGGGCATCGAGTACCTGATGTACCGCAATCAGCTGGAAACGCGCCTGAAGCAGGCCTGGGCCTGGGCGGGCAAGCGCGATCTGGAGGCGACCGTGCACTTTCGCATCGGCGAGGACGGGCGGATCTTCGACGTGCGCATCACCAAGTCGAGCGGGGATGCGGCGTACGACGAGTCGGTGGTGCGGGCGGTGCGCACGGTCAACCCCTTGTCGCCGCCGCCGCAAGCCTATCGCAAGGAGTTCTCGGACGTGGAATATACGTTCACGCCGCAAAACATGGGCTGAAGAGGATGGGATGACTAGGACACAATCGATTTTCGCTTTGATGTTGATCGGCAGCTTCGCCCTCGGCGCGCCGCGGGCCGAGGCCCAGGTGCAGGGAACGATCCGCGGCCCGGGGAAGAGCAACTACCCGATCGCGGTCTCGCCCTTGAAGGATCTCTCCAGCAATCACGCGGGCGCCAAGCTGGCCACCGAGTTTGCCGACATTCTCGGGCGCGACCTGACCCTGTCGGGCCTGTTCAAGGTGATCGACCGCAGCGCCTACATCGAGCAGCCCGACACCGCCGGGATCACCGCCGAGCAGACCAACTTCGACAACTGGTCGGTGATCGGGGCGCTGGCGCTGGTGAAGGGGAGCGTGCTGCTCGTCGGCGACGACGTCACCGTCGAGGCCCGCCTCTTCGACGTCTACCAGCGGCGCCAGCTGCTCGGCCGGCGCTACACCCACGCGACGCCACAGCTGATGCGGCGGATCGCCAACCGCTTTGCCGACGAGATCATGCAGCAGTTCACCGGGGAGCGCGGCCCGTTCGATTCGCGGATCGCCTTCGTGTCGACCCGTGGCGGCCGCTACAAGAACATCTACGTGATGAGCCCGGACGGCGGCGACCTGCTGCAGGTCACCAGCGGCAGGAACCTGGACCTTTCGCCGTCGTGGAGCTCCGATTCCCACTCCCTTCTGTATACCTCCTACAAGCGCGGCAACCCCGATCTCTACAGGCTCGATCTGATCGCCAGCAGCGAGGTGCGGCTGTCGTCGAAGCAGGGCCTCAACCTGGGCGGAAAGTGGTCGCCCGACGGCACGCGCATCGCGGTCGCGCTCGAAAGCCAGGGCAACACCGACATCTTCCTCCTCGATCCGCAGGGGCGCGAGGTGCGTCGCCTGACGGACCACTGGTCGATCGACGTGTCGCCGTCGTGGTCGCCCGACGGCCAGCGCATCGCCTTCTGCTCCAACCGCACCGGCAATCCGCAGATTTACGTCATGAACGCCGACGGCAGCGGCGTGACCCGGATCAGCTACGAGGGCAGCTACAACACCTCGCCGGCGTGGTCGCCCAAAGGCGATCTGATCGCCTACGCCGGCCGGGCCGGCGGCCGGTTCAATATCTTCACCGTCAAGCCGGACGGCAGCGAGACCAAGCAGCTCACCAGCGGGCAGGGGAACAACGAGGACCCCACCTGGGCTCCCGACGGACGCTATCTCGCCTTCAGCTCGACGCGCACCGGTCGCTCGCTCCTCTACGTCATGGACCGCAGCGGAGCGAGCCAGGTCGCGTTGACGCATGGGACGGGAGATGATACTAGCCCGAGCTGGTCACACTGGCTGCATTAATCGCTCGCCACAGTCACAGTTTATGGATCGGATTGGGCGAAGGAGGATGGTGATGGGTAGGCGGCTGGTTCCGTTCGTAGCCGTGGTGTTCTTGTTCGCTCTGGTCGGGGCCGGATGCTCCGCCAAGAAGAAGAACGCGGGCGTGACGAGTGGTGTGACCGGACTCGGGTCCGAGGAATCCCTGGCGAATGCGGGCAGTTTGGAAAAATATCAAGCGGGCGTGCCGCAGGCCGAAGGCGAGAGCCCTCTCAAGGATGTGCCTTTCGCCTTCGACTCGTTCGATCTGGACGAGTCGGCACGGCAGACGTTGCGCAACAACAGTGACTGGCTGAGGGACCATCCCAAGGCCAAGGTCGAGATCGAAGGCCACTGTGATGAACGGGGAACGGTCGAGTACAATCTGGCGTTGGGCGCCAAGCGCGCTCGTGCCGTCAAGGACTACCTGGTCACGCTGGGCACGTCGGCGGACCGACTCACGACCATCAGCTACGGGGAAGAGCTGCCGCTGTGTCGCGAGCACACCGAGGAGTGCTGGCAGCGCAACCGGCGGGCCCATTTCGTCGTCCTGGCCGAATAGTGTGCGCTCCTTCGGTATCCCCCTGTCCCTGCTGCTGACGCTGGCCCTGATCGGGGGCTGCGCCACGCGCGCGGACCTGCTGAAGGTGGAGAACGATCAGCGTCAAGTGCGGGCACTTCTCGCCGACACGCAGGTTTCCCTCGACCGGCTGCGCCGTCGCGTCGAGATCATGGAGAGCCAGGGCCAGGGGGCTGGACGCGGCAGCAGTCGCGCCGCCGCGCAGCGCGGCCGCCCGCAGACGCGGGCGGAGCTGGAACAGCGCATTGCCGACCTGGAGCGGAAGCTGGCCCAGCAGCAAGGGCAGGTGATCCCCTCGGCAACGCCGCCGCCGCTGTCGCCGCCCGGTGCGGAGACGGCGGGCGCGGTGCCCCCGGCCCCCGTCACCCCGGCCCCCGAGGCGGGCCGTCTGGGCAACCCGACCGACGTCGCTCTGGCGCGCGAGCTCGACGCGATGCAGGGGACCCAGGCCGACGCGGACTACCGCGAGGGGCTGCAGCTGGTGCGGGCCGGCCAGTGTGATCAGGCGGCGCCGAAGCTTCGTGCCTTCATCAAGAAGAGCTCGAGCTCGGCCCTGGCCGACAACGCCCAGTACTGGATCGGCGAGTGCTACTACGGGCAGCGCGACTACAACAAGGCCATCCTCGAGTTGAACGAGGTTCTGCTCAAGTACCCGAAGGGCGACAAGGTGCCGAGCGCGCTGCTGACCCTGGCCCGGTCGTTTGCGGACTCGGGGGACAAGATCGACGCCCGCCTCATCCTCCAAAAGCTCATCAGCGATCATCCCAGGTCCGACGAGGCGGAGCGGGGCCGGCAGATGCTGCAATCCTTCGGCGACTGAGCGATTTGCCGCTCCGTCGTTCGCTGTATTCCGACTATGCTCGTGCTGCGGCATCTCGAGCGCATCGAGCGGCGCTTCTCCGAGGCGGTAATCACGCTGGGCAACTTCGACGGAGTCCACCGTGGCCACCAGGAGATTCTGGGGCGCACGGTGGCGGCGGCGCGCGAGGTCGGCGGCCAGGCACTGGCCATCACCTTCTGGCCGCACCCGGCGCAGGTGCTCGGCGCCTCGCATCACCCGCCGCTGATCATGACCCTGCGGCAGCGGCTGGAGCTGATGGCCGGGTGCGGCATCGATGTTACCATCGCGCAGAGGTTCAGCCTGCGCTTTTCCCACGTGACGGCGGAGGACTTCGTCCGTGGCCTGCTCTACCGGCGCTTGGGCGCCCGGCGCATCGTCGTCGGTCACCGGGTGAGCTTCGGCCACCAGCGTGGCGGCAACGCCGAGTCGCTGCGCGCCCTGGGGCGAGAGCTCGGTATCGCCGTCGAGGTGGTCGAGCCGGTGCAGGTGGGTGATACGATTGCGAGCAGCAGCGCCATCCGGCGCGCGCTCGCCGGCGGGGACCTGGCCAAGGCGCGCCGGCTGCTGGGGCGGCCGCATACCATCGCCGGGCACGTCATCCACGGGCACCATCGCGGCCGCGCCATCGGCTTTCCGACCGCCAATCTGCGCGTGCACAACGCCATGGTGCCCCCCGACGGAGTCTATGCGGTCCGCCTGCTCTGGCGCGAGCGCTGGCATCCCGGTGTGGCCAACATCGGTTTCAACCCGACCTTCGGCGATCGCCACCGCAGCATCGAGGTGCACGTTTTCGATTTCGACGCCGATCTCTATCGCCAGCGCGTGGAGGTGGCCTTCGTGCAGCGGCTGCGCGGGGAGGCGAAATTCCCCGACGCTCGCGCCCTGGCCGCGCAGATCGAGCAGGACGTGCTGGCGGCGCGCGCGGCCCTGGCCCGGGAGCCGTGACGCTCGCATGAGCGGCAACGAGTCGACCGCGGGCTCGTTCCAGGTGACGGTCGAACGCGGCGAGGCGCGCCAGCGCCTCGATCGTTTCCTGACCGCCCTGGGTCTGTGGGGCACGCGCTCGCAGGTGCAACGGTTGATCGCCGACGGTCTGGTTCGCGTCGACGGTCACGTCGCCAAGCCCGGCGTCTTGTTGCGGAGCGGGCAGCGCATCGATGTCGCGCCGGCGCCGCCGCGAGCCGCGGCGGGAGTGGAGCCGGAAGCGATTCCGCTCAGCGTCCTGTACGAAGACGCCTGGTTGCTGGTGATCGACAAGCCCGCCGGCCTCGTCGTCCATCCCGCACCCGGTCACTGGCAGGGGACGCTGGTCGCCGCGCTGCTGCACCGCTGGCAGGGGCGCCCCGCCGGGATGGATCCCCTGCGGCCGGGGATCGTCCACCGTCTCGACAAGGACACCTCCGGGGTTCTGCTCATCGCCAAGGATGCGGCGACGCTGGCGGAGCTCGGACGCCAGTTTCGCGCCCGCGAGGTGAGCAAGGAGTACCTCGCTCTGGTCTGGGGGGAGCCGCGCCGGCGTCAAGGCGAGGTGCGCGGCGCCATCGGTCGCCATCCGGTTCATCGCAAGCGTATGAGCGTGCGCCCCGGTGGGCGGGCGGCGGTGACCCGTTACCGGGTTCTCGGTGCGAGCGCCGGAGTGAGCCTGGTCCGGGTCATGCCCGAAACCGGCCGCACGCACCAGATCCGCGTCCACCTGGCGGCACTCGGCCATCCGATCGTCGGCGACCAGGTGTATGGCGGTGGCATCCGCCGAGCGGCCGAGCTCGGGATGCGGCGCCAGGCGTTGCACGCGTCGGCGATTAGCCTGCGCCATCCGGCCACCGGCGCACCGCTGCAGACCTCAGCCCCACTGGCGCCGGACATGTGCCAGGTGCTGGACAAGCTGAGCTTATCTCGCTTGACATCCCAGGGGGGTTCCAGTAGCGTTTCGCTCTAATACGCGCCGAGTCCGAGTGGTTCCCAACGCCGCATTCCCCTCGGAACAGCCCGTTCATCACGCCGCACATCTCCAAATCGAGAGTCGGAAGCGAAGAGAGGAAGCCACGTATGGCCGACGAAGCCGTCGGGAGACAGAGACCGCCGGGCGGGGGCGTGAAACCCGAGCGCCGGCGCCGCAGCGATACGCCTCCCAACGATCAACACGGCGACGAGGCGGTGGCGCCGCGCCCGCCGGCGGTCGTAGCGGCGGCTCCCGCCGAGGTGGGAGAGCCTCCCGAGCGTGAGGGGACGCTGAACCTCACGGCGCTCAAGGAGAAGAAGATCGGCGAGTTGGCGCAGATCGCCAAGAACTTCAACGTCGAGGGCGCCGCCAACATGCGCAAGCAGGAGCTCATCTTCGCCATCCTGGGGGCGCAGACCGAGCAGAGCGGCTTCGTCTACGGCGAGGGGGTGCTCGAGATCCTGCCCGATGGTTTCGGCTTCCTGCGCGCCCCGGATTACAACTACCTGCCCGGGCCCGACGACATCTACATCTCGCCGAGCCAGATTCGCCGCTTCAACCTGCGCACCGGAGACGTCGTCTCCGGCCAGATCCGTCCGCCCAAAGAGGGCGAGCGCTACTTCGCGTTGCTCAAGGTCGAGGCGATCAACTACGAGGAGCCCGAGAAGGCGCGCGAGAAGATCCTCTTCGACAACCTGACGCCGCTCTATCCCAACGACCAGCTCATGCTCGAGCACAACCAGAAGGAGTTCACCACCCGTCTGATCGATCTCTTCACCCCCATCGGCAAGGGCACGCGCGGTCTCATCGTCGCTCCGCCGCGCACCGGCAAGACGATGATGCTGCAG
>CAZYMF010000113.1:11205-15354 GCA_964648215.1 uncultured Binatia bacterium (SeqCode) | reverse complement strand
GCTTAGGACTGAGGTGCCGAGAGTGTCGTCCGAGCCGTCCAGCGTTCAGCTATACGAGCTTTTCGCCCTGAACATCGTGCTGCAGATGTTCGACGGCGTGGCGACCTATACCGGCCTCATCATGGGTTGGCGCGAAGCCAACCCGCTGCTGCGCCACACCTTCGCCCTGCTCGGCGTCGGGCCGACCCTGCTCCTGTTCAAGGCCCAGGCGTGCGGCTTGCTGCTCCTGCTCCACCGCGGTGCGCCTCGACGCCTGCAGGGGCCCGTGTTCCGTGGCCTGGCGGCCATCTACTGCGTGCTGTCGCTGGCGCCGTGGACGGCGAAGTTTCTCGCCCTGCTCACCCGCGCCCTGTGACAGGTCGCCGAAGCGCCCCTTCCCACACGGACCCGGACCGGCAACCGTCAACGACTCACCGACCCGATCGTCAACCCCTCGGGGTCAAACCGACGCGAACTCCGCGGGCGCAGCCGCCGTGTGCCGGACCTCGGCCCGGTAGCTGCCGTTCCCGTTCGTACCAACGCGCGCGAGCGGCAGGAGCACGCGAAACGATGATCCTTCGTTGGGGCGGCTGCTCACCTCGAGGCTTCCGCCCAGAACGCCGATGAGGCCGTGGGCCAGCGCCAGACCGAGCCCGACGCCGCCGAAGCGCCGCGTCGTCGAGCCGTCGAGCTGGCGAAAGTCATCGAAGATCAGCCGCACGTCGTCCGGTGCGATGCCGATGCCGGTGTCGCTCACCGTGATCACCAACTCGTGCGGCGCCGGCACGGCCACCGCCAGGCGCACCATGCCGCGTTCGGTGAACTTGACCGCGTTGCTCAGCAAGCTGGCCAGGATCTGGCGTAGCTTGGCCCCGTCGCTCATCATGACCGGCAGATCGGCCGGCAAATCGAGCTCGAACGCAATCGGGCGTCCGGCGAGCAGGTCGCGGGTGAGACCGGCCAGCTCGCCAACGACGGTCCGGATCTCCACCGGCTCCATGTGGGGGGCGGTGTAACCAGCGCGTAGCGCCGCGAATCCCATCATCTCCTCCAGCAGATCGTGCAACCGCCGGGCGTTGGCGCGCAGCCGCACCACGCTTTCCGGAACCAACGGGTCGCTCGCCCCGTCGACCACGCTCTCGATCAGGTCCGTGTATCCGAGGATGGCGTGCAGCGGCGTACGCAGCTCGTGCGACAAGGTGGCGATGAACTCTTCCTTCAGTCGCGAGGCCTGCTGCGCCGCTTCCACCTGCGCCGCCGTGTAGACCGAGCTGGCGACGGCGTGAATGATGAGCTCGCAAAGCGCTCGCTCGTTGTCCGAAATCTCACCCCGCTCCGGGTGTACGAGCACCGAGCCGAAGCGCTTGTCGTATGCCGTGATCGGCAGCTCGATGGCTCCTGGCGCGGCGCTCGCGCGCGCCCCGTCGAGATCGACCTGACAGCGCAGGCCGGGAACCGCCCGCTCCATGAACTGCCCGATTCCCTTCAGACACTCGTCGGCCACCGCAGACCGCCCCGCCGATCCGGTGACCTGTAACAGCAAGCGCAGGTGCTCCCGCTCCCGCTCGGCCTCCTCGCGGCGGCGCCGCTCGACTTTCAACTCCTCGGTCAAGAAGGCGTAGAAGATCGCGACGACGAAAAAAAAGGGCAGGCTCAGCCACGCCGACGGATGCAGCCCCTGGGGCGCGCTCATCCACAGCCAGTAGCCGTAGAGCCCGCTGACCAGCGCCGCCCCGATGGCGATCTGCCCCAGGCTCTCGGCCGCCGTGGTCAGGAAAATGGTGAAGAAGTAGACGATCAGAAACTCTTGCGAGAAGCCCACGGTCTCATAGAGGCCGACGAGAACCAGGGCGGTGTCGCCCAACAACAGCACCGGGGCAAAACGGGGGGCATTGAACACCGAGGGCGGCAGCGCCAGCAGGGCGGCGTTGGAGAGAATCAGCACCGCCACGTAGCCGATGCTGGCAAGCGAGGCGGACTGGCTACCGAAAAGGACCAGGTAGCCGGTGGTGAAGATCACCACCGAGCGCAGCAGCAGTACCGTGCGCTTCTTCCCCAAACGCCCCGACTGACCCTTTAGCATGGAACCCGCCCTGCTGTCCGCGTGGACGACCGTGCAGCCCACCAGTGCACGGCGAGACGGAAAGCAACGCAGATGCCACGCCCTTCATCCCGGCAAGTTGGGACAATGACGCCAATTATACTGGAAGGCGACCGCAGGGATACTTAATGATGCTCGACGCTCCGTCAAAAAGCTGACGAGAATCGAGCTCCGCTCTCAGGCAACTGCCGGCCGCTGCTCCGGCTTGCGCCGCCGGCGCGGGACGAAGGGCAGGATCTTGTGCCGGCGCGCTGCCCGGAGCCGAACGCGAGCGACCTTCGCCATCCCGGCATCGGGTCGGGCGAGAAACTGCGTCTTCCAGCGCGCCAGGCCTTCGCGCAGATAGGTCGGGTCCAGATCCAGCATGCTGCAGATGGCCTCGAACGAGAACACCCAGGCCGGGTCCCCGTCGAAGAGCCACTCTTCAGCTTCCTTGAACAGGCGTTGACCGCGCCCCTTGGTGGCGCCGGCGTGCTTCTGAAAGCAGGAGATGGCATCCTCGAGCACGGCCAGCATCAGGCGCTTCTCTCCCTCATACGGGCTGTGGCCACGCAGAAGATCCAGGTACTGCGAGGGCAGGAGGACCTCCGGCTCGGCAAGCCTCGGGACGGCTCTCTCGGCTGACGTCGCCGGCCCAGACCAGTTCGCGGCAGCGATGGCTGCTTCCATCGGCTAATCTCCCTTCCTGTGTTGCTTGTAGGCGCAACCTAGCAGGAAGCGTGCCTCGGTTCGGGGACTTCACCCGTAAATCTCCCGGTCGCGGCTGCCTGCGCCGGCCGTTCCGCCAGAGTCGCGGAACGAGACGGCGGTCTGGTCGCAAAATACGACGCCGGCTCAGTTCGACCCGAGAACGATCACGCAGGAGACGGCGCCGGGACCGCCGACGTTGTGCGCCAGACCCAGCTCCGGGTCCTTCACCTGACGCTCGCCGGCCTGCCCGCGTAGCTGCTGCACACACTCGTAGATCATGCGCACGCCGCTGGCCCCGATGGGATGGCCGAACGACTTGAGACCGCCGCTGGGATTGATCGGGATGTCGCCGTCGAGCCGGGTGCGCCCCTCGGCCGCCAGCGCCCCGCCCTCCCCCTTGGCGCAGAAGCCGAGATCCTCGGTATTCGAGATCTCCGTCCAGGTGAAGCAGTCGTGCACCTCGGCGAAGTCGATGTCCCGGGCGGTGATCCCGGCCATCGCGTACGCCTGCTGCGCCGCCTTCTGCGTCGAGCGGAAGCCGAGGTAGTCGAAGGTGGGATCGTAGAACGGGCGACCGGTGGTGACGGCGAGGCCGAAGCCCTTGACCAGGACGTAGTCGTCGCGAAAGCGCTTGGCGAGATCGGCGCGGCACAGAATCGCTGCCGCGCCGCCGTCCGTGGTCGGGCAGCAATCGAACAGGCCGAAGGGCCAGGCGATCATCGGCGCCTTGAGCACCTGCTCCTCGGTCACCTCCATGCGCAGGTGCGCCTTGGGATTGCGGGCGCCGTTGTAGTGGTTCTTCACCGCCACCTTGGCCAGCATCTCGCGCCCCATGCCGAAGGTGTGCATGTAGCGATTGGCGGCCAGCGCGAACAGGCCCGGCGCCGAGTTCCCCTTCGCCAGCAACGGATGCCCGAGGCGGGGCAGACCGCGACCGCCGCGGTCCTTGAGCTTCTCCGCACCGAGGACGAGCACGACGTCGGCCACTCCGGAGGCGATGGCCAGACACCCGTTGCGAAACGCGTCGGTGCCGGTGGCGCAGTAGTTCTCCACTCGCGTGATCGGCCGGTCGTAGAGTCGCAAGGCATCGCCGAGGGAGACCGCCGCCTTGCCGCCGCTCGGTCCCGGCAGGTAGGTGCCGAGATAGGCCGCATCGATCTGCCCGGGATCGATGCCCGCGTCGGCGTACGCCTCGAAGGCGGCGTCGCAGATGAGATCCTCGTAGCCCTTGTCGAACAGGTCGCCGAACTTGGTGCAACCGACGCCGACGACCGCCACCTGATCCTTCATGACTCACCTCGCACCCGTACGGCACGGGCTTTCCAGTAATAGTTGTAGTTGCCACCTCCCGCGTGCAGGCGGCGGAACGAGAGCGCGAC
>CAZYMF010000113.1:0-11105 GCA_964648215.1 uncultured Binatia bacterium (SeqCode) | reverse complement strand
GGCAGCGGCGCGCTGGTCTCGATCCACTCCTGCACGCGCGCGGCGGGACGCGGCCGGGCGACGGCGTCGGTGACGCGAAACAGCAGCGCGTCGGCGCCCTCGCCGAAGCTGCCGACGAGCACCAGATCGCCCGGCGTCGCCTCCTCGAGCACGGCGGCGAGCTGCAGGAAGGGCTCGGCGTTGCCACAGCACCCGATCGTGGTCATCAGCGACGGCGGTAGCTGGCGCTTGGGATCGAAGCCCGCCGCCTTGGCAAAGTCCGCCGCGGCACGCGCGTCGGGGGAGTAGAGCGCCAGCTTGGCGACGTCGGCGGGCTTCAGCCCCTGGCGCTCGAGCAGCGCCGCCACCGCCTCGCGCAGATCGCGGGTGTAGCCGTAGGTGTTGGAGAACTTGCCGGGAAACGCCTGCAGATAGCGATCGCCGGCGGTGCGCCACACGTAGGTGAACTCCTCCGAGACCGAGGCCGCGTCGACGAACTCCGCCACCACCTCTTCGCTGCCGACGCGCAACGCGGCCGCCGCGTCGCCGAGCAGACCCTCGATGTCCGACTCCGGCGCCGGCGTTCGCGCATCGGCCGCGGCGACGACGACGTTACCGGCGCCGCCGGCCTGGACGGTGCGGATTGCCGCCAGCAGCGCGCTCGTCCCCGCCCGCGCCGAGCCGCCGAAGTCCGCCGTGAACACGCGCCGCGGCAGATCGCACGCCGTCGCCACCACCGCCGCCACCTGCTTCTCCCAGTACGGCGCGCTGGCGCTGGCGAAGTACAGGCCGTCGACGCCGTCGTGCTGCCCGCCGAGGAGCGAGCCGACCGCCTCGCACGCCATCGTCAACGCGTCCTCGTCGTAGTTGGCCACCGCCCGCGCGCCGGCGGGCTGCGCGCTCTGCCACGCCTGCGCGATCAGCCGCCGATCCAGGCGCAGCCGCGGCACGTAAGTCCCCCAAGCCGTGATCCCGATCATGGCGGGTTCCTACCGTGGGGGTGGGGCGAATGCAATTCGCAGGAGAACCGAGTCGGAAAGGTAAAAGTCAGAAAGGTGAAAGTCGGAATGGAGGCTGCCGTCTTCGTAGGGCGGGCACCGCCCGCCTCCTCCGAAAACCGCCAAACGTCTCGCCCGCAGTCCGCGTGGCGGGCCGTGCCCGCCCTACGGAGATTAGGCTTTCCGCTTTCTCAGTCCCAGATACAACGGCAACAGCAGGACGATCAGCCCACCCCAGCCGGCGTGGCCGCTGGGATCGACGGCGCAGGTGCCCTGGACGCCGAAGGGGCCCGGGGTCTCCGTCGAGGTGGGCGCGGCCTGGGTCGGCGTGCGCGTCGGGCTGGCGGTGGCCGTCGACGTCGGCGTCGCGGTGGGCGTGTCCGTCGGCGTCACCGTCGGTGTGCTGGTCGACGTCGCGGTCGGCGTGTTGGTGCCGGTGGGCAGCGCCGTGTGCGTCGGCGTGAACGTCGGGGTCGCCGGCGGATTGCTGCTGAGCAGCACGCTCACCGCGGCATCGCCCCCATCGGCACTGAGAATGTCGGGGAGGCCGTCGCCGTCGACGTCGGCCAGCGCCAGGCCGGTCGGGCTCTGGCCCAGCGGCAGATCCGGGGGCTGGACGAAACCGCCGGAGCCGTCGCCGAGGAACGGCTGCGCCCGTCCGCCGCCGGTGCTCAGGTCGCCGGCAACCACGGCGTCCAGCTTCCCGTCGCCGTTCAGGTCACCGGCGGCCAGGGCCGCCACCGCCAGGTCGGTGCTGATGCTCACCGTCTGCTCGTAGCTGACGTTCGCGCTACTATTGGTGAAAAGGACGAATTGGCCGCCGCCGCGATTACCCACGGCGATGTCCGGAAATAGATCGGGCGAGAAATCGGCCACCGCCATCGCTTGCGGCGCCGTGCCGACGACGAAGGGCGTATCGGGGGTGAACACGCGCTTGTCGGTCTGCAACACCACCGTCATCGAGTTCTGGCTGTTGCTCAGCGCCACCAGGTCTTGCTTGCCGTCCTGGTCGAGGTCGGCAATCGCCACGCCGGATACCGCCTGGCCGATGGCCACGGGAGGGGCCAGCAGCTCGAAGCCGCCGGTGGAGCGGCCGAAGAGGAGTTGCAAGCTGTTGCCGGCGCCGTCGGCAACGGCCATGTCGGGCAATCCGTCGCCGTCGATGTCTCCGATGGCAACCGCCTGCGGATCCGTCCCGGCCACGACCGCGGTCTGCGCGGTGAAGTTCCCCTGCCCATCGTTGCGCAGCACCACCACACCCACCCCGAGCGCCTCGGACACCGCGATGTCGAGCTTGCCGTCGCCGTAGACGTCGCCCACAGCCATGCCGGTGGCGGTGGCGCCGCCGAGACTGATCGCCATCTGGGTGGTTGCTCCCAGGCAGTTGCCGCGCGCAAACTCGCGGAAGTTGCCGAAGAACACCAGGACCTGCCTGTTCGCTGTGTCGAGCACGGCGAAATCCTGGCTGCCATCGCCGTTGAAGTCGGCGGCGACGATCGCCGTCGGGCTTCCGCCGGCGGCGATCGAGCAATGGACGTAGCTGGGCAGGGTCTGCGCCGCGGCGGCGGTCACGTCGACCGCCGCTATCAGCAAACCGGCGAGCAGCGCACGCGTAAATCCAAAAGGAAAATACTGAACCACGGAGGCACAGAGGACACCGAGACCGGACACAGAAAATCGCCGCGAGTACCGCTGACCGGCAACCTCAGCGAACGCTCTGTGATCTTGTCCTCTGTGTCCTCCGTGCCCCCGTGGTGAATTCTTCTTCTTTGAATTGAGGTCCGGGTCCATCATCACGATCAGCCTCGCTTGCTCCGTCGCCGGCGCGGCCCGAGGCCGAGAATCAGGCCGACGCCCAACAGCAGCAGCATACCTCCCCGGCCTCCGCCCCCCGCCGGCGTCACGATGGCGCACGAGCCGTTCAGGCCGAACGGCCGCATCGTGGTTCCGGTCGGCGACGGCCCGGGCGTGTAGGTTCGCGTCGGCGTCGGCGTCCGCGTCGGCGTCGCCGTCGGCGTATCGGTCGGCGTCGCCGTCGGCGTCGCCGTCGGCGTCGCCGTTCCCGTTGCCGTCGGCGTCGCTGTCGCGGTCGGTGTCGGCGTGTCGGCCGGGGTCGGCGTCGGCGGGGGCTGACTCGAGCGCAGGAAGGTCACCGAGCCGTCGATCCCGTTCGCGGTCGCCACGTCCGGCGTGCGATCTCCGTCGAAGTTTCCCACGGTCAACGACGTCGGCCCGGCGCCCACCGTCACCGGCAACAGGGCGCGCGGGAAGCTACCGTTGTCGTTGAGGAAGAACGAAACGCTGCTGTCCGTCTGATTGACGACGACCACGTCCGCCTTGCTGTCGCTGTTGAAATCGCCGTCTCCCACCGCGCGCGGATCGCGCCCGCCATCGGCGCGGCTGGCCTGCGAGTAGCTCGGTACCCCGCTGCTCACCTGGCCGCGCAGCAGGAGCAGCGAGCCCGACTGCGCCGTGCCCAGGGTGATGGCCAGATCCTGGATGCCGTCGCCATCGAAGTCGTCCGCCGTCAGCGCCGAAGGCGTGCCGTTGAGCTTCGGGGTCGTCACGAAGGTAAACTGCCCGGAACCGTCGGGCACTTGCTTCATCACCACCAGATCGCCGGTCTGGCTGCTGACGATGGCCAGATCGGGCCACCCGTCCTTGTTGAGATCCTTGACCACCAGCGCCGCCGGCGAACGGTTCACGGGGATCATCACCGGGGCCGCATAGCTGCCGTCGGTCTGGCCATAGAGGATGGCAACGTCGCCCTGCCCACCACTGCGGGCGATGACGATGTCGAGGCGGCCGTTCTTGTCCACGTCGCTCAGGGCAATGGCGACGGGATTGCCGCCGATGGTCACCGGAGTTCCGGCGGTGAACGTTCCCGCGCCGTTGTTGCTGAGGATCGTCAGGTCGCTGGCGCCCACCACGGCGATGTCTGGCACGTTCGTGTTGGGAGACCCGAGATGACCGACCGCCAGGGCGACGGGGCCGGTGACGGGGTACGAGCTCGGCGCGCTCTTGGCAAAATCCGCCGGGCAGTTCATCTGTTGCAGCTTGGTCTTGTCGACGAGGCCGACGACGACCCGGTTGCCGCTCTGATCGGCGACGGCAATGTCGTCGGTGCCGTCGTTGTCGAAATCCCCGCTGGCGATGGCGACCGGCTCGCTCGCGCTCCCCAGGCTGAAGTCGCACGCGGTGAACGGTGCCGTCGGGATCGGCGTCGCCGTTGCGGTCGGCGTGGCCGTCGGTGTCGGCACCGTCGGCGTCGGGGTCGGCGTCGGCGGCAGGGTTCCGGTCACCGTCGGCGTCAGCATCGGCGTCGGCGTCGGGGTGTAGGTCCCGCCCGGCGGAAAGGTCGGCGTCGGCGTCGGCTCGTTGCTGCGGTTGAGGCTGAGCCAGATCTGCTCGCTGTCGCGCAGAACGACGAGGTCAGGCAGACCGTTGTTGTCGAGGTCGGCGCTCGCCACCTGCAGTTGATCATCGCCGACGATGATATCACTTCCGAGAAAGGTGGGGCTTTCCAGATCGCCCCATCTCACGCCCAGATCCGGGTCCGGGCCCTCGTTGAGATTCATCCCAACCGAGTTGTCTCCGGTCTGGGTTGCGAACGAATCCGGCAGCCCATCGCCGTTCAGGTCCGTGAGCACGACGTCGCTGGGCGACTTGGGCACACCGATATCGTCTCCCTGCTGATCGTAGGCCCGCTGGCGATCGAAGGTTCCGTTGCCGCGGCCGAGCAGAAACAGCATGCTGCTGATCGCGTCTTGGCCGAAGTCCGCGACCACGATGTCCGGATTCTTATCGTTGTTCACGTCGCCAACGGCCAATGACTCCGGCGAGCTACCGAGCCCGATACCCACGTTGTTGTTGCGCCCGGAGTCGAAGGTGCCGTCACCGTTGCCGAGGAACACGGTGACTGTGCCGTCGATGTCGTTGAGGACGGCGAGGTCCGCATCGCCGTCCTTGTTGAAATCCCCCGTCTTCAGATCGACAGCGCCGAACCCGGTGGCCAGCGTAGAGTTGGCGAAGGGTACGAAGCCGCCCTTCCCGTCTCCCTGCAGCAGATAGATCGTATCGTCGTCGTTGGCGACGGCGACATCCAGCTCCGAGTCGTTATTGAAGTCGGCGACGACGATGGAAAGCGGAAAGGCGCCGCTGTCGCTGGCGTCGAACTCCGTCGGGTCACCGAAAGATCCGTCGCCGTTGCCGAGCAGGATGGCCACGGTCCCGAAGTCCGTGGCAGCGGCAATGTCGAGGTAATGGTCCTCGTTGAACTCACCCGTGGCCAGGGCCATCGGGGATCCGTCGCCGGTGCTGAAGGGCCCCAAGCGCGAGAACTGCCCCAGTCCTCCCGCCTGACCGAGGAACACGTCGACGCCGTCGAAGTCGACGCAGGCGATGTCGAACAAGCCGTCTCCATTGATCTTGTCGATCACCATGGCCGGCATTCCCAGATCGATGGGAAGAGAAACACTGAGCTGGGGCGGGCTGGAGTCGAAGCGCAACGTCGTCCCGGGGATGATCTGCGCCGGCGCGCGCAGCGGCCAGAGAAAGCACACGACGGCTGTCATCAGCCAGATCCACGGGCACGGTCCGCGCGACTTTCCCATCGAAATCTTCCTGCACCGGAGCGAGTAGCGGCCTACTCTTCCTGCCGCAGGCGAGTTTGTCAACGCGACGCGGCGGGAGGCGGCGCGTCGGGGGTCGGCATTTCAGATTGCTGGAAGGGGGAACGGGGCGCACGGCAACGTTCCGCGTGCAACCTCACCCTGTCCCTCTCCTTGGTAAGGAGAGGGGACCCGTGCCCACGCGCCCCCACTATTACCCGTGAACCTCGGGTTCTGATGCTGCTGGCAAGTGGAACAAAACCACCACGCGTGCGGAGCACGATGCCCACTCACGCCGCGACGCGGCGGCGCAGGGCGCTCTCCAGCGTCACCAGCGCGTCGGCCAGGGCACGGTCGGTGCCGCGCCGGCCCTCGATCACGCGCACGGCGTGCATCACCGTCGAGTGATCGCGGCCGCCGAACTTCTCGCCGATGGCGGGAAACGATCCGTCGGCGACGGTGCGGCTGAGATACATCGCCACCTGCCGCGCCAGCACCAGCTCGCGGTTGCGGCGATGCGACTTGAGCTCGTCGAGCGACACACCGAAGTGCTCGCTGACCACCTCCTGCACCGTCTCCACGGACGCCGCCGCCCGCCGCGCGGCCAGCGGCCCGAGCGTCTGTCGCGCCAGGTCCAGGGTGATCGGCAGCCCGCGCAGCGTCGCCGCCGCGATCACCCGGGTGAGCGCCCCCTCGAGCTCGCGCACGCTCGGGCCCCCACTGTGCGCGAGCAGGGCCGTCACCTCGCCGGGCAGCTCGCAGCCCAGGGTGCGCGCCTTGCGCTGGAGGATCTCCACCCGCATCGCCGGCGTCGGCGGATGGACGTCGGCGATCATGCCGCCCTCGAAGCGGCTCTTGAGCCGCTGCTCGAGCCCGGCGATGTCCGCCGGCGCCTTGTCCGAGGTCAAGACGATCTGCTTGCCGCTGCCGTGCAGGGTGTTGAATGTGTGGAAGAACTCCTCCTGCGTGCGCTCCTTGCCGGCGAGGAACTGCACGTCGTCGAGAATCAAGGTATCGACGAGGCGGAAACGATCGCGAAACACCCCCATCTGGTCCTGGCGCAGCGAGGTGATCAGCGAGTTCATGAACGTCTCGGCCGCCAGGCAGGCGAGGCGCTGCCGCGGCTGGCGCGCGAGCATCTCGTGCGCCAGCGCGTTGGCCAGGTGCGTCTTGCCGAGGCCGACGCCGCCGTGCAGGAACAGCGGGTTGAAGCGCCGCCCGGGGGTCTCGGTCACCGCCATCGCCGCATGATAGGCCACCTGGTTGGCATCGCCGACGACGAACGTGTCGAACGTATATTCCGGCACCAGGCGACCGATCTTCGGCGCGCGCCGGCCCCGCTCCGGCGCCTCGCGTCGCGCCGGTCGCGCCGGCAACGGCGCCGGCAGCGGCGCCGACCAGTCGTCGCTCACCACCACGCGCACCGCGCAGGGATGAGTGGCGACGGCGGCGAGCGTGCTGCGGATCGTGCTCAGGAAGTGCCGACTGATCCAGTCCTGGAAGAATCGGTTCGGCACCTCGAGCCGCAACCCCTCGTCATCGGTCGCGCAGCAAATCGGCTCGATCCACGTGACAAAGTTCCGCTCGCCCACCTGCTGCCGCAGCACCGGCAGCGCCGTCGCCCACAGTTCCTGCATGCGTGCCCATCCCCCGTACGCCGGTCGTCTAACGAGCTTGTCGGAGCGCGCGCCGGTTATCCCCAGCTGGGGACAACGCAGTAAGTCACCGCCACCGCGCCAAGATCCTCCGCCCCTCCACACCTCCATGCACAGGTCACCCCCAACACGCCCGCCCCTCCTTCCCCACAAGGAAGGCAGCGCGCGCATCCGACAAGATTCATTTCGTTCGCAAAAAAGTTTTCGGACCAGTTGCTGAAGAGGGGCTCGTATTAGTCCCGCACCGAAATGATGTCAAGATTTTTTTTCCCTTCACCCGCTGCGCGGAAACAAATTCACCATGCGCGCGCCTCCGTTTCACTCGATGAGACGTGCGACGCGCGCCGTCGCGCGAACGAGCGTCGCGAGCGACACCAACTACGCGCTCAGGTTCTCGGCAAGCGCCGCATGCGCCTGCTTGCACGAGTCATTGACGAGTGACGGAGTGCGAGAAGAGCGCCGCGCACTTCGTCGCCCTCGCCCTTTTCGCTCGCGCACCGGGCTCGACCGGAGAAATCCGCGCGAGCGGCGAAATCGGAAACATTCCTTTCTCTCATCTCTCTCATCAAGATCAGCCCTTCGGAAAGAAGTGTACGTCGCGTTGCGGAAACGGGATCTGAATGCCGGCCTCGCGGAAGGCGGCGTCGACGGCGAAGTGCAGGTCGCTCAGCACCTTTAGCCGCTCGCGGATGTCGATCCACACCATCAAGCGGAAGTCGAGCGAGCTGTCGCCGAAGTTGGTGAAGTACACCTGCGGCTCGGCGAGCACGCGCGGGTGCTCCTTGCCCACCCGGTAGAGCGTCTCGCGCACCTTGACCACGTCCGAGCCGTATGCCACCCCCACCGAGACGGTCACCCGGGCGCGGTTGTCGGTGAGCGTCCAGTTGGTGATCTTGTGCGACAGCAGGTCGGCGTTGGGCAGTACGATCTCCGATTCGTCGAAGGTCCGCAGCACCGTGCTGCGCGCGCGAATGCGGCGGACGTAGCCGTACACGCCGTCCTGCTCGAGGATGTCGCCGATCTTGAACGGCCGCTCGAACAGAATGATGAGGCCGCTGACGAAGTTGCTCACCAGCGTCTGCAGACCGAAGCCGATGCCGACGCCGAGGGCGCCGGCCATGATCGCCAGGTTGGTGAGATCGAAACCGAGCGTGCGCACCGCCGCCAGGGCGCCGATGGTGATCAGCACGTAGCCGATCGACCGCACGATGGCCGTGCGCACGCCGACGTCGATCGGCGTGCGCGGAAACACCCGGCGCTCGAGCGCCACGCCGAGGAGCCGCCCGAAGAGCCAGGCGCCGATCAGGCACAGCGCCGCCACTACCAGCCGCAGCACCGTGAGCTGGCGCGTTCCCACGGCGATCCCGAAACCCAGCACGCGCTGCAACAGACCCCAGAGCGAGCCCTCGATGCCCCAGGCGAAGGGCATCACCACCACCACCAGCGCCGCGATCAGAGAGGTCCACGCCGCCGCCGCCGATCGTCGCACCGCCAGGGACAGGCCGGAATCCCACTGCGCCAGGACATCCTCGCCCAGGCGCCACAGCACGGCCGCGAGCGCCAGCACGACCACGCTCTTGAGCAGCCCCCAGCCGACGTACCAGGCCAGATTGAGGAAACCGAAGCCCGACAGCGCGATCATCAGCAGCATGCCGGCGCGAGCCAGTTGGCGAAAGCGCCGGCCCCAGACCGCCACGGCCGCGCGCACGCGCGCCGCCGCCAGCCGCTCGTCGTGCAGAACACTCGTCACCGAACGCAGGGCGAGGAGCTCGATGACGACGAACGCCAGCACCAGGGAGGGAGAGGTGAGCCCGCTGCGCTCGACCAGGGAGGCGTTGACGGTGGCCCACAGCAGCCACAGCACCACGCGCCGCAGCCGCTGCCGCCACCACGCGGCGGCCCGGTCGTCCATGGCCGTCAGCCGGTACTCCGGCCGCGCCGGGTCGAGCGTCGTGCCCACCAGCGCGTACACCAGCCGCCAGACGAACAGGGCCATGGCCAGGCTGAGCAAAGGTTGGCTCCACGGCGGGGTGCGGTCGCCGAGGCCGAGCCGGATCAGCACGGCGGCGGCGGCGATGGCTCCCGTGACGAGCGAGCGGCCGAACGCGGCGAGGAGCGCCGCCACGAAGCGCTGCGGCCGGCCGTGCGGCGGCCCGCGCTTCTGCGCCGCGGCCTTGGCGCCGCCGAGGTAGCTCTTCAACACGCGGCTGCGCCACAAGACGACGACGAGCAAAACCAGGCCGGTGAGCACCGCTACCCAGTTGGCGAGCACGACCTCCCGAATCAGCTGCGCCCAGTCCTGCCACGAGGCGGTCGTGAACGGCGCCACCATCAAGGCCAGGTCGCCGCCGGTCTCCGTCAGTGTCGACGGCAGCTTGGCCAGCCCCACGCGTGTCCACAGGAAGCGCTGGTGCTGGCGCTCGACCGTCTGGCGGATCGCCGCCTCGACGTCGTCGCAGATCCCGACCGCCGCCTTCGCGTCCTTCACGTGGCGCTGCGCCAGGCCCTGCAACCGCGAGAGCAGTTCCAGCTTCTTCTCGTGCAGCGCCTTGGCCTCGGCGTAGACGTTGCCCAGGGTCGCCGCCAGCTGCTGCGATTGATCGCCGAGCAACGTCCAGCGATCCTCCTCGTCCTGGCGGCTCTGGTCGGTGTCGGCGGCCAGCGCGGAGGCCGAGCCCAGATGGTCACGCGCGATGGTCTCCCAGCCCTGCCAGTTGCGCAGGGCCTGGGCCAGAGCGGGAGCGCGCATGTTGCCCAGCGCCAGAAAGGTGCGCTGCACCGCGGCGTCGGAACGCATGCGGCGCAGGTACTGCTCGAACTGGCGCAGCGATGCCTCCTCGTCCTTGAGCCGCTGCTGCAAGGGTGGCAACGAGGTCTGCAGCTCGCCGACGTAGTCGCGCAGCACCCCCTGCAGGTCGCCCGCGTTGGGCCCGGCGCTCGGCGTCGCCACCTGCGCCCGCACCGCGCCCGCCAGCAACAGCGCCACAACCGCCACCCAGGTCGATCTCATGGCAAGACGCATTTAGCCCACGCTGCCGGAAAAGGCGAAAGACGGCCTTCCGACGCACGCCGGACGGGCGGAAATATCCGCCATCGGAAAGGGAGGATGTCAGTCCTTGGCGATCATGACCTCGGTCGACTTGATGACCGCGGTCGCCGTGTCGCCCACCTTCAGCCCCAGCTTCTCCGCCGAGCCGCGGGTGATCACCGACACCACCTCGACCCCGGCCACGTCCAGCACCACCTCCGCCATCACGTTACCGAGCTTCACCGACTTGATCTTCCCCTTGAGCTGATTGCGAGCGCTGAGCATATCGTCCTCCGCTGGCGTAAGAGCCGTGCCGATCTTAGCGCGTTCGCTCGGGCGGTTCACGCGCACCGCTGCGCGGCGACGGCGACCCGAGGCGGAAACCGCGCCTTTCGGTTTCCTCCTCGGGGGGGTGCAGGGGCAGAGCCCGGCAGGAGACCTGTCGTGCTCACACGCAACGGCTGCGAGTGACTCCGTTGCGCCGGTTGCGGGGCTTCGCCCCTGCGCCCCGGCAAGGGAAGGACCAGAAGGGCGCTGGTCCTTCCCTCGCCACTCCCTTCTCCGCGCCCCGGACGCGGGCAAATGGGCCTCGTCTGCGAGCGACGGCCGCAGCCTCTTCTGCCTCGGACACTCGCTCGCATCCATTCACCGACCCAAGCCATGGCGGACGCCGCGGTCGGCCGTGGCGGTGATGCAGGGTTGTCTTGCTCTCGCCAACCGTTGGAGTCGGATGCCCGCCAGGAGAAGAAGTCGGAGAGGTGAAAGGTCAAAGTTGAAAGCGCAAAGCCACAGAGCGTTGTCCGGCTCGGAGCTTGTGACTCGAAGCTTGCGACTC
>CAZYMF010000112.1:0-15554 GCA_964648215.1 uncultured Binatia bacterium (SeqCode) | reverse complement strand
CGGCTGGGGCGATTAGGGATGGCTGAATCCGCCCCCAGAAACGCCGATGCGACGACCGCGGACCGCCGTTTCTTGAGTCTGGGGCAGTGGCTGTTGCTTCTCATCTCCGTCTTTCTCGGCCTGCCGCTGTGTGTCTCGAGCCTCTGGGGATATCTCCAGTCGCGCCACTACCTTTCCGAGGCCACTGTCCAGAACGTCAGCAACGTCGCCTCACTCGAGGCTTCGCGAGTCATGCTGTACGTGCAGAACGCCGATGACCGTTTCGTCTCCGCCCTTGCGAACGATCGCCACCTGGCGGATCTGGCCCGGAATCTGAGCGCTGCGGACAGGAGCGAGCGCCTCCAGGCTCGCGACGAGCTACGCGCCGTGCAAGCCAAGATGAGTGGTCTCAGCCCGGTGGAGGAGATTGAGATCATCTCGCCAACCGGCAGGCTGCTGCTGTCGACCTCGGCTCATGGAGACTCCAGACCGCTGGTTGCCGATCCGGATTGCATGCGCGCCCATGCCAGCCATCCCGAGATTCGCGCCGTCTCCGACCGAGAGCAACCGCCGAACCTGCTGTTTGCCACCTCCGTTGCAGGCGAGCGCGGCGAACTCCTGGGCATCGTTTGCGCCCGTTTCGGTTTCGACATCCATCAGCAGCTGGTCCAAGGCCATCGAGCGCGCACCAGCCGGGCGACGCTGTACCTGCTGGACCAGCGGGGCGAGATCGTGGACGGTTCTCTCGAAGCCGCCCGCCATGCGTCCCATCGGCGGTTCCTCGTCGACGGTCGCACGTTGCCCGACCTGGCGCACCCGTGGCAAGGGCGCCATCTCTTGAGCTCCGGGGCCGAGGCGCTGGCCGCCTACGCGCCGATTCCGCTGCTCGGCTGGGGCGTGGCCGCCGAGGTCCCCGTTGCGCACGCCCTGGCTCCCCTGCGGCGGCTGGAGCGCCAGGCCGCGATCGCGGCCGCCGGCCTCGCGCTGATCGTGCTTGCCGCTGCCGTCTGGAGCTGGCGCACCGTGGTGTCGCCGCTCCAGTCGTTGTCGCGCACCGCCGAACGCATGGCGTCGGGCGCCACCGGCGAAACCGTGCGGCCGGGCGGCTCGCGGGAGATCGCCGAGCTGGCGACGACCTTCAACCGCATGAGCCTGGCGCTCTGGGACTCGCAGCACACGCTGGAGCAGCGCATCGCGGCACGGACGCGTGAGCTGCGGGACAGTCGCGAGTTCTCCGAGCTGTTGTTGAACTCGATCGACCACCGGGTGATCGTGATCAATCGATCCTACCGGGTCATCAAGGCCAACGCGGCCGCCGTGCGCCTGTACGGCCCGGGTCTCGTCGGCACGCCGTGCTATCGGGCGTTCGAGGGGCGGACCGAGCCCTGTGAACAGTGCGCCGCCTCGCGCACGTTTGCCACCGGTCGCGCCGCGTCGGAGGAACGCTCGCAGCAGACCGGCAACGGCCGCGAACCCGTCGGGATCGAGACCTACCCGGTCTTCGCGGCGGATGGCCGGGTCGAATCGGTCATCGAGATCGGGCGGATCGTCACCGCCGAGAAGCAGATTCAGATGCAGATGATGCATCAGGAGAAGATGGCCGCCTTCGGCCTGCTGGCGGCGGGCGTCGCTCACGACATCGGCAATCCGCTGGCGGCAATCGAATCCCAGCTCCAGGTTGCCCGCCAGCAACCCGACCGGCAGCAGGAGACGCTCGCCGTGGTCAGCAGGGAGGTTGCCCGAATCTCACGCATGCTGCGCGAGCTGGTGGACTTCACCCGCCGGCGCCGTGACGCTCTCATGCTGGTGTCGGCAAATCAGGTCGTCGAGGACGTCACGCGGCTGCTCAGTCACGATCCCCGCTCCCGGACGGTCACCGTCGCCCGTCGCCTCGCCGCCAAGCTCCCCGGCATCCGCACGAAGGAAGACCACTTGTTTCAGGTCCTGTTGAACCTCGGGTTGAACGGCCTCGATGCCATGCCCGAAGGTGGCACTCTGGAGTTCGAGACCTGCACGCGGAGCGAGTGGGTGATCGTGCGAGTTCGGGACACGGGATCCGGCATTGCCCCCGAGCTCCGCGAGCGGCTGTTCGAGCCCTTCTTCACCACCAAGGCGCCGGAACGGGGAACGGGTCTGGGCTTGTTCGTCAGCAAGGGCATTGTCGAGAGGATGGGGGGGGAGCTCAAGATCGAGCACACCGACAGCCGTGGAACCGTTTTTGCGATATTCCTGCCGGTAGAGGCGGTCCCGGGAGGCGGCGCGACGACATGAACGAGCGGATACTGGTTGCCGAAGACGAGGACATCTTGCGGGCGAACCTGGTGGAGCTCCTCGCCCGCGCCGGATACATCGTCGATGGTGTCGGCGACGGCGCGGCGGCGCTGGCGCGTATTACCGCCGACGACTATGCCCTGGCTCTCGTCGATCTGCGCATGCCGCACCTGGACGGTATCGGGCTGCTCAAACGCCTCGTCGCCACACAGCCGGAGACCTCGGTTCTGATCATGACGGCGTACGCCTCGATCGAGTCGGCCGTGGAGGCATTGCGCCTCGGGGCGCACGACTATCTGCTCAAACCCGTGGTTTTTGAAGATCTGCTCAAGCGGGTGGAGAACTTGATCGCCTATCGTGCGCTCAAAAGCGAGGTCGTGCGACTGCGCCGCGATCTGTCCAGCCGGCTCGGGTTTCACGGTATTGTCGGCGAGAGCCCGGCGATCCGGCAGGTCTTCGAGCTCATCGATAAGGTGGCCCCGACCAACACCACCGTCCTCATCACCGGCGAGAGCGGCACCGGAAAGGAGCTGGTGGCGCGCGCTCTTCATGCCCGTTCCGCGGTCAAGGAGCGCGCGTTCCTCGGCATCAACATCGCCGCGTTGCCGCACGAGCTCATCGAATCGCAGCTCTTCGGCCATGAGCGAGGCGCCTTCACCGGTGCCGACCGCCGGCGCGAGGGGCTGCTGCGCAGCGTGCAGGGCGGCACCGTCTTCCTCGATGAGCTGGGTGAGTTGCCCATACCGGCTCAAGTGAAGCTCTTGCGCGCGATCGAGAGCGGCGAGGTACTGCCCGTCGGTGCCGATCGTCCCGTGCAGGCCACGTTTCGCCTCGTCGCGGCGACGAATCGCAACCTCGAGGAGGCGATCGCCGACGGTCGTTTTCGGCAGGATCTGTATTTCCGCCTGAACGTGTTCCGTATCGAGCTGCCCGCGTTGCGCGACCGCCGCGAGGACATTCCGGCGCTGGTCGCGCACTTTGTCACGCTGCATTCGCGCGCGCAGGGGAAGACGCCCCCGACGGTCTCCAATCAGGCGATGAAAGTGATCCTCGGCTACCCGTGGCCGGGGAACGTGCGCGAGCTGTCCAACGTGATCGAGCGCGCCTGTATCCTGTGCGAGGCGGATCTCCTTGACGTCTCCCACCTCCCGTCCGAGCTCCAGGCGGCCAGCGATCTGCCCACGGCGCTGCGCGATGCGGTCGAGGAGTTCGAGCGCCGCCACATCGCCTGGGTCCTCCGCGCCGCCGGCGGCAATCGCGAGCGCGCGGCCCGCATGCTCGAGGTCGACCCCGCCACTCTGTACCGGCGGCTGGCCAAGTACCAGCTCTCCGAGCGCTGAGCGGCGGACTCGCAACTCTGCGAGTCGCCAGCCGGGTCGACGGCCGTGCCGGCCGCCGAGCGCCTGCTGACGCCTCCGCTTTGGCCCGCCAGCTCTGCCATTTTGGGGAGACTCGCAGCCCCGCAAGACATCCACTCGCCCGATTCTCACGCCCACGACCCATGGTGCCGTGTCGAGCGTCCTCCCGGCCGCAGCCGGTTCGACGGGGCCTGCTGCCTGCGCGGCACGCGTCCTGCTGAAAGGGGCAGCGCAGACGAGAGGTGAGGCAACAGGATCAGCACGCGTTCAGCGGCACGTCGCTTGGGGAAACCGGGCGAGCGGTTTTGGAAAGGCAAGGGGGGGTCGCGGCCGCCCGCGCGTCCGAGGAGCGATGGCTCCTGGCACTGCGGAACGGGCATCCACGGCCGGAGTATGTCCACCGGGCCGGGTCTGCTCTGCGCAGGGCGGACGGTCCAAACAAGGAGGAGGCGATGAAAGGTTTTTGGACTGCAGGTTGGCAAACGACGACGAGGTGCGCGACCAGTCGAGCTCTCTCGGTCGGTCTTCTACTGCTCGCGGCAGTGACGTTCACTGCCCGCGACGCCTACGCGGTGCCGAGCTTCGCCCGCCAGACGGGGTTGGCGTGCTCTTCGTGTCACACGGTCTTCCTCGAGCTGACTCCGTTCGGACGGGCCTTCAAGCTGCACGGCTACACCGCGCAGGGGATGAAGGAGCTCGAGGAGCCGGGAACCGCCCAGGCTCCCGCGCTGAAAATCAACCGAACCTTCCCGCTGTCGGTCATGCTGCAGACGTCGGTCACGCGAACCGACACCAAGCAGCCGGGCACGCAGAACGGCAATGTCGAATTTCCGCAGCAGCTCAGCCTCTTCCTGGCCGGAGAGATTACGCCGCACATCGGGACGTTCATTCAGGCCACGTACGCCGGCCAGGATGATCACTTTGCTCTCGACAACGCCGACATTCGCTACTCGGACAGCACGCAGCTCGGCCGCAAGGAGCTCATCTACGGCATCACGCTGAACAACAACCCGACGGTCGAGGATCTGTGGCACACCACACCGGCGTGGGGATGGCCGTTTGCTGCCTCCGAGTCGGCGCCCACGCCGGCGGCGGCGGCGCTCATCGACGGAGGTCTGGGGCAGCAGGTCGCCGGTTTGGGTGCATACGGTCTGTGGAACAAACATCTCTACGGTACGGTGACGCTGTACCGCTCCGCCCACATCGGCAGCTCGCAGCCCCCCTCGAGCGCGGATAGCGACACGATCCGCGACGTGGCACCGTACTGGCGACTGGCGTGGCAACAGAACTTGGGGACCAACTACCTCGAAGTGGGAACCTACGGCATGTTTGCCCAGCTCTACCCGTCCGGCGTCTCCGGCAGCACGGACAAGTACACCGACGTCGCCTTCGATACGCAGTTCGAGCGCCCCTTCGGCAAGGACTGGCTCTCGGCGCACGCGACCTACATCTACGAGAACCAGCAGCTCGATGCGACGTACGGCGCCGGCGACTCGTCGAACCACAGCAACAAGCTCCACACCTTCCGGCTGGACGCGATCTACCACCTGCGCAGCCGCTTGTCCCTGGCGCTCGGCTACTTCATGACCCACGGCACATCCGACAGTGGGATGTACTCACCCGCCGAGATCGAAGGTAGCGCCAATGGTAGCCCCAACAGCAACGGCCTGAACGCGGAGATCGGCTTCTTCCCGTGGCAGAACGTCCGGCTGTCGCTCCTCTATACCGCGTACATGCAGTTCAACGGCCGTACGAACAACTACGACGGATCCGGCCGCAGCTCCTTCGACAACAACACCCTCTATCTCCTGGCCTGGCTCATGTTCTGATTCGAGGGTTCTGCAGGAGGCGATCATGGCAAGCACATCGCGACATGCGTGGATCGGAGCGGCCATGGTCGCCTCGCTGCTGTGGGTGGCCCTGCCGCCGGCGGCGCGAGCCGAGACCGGCGAGATCACGGCCTTGCGGCAGGAAGTGAGTGAATTGAAGCAGGTTGTCCAGCGTCTCGACCAACGCGTCGAGCGGCTGGAAGCACGGCTCTCGCCGGAGTCGAAGGTGAGCTCCCCCGAGGCGAGCGCGGCTCCGGCGCCGGCGAGTGCCGCATCGGGGCAGCCGAGCACTGCGCCGCCGCAGGCGCTGCAGCCCGCGGCGCCCGCGACCACCGTGTCCAGCGCGAGTGCGCGGGACCACTGGCATCGGATCGACCACGGGATGACACCGGAGGAGGTGAAAGCTCTCCTCGGCCCTCCGCAGCGAACGATGACGGTGAACGCCAAGACGATCTGGTACTACGCGTATCCGGATATCGGCGCCGGTTCCATCGTGTTTGCGCCCGATGACGGCGTCGACGACTGGCAGACCCCGCCGTTCAACACGTGGTGGTAGCAACGAGATGGTTGACGTGCCGCTGACCGAGAACACCTGGCGGTGAGAGAAAGCGAAGGAAGGGAGAGTATCGGAATGAAGAAAATCTGGGTCGTAGCCTGTGCACTGGTCTTGGTGGGTTGGCTGCCGCAACTGGCTTCGAAGGCGACGGCCGGTGACGATGCCTCACTGGCCAAGGCGAAAGAGAACTATCAGACCTTCTGTCGAAAGTGTCACGGCGACCACGGCAAGGGCGACGGCCCCGGGGCGGCCATGCTCAATCCGAAGCCGCGCGACTTCGCCGACTGCGCCAACATGCAGAAGCGGTCGGACGACGAGCTGTTCAAGGTCATCAGCGAGGGCGGCGATGCCGTCGGTATGTCGGCGGACATGCAGCCGTGGGGCGGAACCCTCAGCGACGCCGAGATCCACGGGCTGATCAAGTTCGTACGAGGGTTCTGCAAACAGCCGGCAGCCAAGGGCGCCGCGCACAAGGACGCCGGCCATAAATGAGCGATGGTGCCGACAAGGTGCGGGCGGTCATCCGGCCGCTCAACTGGTTTCGCGACAACGTGCCGTGTGTCGCCGCCTGCCCGGTCAAGACCGACGCGGGACGCTACGTGCAGCTCATCGGCGCGGGGAAGGACGAAGCGGCCTACGCCGTGGCGCGCTCGCCGAACCCGATCGCGTCGATCTGCGGGCGGACCTGCGGCGCGCCGTGTGAGGACGCCTGCCGCCGCGGCACGATCGACGAGCCCGTGGCGATCCGTCCGCTGAAGCGCTTCGTCACCGAGCGCTTCGGCCCGGAGTCGTTCTCGCCGCTCACCGTCGATGCCATCCCGGCGGCGGTGCGCGGGGCCACACAGAGCACGACGCCCGGTCATCAGGAGGCATTGACGCAGCGGCGCGGCGCGCGCCGCAAGGTGGCCGTCGTCGGCGCGGGGCCGGCGGGCATGGCCTGCGCCCACGACCTGGCGCTGATGGGTTACCAGGTCACGGTGTTCGAGGCGATGGAGCACGGTGGCGGCATGATGCGCTACGGCATCCCCGAGTACCGCCTGCCGCGCGAGGTGATCGACCGGCAAGTGGACGAGATCCGCAACCTCGGAGTCGAGTTCGTCTTCAACCGGCCGCTCAGCAAGGACTTCGGCCTGCGCGAGATTCGCGGCCAGGGCTTCGGGGCCGTCTTCCTCGGCATCGGCGCCGGGCAAGGGCGCAACCTCGCCATCGACGGCAGCGACTACGACGGCGTGATCAAAGCCATCGACTTCCTGCTCAACGTCAACCGCGGCTACCGGGTCGAGGTCGGCCGGCGTGTCGTCGTGGTCGGCGGCGGCCTGGTGGCGCTCGACGCGGCCCGCACCGCGGTGCGGGTGCTGCTGAGCGGAGCGGAGCGGGCGGCCGAGGAGCTGGGGCGCATCGTCGGTACGGAGGTGCGCGTCGCTCTCGACGCCGCCCGCGAGGCTCGTCGCCGCGGGGCGCTCGACGTCTCCGTGGTGAGCCTCGAGGGGCCGGCGGAGATGCCCGCCATGCGCTCGGTTCAGGGTCGCGAGGAGATGGATGTCACGCGCGAGGAGGGGATCGAGTTCGAGCCCGGGTGGGGCCCCAAGCGCATCGTCGGCGAGCACGGGCGCGCCACCGGCATCGAGCTGATCCGGTGCGGGCGCGTGTTCGATGACCAGGGGCGATTCAACCCGATCTTCGTGCCGGGGAGTGAGCGCATCGTGGAGGCCGATACCATACTTCTCGCCATCGGGCAGCGGCCGGACTACGGTTTCCTGCAGCCCGAGGACGGGATCGAGCTGACGCCGGCGGGAACGATCAAGGTCGACGCCGAAAGCCTGGCGACCACCGCGCCGGGGGTGTTCGCCGGCGGTGACGGCGCCTTCCCCCCCGGCCTGCTGATCACCGCGGCGGAGCACGGCAAGCGTGCCGCGGCGGCGATCGACGCCTACCTCAGCGGTGGTCGGACGCGCCCGACCATGCGGATCGTGGTCGAGGAGCAGCCGTTGGACAGCTACCGGATGCCGGACCGCTACGAGCAGATTGCCCGCCACGTGCCGGTGGTCCCGGTGGACCGGCGCACCGGCATCACCGAGGTCGAGGAGTGTTACACCGAGGCCGAGGCGCGCCAGCAGGCCGACCGCTGTCTCTCCTGTCACGTGCACCCGATCTACAACCGCGATCTCTGCGTCTTGTGCGCGCGTTGCGCCGACATCTGCCCGGAGAACTGCATCAGCTTCGTGCCCGTCGAATCACTGGCGCTCGACGGCGCCGACCAGGTCACCGTCGCCGCGTTGGCGCCGGCCGACCAGCGGCACACCGCGTTTCTCTACGCCGAGGAACGCTGCATTCGCTGCGCGCTGTGCGCCATTCGCTGCCCGACCGGAGCGATCACGATGGAGCGGTTTCGTTTCGAGGAGGAGTCCGATGTGCCCAGTCGCTAAACCCGAGCGCCGCCGTTTCTTGCAGTGGATCGGTCAGTGGTCCGTCGTGGCCGCGATCGCGACGCAGTTCGGAGGCGTCGTGCGCGCGTTCGTGCCGCGCGTTCTCTACGAGCCGTCGAAGAAGTTCAAGCTCGGCAAGCCGGCGCAGTACCCCGAAGGGGTTACCTTCGTTCCCAAGCACAAGCTGTTCGTGGTTCGCGAGCGCAACCAGTTCCACGTGATCTCGGCGGTCTGCACGCATCTCGGCTGCACCGTGGAATGGAACGGAGAGGGCAGACAGTTCGATTGCCCGTGCCACGGGAGCAAGTTTCGGGCGAACGGCAAGCGCTTCGCCGGGCCCGCGCCCCGCCCGCTGCCCTGGTATCCGCTGAGCATGTCGGGCGACGGGTTCCTGGTGGTGGACTCGGCCAAGACGGTGCCCTCCACGTACCGCTTTGCGGTTGTGTGACAGCGCTGCGGCCGAGCGATGGAGAAAGAGAGAAGCATGCGCATCCGACTGACACGGTTGTGGCGTTGGCTCACCTGGACCTGGAGTCCGGCGAGCGAACGGGAGGCCAGCACGGCGATCGTCGAGAACCTGTGGCTGCACTGGTTCCCCGCCAAGGTCGACGAGGAGAGCTTCGGATGGCGCTATAGCTACTGGCTGGGGGCGATCTCCGCTTTCCTTTTTCTGATCCTGACCGTCACCGGGGTCCTGCTGATGTTCTTCTACGTCCCGTCGACGGACAAGGCGTACTGGAGCATCAAGGACATCGACTACGTTGTCGGCTTCGGCTGGCTGCTGCGCAACCAGCATCGCTGGGCGGCGCACCTGATGGTGCTGGTGGTGTTCCTGCACATGCTGCGCGTCTTCTTCACCGGCGCGTATCGGGCGCAGCGAGCGGTGAACTGGTTGGTGGGCCTGGTGCTGCTGCTGTTGACGCTGCTGCTGTCCTTCACCGGCTACCTCCTGCCGTGGGACCAGTTGGCCTTCTGGGCAGTTACGGTGGGAACCAACATCGCCAAGGAAGTGCCCGTCGTCGGAGAGAGCATACGTTTCGTGTTGCTCGGCGGCACGCAGATCGGCCAGAGCGCGCTGGTGCGGTTCTATGTCCTGCACGTCGTCGTGCTGCCCGGCGCCGTCCTGGTGCTGTTCGCCTACCACATGTGGCGGGTGCGCCGAGACGGCGGCCTGGCGGTCACGGACCCGGCCGCCGCGTTGCCGCCGGCGGCTGCCCGGACGTCTCCCGCGGAGGGGAAGACCTACTCTCTGTTCGGAGTGACGCCGGGCACGAGTCTCGAGACGCGGGCGGCCCGGCCGCAGGCCGACGAAGCGACCGTCGCTTCGTCCCCGCACGTCTTGCGCCGCTTGATCCTGGTTTTCCTTGCCGTCTTCACCGTGACCATCGTCCTCAGCCTGATTTCAGGTGCGCCGCTCGAGGAGGCAGCCAATCCCAGCCTGACACCGAACCCGGCCAAGGCGCCCTGGTACTTCCTGTGGCTCCAGGAGCTGCTGGCCGTCACCACCATACGGATGGGAGAGATTACGATCAGCGGCGGCCTCGTGGGCGGAATCATCATCCCGGGAATCCTACTTACGGCGGCGGCGGTGTGGCCGTTCCTCGATCGCACCCCGTTGCGCACGATCGGCAAGTGGTTTCCGCCCGAGCGCCGCATGCAGAACACGGTCTTCGCTCTGGTGGCGGTCGCGATCGCCGTCCTGGTGCTGATCGGACTCTTGATGCGTGGGCCGTACTGGCAACTGTACTGGCCGTGGCAGGCCTGGCCGCAATTGCCGACCCGGCTGTGAATGAGGCGGTGGTATGCGCAAACTATTCGGCGACAATCGTGATTTCTGGCCGTTGCTGATCGCATCGGTCGCCTCGCTGCTGGCCGTGCTGGTGGTGGCGTATCGAGAGTACACTCCGGAATGGCACCACCAGCAGCAGGCGTTTCGCCACTATCTGCTCAGCCGCGGTGCCTACTCGGCTGCCGCCGCCGTGCCCGACAACATCGAGCAGATCTGGTTGCCGGCGCTCGATCGCGTCGACCGCTGCATCAGCTGCCACGTGAACTACGACGGATCGATCTCCACCCTCGCCGATCTGCCGCCGCTGTGGCGACCGCACCCGAAGCTGCCGTACATGGCCAAGCATCCGTTTCCCACCTTCGGTTGCACGTCCTGCCACGGCGGCCAGGGCTACGCCACCGATGAAGCGGGAGCGCACGGCCTGGTGAAGCACTGGGACGATCCGCTGCTGAGCACTGCCCTGGCGGCGAAGTATGGGCTCACACAGGCGCAGCTCATGGAGATCAAGTGCAACACCTGCCACCGGCCCGACGACATGACGCCGGGAATGGATCTGATCAACATGGGCAAGGCAATCTTTGCCAAGAAGCGCTGCGTGTCGTGTCACGGCCTCGAGGGGGGCGGAGGCCTGGGCTCGTCGGATCTGACCTATGACGGCGACAACAATCCCGAGCTGCTCCCCTTCGCGACGGTGACGGGCGAGAAGACGGCGTTGAACTGGCAGATCCAGCATTTCGAGAGTCCGCAGAAGGTCGTCAAGCGGAGCGGCATGCCGAACTATCGTCTCAACGAGGAGCAGGCCAAGGCGCTCGCCCTGCTCATGCTGAGCTGGCGGCGGATCAGCTTCCCGCCGCAGTACGTTCCCGCCGCGCGCAAGCGGCCGCCGGCGATCCAGCCGGTGGTTCGCCAGGTGCCGGCACCACCGCCGGCGACCGGCGCGCCGGCCCAGCAGGGGCGCTACGTGTTCGAGAACCGCGGCTGCAATACCTGCCATCGCGTCGGCGGCGGCGCGCTGATCGGTCCGGATCTCGCGGGAGTCACGCAGCGCCGCGACGATCGGTGGCTGGCCAGGTGGTTGAAGGACCCTGCCGCCGTTGTCGCCAAGGACGAGAAGCTGCAGACCTGGACCCACGAGTTCGGCGACATCATCATGCCCGACCAGAACTTGAACGACCAGGAGATCAAGGCGCTGATCGCCTACATGAAAGAGTTCCCCAGCTGAGCGGGAGCGGGCCGCGGCCTTGTGCGCACAGGCCGCGGGCTCGTGAGCCCATCGCCGCCGTACCGAGGACTTCCCGCGGCTGATGGCACTGTCGCCGAGCGGAGAGCCGTCGTCGCTCGCGTTCCGGCCTGACCGCTTTTCCCCGCCCCGGCCGTCGCCCTGCATCACCAATCCGCCGATCCGGGACCGCAAGGCGGCGGTGGCGGTGGCGGAGAAACTGGCGTGGTGGGCTTCCCCTCGCACCCGCGGCTCGGTCATAATTCGGAGGGACGGTGGGGTCTTGCTGCCCCGTCCCGCTCCATCAGTCGGAAAGGAGATGAAGATGCGCGTTCTCGTCGGCTTTCTCCTCGGAGTCCTCGCCTGCATCGTCGGGCCGCTGCTCGCCCTGTGGCTCGGACTGGTGGATATGTCGGCCCTGCCCAAGCCGGGCTTCGTCGAGACGACGGTCGGCGAGCTCGCCTTCGACGGCTGGTTGGAGCGTACCGCGCCAACGGCGCAGGATCCCTTCGCCGCCAATCCCAAGGACATCGCCGTCGGCATGGATCACTACCGCGAGAACTGCGTCGCCTGTCACGGCGGCCCGGGAGTCGATCCCGCCGAGCTGGCCAAGGGCCTGCACCCGGACGCTCCGGAGCTGTGGAAGAAGGATTCCCAGGAGATGACCGATGGGGAGCTATTCTGGACGATCAAGAACGGCGTGCGCATGACCGGCATGCCGGGCTTTGGACCGACCCACACCGACCAGGAGATCTGGAGGATCGTCGCCTTCGTGCGTCACCTGCCGCAGCTCACCCCGGGCGAAAAGGCGGAGCTCCAGTCCGCCACGGCGGAGGGAGAGCACCACGGCGATCAATGAGCTTCTCAAATCTTGGCATTGCACAGTTGCAGCAGGAGATCTGGATCAACAGGAGGTTCTGATGAAGGTGCAGACGATCGTGTTGGCGGGAATCGCGCTGGCTCTCGTGGGGACCGCCCCGGTCTCGTCCCCGTCCTCGGCTTGGGCGCAAGAGCAGCCGAAAGACCAGATGATGCCGGGGATGAAGATGGGGCAGGGGAAAGCGGCGGGGATGCCGCCGGCCTGCCAGGAGATGATGGCCATGCGCCAGTCGATGCGCGCCGAGCAGGCCAGCGCGGACGCCAAGCTGAACGACCTGGTGGCGAAGATGAACGCCGCCAGCGGGCCGCAGAAGGTCGACGCGATTGCCGCCGTGGTCAGCGAAATGGTGGCGCAGCGACAAGCCCGGCACGAGAAGATGGCGACGATGCAAGGCAAGATGAAGCGGGCGATGGCCGACTGCCCGGCAGACTGCCCGATGATGAAGATGCAACAGGGCGGCGGCGCCGGCGCGGCGAAGCCCGAACAGAAGTCGGAGTAGCCGGCCGCTGCGCGGCTCCTGGTCTCACCTCCCTGGGCGGCACATGGCCTAGCGAACCAGGAGGCGATCTCGGCGCACGACGGCCAGCCGTACGGTGAGGTGATCCGAGTCGTAGCGGCGGGCAACGCTCGACAGGTCGTGAGAGCCGCCGAAACGGGCGTTGCCGCCGACGAGCGCCCAGAGGTCCAGATTCCGCGTCACCTGATAGCCGTCCATGTGGGTCCACAGCTCTTGCTGCCCCCAGCCGCGGTGGGGGGCCAGGCGCAGGTAGGCGTCGAAGGGAACGCAGACGAGGGCGAAGTCGGTCGGATCGAGACC
This sequence comes from uncultured Binatia bacterium (SeqCode), assembly GCA_964648215.1. Lineage (GTDB taxonomy): Bacteria > Desulfobacterota > Binatia > HRBIN30 > JACQVA1 > CAZYMF01. Next base: position 2,430 of record CAZYMF010000112.1, on the reverse strand, counting down.
GAGGTTGGAGCAGATGGTCGGGCCGCGGGTCAGGAGCGCGTCTTCGATGGCCAGCCTGGGAAGCCCCCGTCGGTGCGACAGGCCCAGCTCGGCCACCAGAGCGGTGCGAGCATCGGGTTCGGACTCCGGAAAGGTTTCGATCAGCAGTGTCTCGGCTTGGAAAGTGGGCAGATAACGGCTGCCGGCCGAGTTGATGAAGGCATGGCCGATGAGGAGGTCGAGGTTGTGGCGCAGACCGGCCCGCATCGCCGCGGGACACTCTCGCCCACAGGTGCAGGTAGCCCCGTCTCCCGGCTCGGGGCCGGACGGCGCGGCGGCATGGACGTAGTGCTCGAGCTGCTGCGCGGCCGCCAGCGTTGCCACCTCGAGACCGAGCCGCTCGGCCTCGGCGACGGCCGCCCCTGGAAACCCCCCGGTCAACTCCGGTGTCGCGTCCGACTCCGCAAGGTCTTGCCTCGATCCGTCTCCCGACGGCGAGTGGTGACCACCGACGGAGTCGACGAGGCTCATGATTCGCGTGAATTCGCCTCTGTCGACCGCGTCGAGGATGCGCTGGCGCAACTCGCGATCGTCCAGAGCCGGCCGCGATCCGCCGTTGCCTGCCACGTGCACGCCGCCGAAATGGGCGGCGCGGGCGCGGTAGAATGGCGCCCAGGCCGCATCGTCCGTGCCCAGGCGCTGCAAGCGCGCCAGGATGTCGTCGCGCGACCGGATCAGGATGGAATCGGGTTGCGCGACCACGCCGCTGAGGCCCAGCGACACGGCGCTGAAGTGCCGCGCGCGCGGCCCGTAAACGGCGTCGGCGATGAGCAGGATCTCGCTCTCGGCGGCCAGGCGCGCGCGGATTTCCTCGCCCTCACGAGCCAGAGAAGCCACCCGGGTCCAATCGCCGCGTGTGACCGTCCGCCGCAGCTCGGTGGTGATCTCCCGCAGGCGGCTCTGTTGCGTCTTGAGAGCCCAATAGCGGTCGCGAGAGCAGGAGGAGGCCAGCAGGGCCTCGGCACGGGAGAGGTAGTGGTCGGCGAACGACGGATCGGCGTTGCTGAGAGAGACGAGCGCGTGCAGCGTCGACAGGTGGTGATCTGCGCCCAGCGAATGGTTGGCCATCTCCGACCGCGAGCTGCGCGGCCCCACGCTCTTGCTCATCGCTTTCCTCTGGCGGCGACGGCACCGGACCAAGCCCTGACCGAAGCAGATCCCGCGCCACCGTGGTCCACCGCAATCGCCGTGGCGCGCCCGGCGAGCGCCGTCGGCGGGCGGCCCCGCGTTTTCCTTCTGCCGACAGGCTTTCCGGCTCTCGGGCTTCCTTGCGGTGTTCGAGACCACCGAGTTGGCTCCTAACGAACCCATCCCAAGTCTGGGAATTTACTCGGCCCAGCGATTCCGATCCGAGAATGCCCCCTCCTTCCGACGGGAGCTACGAAGGAACCTCGCTTGGTATCCAATGTGCACGACTCGCTCTCCGATTTGATCGCTCGTGGTTCCAGAAAGGAATGTATGATGCCCGGCAACGAGTCCTGCTCTCTGGTGATCCTCGGTCTGGGGAATGATCTCTGCGGCGACGACAGTCTCGGCTGCGCCGTTGTTCGCGCGCTGGCCGCCGGTTACACGATCCCGGAGGGGGTCACCGTGGTCGATGCGCAGGCTCTTGGCAGTGCCACCCCGTCGTTTCTGGCCTCGGCGCGGCGCGCGATCGTCGTCGACGCCGTTCGGGTCGACTCACCGCCGGGAGCATTCTTTCGTCTCCAAGGGGGGGAAGTGGCCGCAACCATTCTCGACCGGCTCGCTCCTCGGAGGCTGGACGACACCGAGCTGGTAGCCGGGGGCTCGTTGCCCGATCCGCTGATTCTTCTCGGTCTGGTCCCCAAGACCGTTCAGTCCGGCCTCGATCGCTCGTCCGTCGTCGAGGCCGGCCTACCGGGACTGATCAAGCGCGTCGTCCTCGAGGCCCGTCTGCTCGGCTACGAGCTCGCTCCCAAAGCGCATGCGGACGTGCCTTTGGGTCGGGGCGCTCGCGATGCGGCTCGCGCCGTCGCGGTGTAGCGACTCTGATGCTGACTGGTCCGGTACGCAGCCCCCACCGGCCGTACCGTCCATAGTCGAAGGACGCCGCATCGAGATCCGCGGCGTCGTCCAGGGTGTGGGCTTTCGCCCCTGGGTCTATCGGCTTGCCCGCGAGGGCGGCATCGCCGGTCGCGTCCGCAACGACGCCGGCGGCGTGACCATCGAAGCCTTTGGCGCGCCGACCTCGCTCGAAGATTTCATCCAGTTGCTCGCGGCGGCTCCTCCCCCTGCCGCCGCGATTCGCGCCTTGCGCTGGGAGGCAATCGCCGCGGAGGCGGTTGCGGACTTTCGCATCGTCGCCAGCGAGACGGCCGCACCTGCCGTCGTCTCGATCCCCGCCGACCTCGCCACATGCCCCGAGTGCGT